>DAOUHY010000073.1:0-4088 GCA_034428435.1 Caldilineaceae bacterium | reverse complement strand
ACGTGCCTCAGCGAGAGAGCGTCAACTGGCGCTTCCCCGTGACCGCCATGGACGTTGTCATGATGGGCCGCTGCTGCAGACTGGGATGGTGCCGGCGTCCCGGGAAGAGAGATCGCGAGCTTGTCGACGCCTGCCTGTGCCGCGTGGGCCTGTCGGACCATCGCTCCGCTCTGATGACAGAGCTTTCGGGAGGGCAGAGGCAGAGGGTATTCGTAGCCAGGGCGCTCACCCAGGAGGCGAGTGTGCTTCTCCTCGATGAGGCCTTCAGCGGTGTTGACGCCGGCGCCCAGGAGGGCCTCGTAGAGGTCCTCCAAACAGTGCGCAATGAAGGGCGCATTGTCCTGCTGGCGACCCACGACCTGACCAACCTGGCCGGACGCTTCGACCAGGTACTGTGTCTGAACCGCCGCGTCTGCGCCTGCGGCCCTCCCGACGAGGTGTTTACGTCCGAGGTCATGGAGCAGCTGTACGGTGCCCACGGTGTGCGCCTCACGATGGACGGGGAACGGTAGCAAGCGGACGTGATAGAGTTCTTTGTCGCCCCGCTTGAGTACGGCTTCATGGTGCGAGCCCTGATCGGCTCGGTGCTTGTTGGCGTGATGTGTCCCCTGGTTGGCGCGTACGTTGTCACCAGGAACCTCGCCTTCATGGGGGACGCTCTCGCCCACGCCGTGCTGCCGGGCATGGTGCTTGGGTTCATCGCGGGCATCAACCCCGCCATCGCCGCCGTCCCCACAGGCGTCGCCGTTGCCGTGCTCGTCAGGATTGTGAGCCGGCGCGCGGGCCTCAGTACCGATACCTCCATTGGCATCCTCTTTGCGGCCATGTTTGCCCTCGGACTTGCGATGCTGTCGACTTCAACCACGATTCGGGTCGACATGGAAGACCTGCTCCTGGGGCAGCTCCTCGGCATATCTCCGACCAGCATCTATGTGTCGCTTGGGATAACCGTGACGGTCATCCTGGGGCTGTTCGCTCTGCACCACTGGCTGCTGTTCGCCAGCTTCGATCCCGTGGGGGCCCAGGTTCTCGGTAGGCGTACCAACATCGTCGACTACGTGTTCCTGGTTATGCTTGCCCTTGTTATCGTAATCGGAATCCAGGCGGCCGGTGTCATTCTGGTCATGGCGATGCTGGTCACACCCGCTGCCACGGCCTATCTGTTGGTCAGACGTTTTGTCTCGATGATGATAGCAGCCGCGGCAATAGGGACCGCGGCCGCCGTGACCGGCCTCTACATCTCCTACCACTTCAACCTGCCCGCCGGTCCTGCCATGACCCTGGTGGCAAGCGCGATATTCGCTGTGGCAGTCGCATTCAGGCGCAGAGCCCCTGTCTGAGAACTCTCTTCTCGAAAGACGCTCGTCCGCAGCCCTCATGGGAGACCGCCCAGCGCCCCAACCGGAACAGCCTAAGGGGCTGTGTCTGGCCGAAGGTTGTGAGGGCCTTATCCCTGGTTAGGGAAGGCTGGTTTCTTGATTTGCAGGTAGTCATCTACGCCTATGAAGAGCACTTGCACCCATAGACATAGAGAAAATGAAGAGGACAAAGATGTTGAAACTGCCCGTTGATTGGGGATCGTTATGGTTAGGGGGCTTCTGCCCGGTGGAGGCGCTCGGTGGGTTGCCGGTTCGTGGCGCAGATTATGCCGCGCACCCCCCGCTGGATGAGCGGCTGACCCTACCTGCGAACGCCGCTTTACATGCCGGAGTGACGCTTGAAACTGCAGAAGCGACATGGTCGGAACGCCTGGGCGGCGCGTGGGTCGTGCTGGTGCGCGACGCCTACCGCGCTCGCCGCTTACTGCATCAGGCCGCGGGAATTCAGCCGGGCGAATGGGTCGGTGTCCCGGCCAATGCCAGCCATGACCTGGCAGAGTCGGTCAAGCATCATAAGGCGCTGCCGCGCTTTCTGGACTTTGACGCGCATCTACGCCTCGCGCCGTCCAGGACGCGCTTCACCTGGACGCAGGTGGTGCGCGGGTTGTGGCAGCCGCACAACGCTACATGGCTCGACTGCGCTGACACCCTGCCTACGCCTGGCGCGGCAGAACGCCCGGCGGTGACGCTGTACGGCCTGCATCTGCCTGATGCTGATGACCGCCCCGGCGCGCTGCTGGCATTCAGTGATGAGGCGCTCTATGCAGAGGTGAGAGCATCGCGTCAACCGGTTGACTGCCCGAACGCAGCGCAGGCATTGGCACAGTGTGAACGTCTGCCGGAACTGGCAGAGCACCAAAGCGCGAACTTGGCGGAGGTGCGGCGCGGTCTGCGTGAAGCCGCCGGGCTGGTGACACACGAGCCGAACAGGCTGGCGCTGGCGACCGCGGTCGCGGTGCAGATTCCGCTGGAAAGCGATGTCGCCACGTTCTACGCCTACGTCGAGCAGGAAAATACGCCCGTGCGCTGGCTGCCACAGATTCAGCCTCTGCACTATGCCGCGCTCGGCGCTGACGGCGCGCCGGATCACCGGGGAACGGCGGCGAACCTCGCCCGCTGGATGTGCGTCCCGGTGGGGCCGGATTACACCTTTGAGGAGATCAAACACGGTGTGCTGGGCATCGTCAAAGCCGCGGAATATCTCGGTGTGCGCTGGCGCACCAATCCCGCCTATGCTGCCGAGTACGCTACCTTGATGGATCGAACTTATGGCGCAGGCCATGACGCCTACCGCCCGCTGTTTGCGCTGGATGAAGCCATTGCAGCGGGAGTTTAGCCGTGCAGTTGATCGCTACTTGCGGGATGCTGCATCAGCCAAAAACCGCGCTGGCGCGGGCGCTTACTGAAGCGCTGACCGCCGAAAACGAAAACGACAGTTGAATAGAGGACACACGAACATGATGAACACACTTGAAACACGAGTGCCAGTGACTGTTCTGACGGGCTTTCTGGGGGCAGGCAAAACCACGTTACTCAACCGCGTCCTCACCGAAAATCACGGTAAGAAGATCGCGGTGATCGAAAATGAGTTCGGCGAGGTCGGCATTGATAACGATCTCGTCATTGGCGCAGAAGAAGAGATCTTCGAGATGAACAACGGATGCATCTGCTGCACCGTCCGCGGCGATCTGATTCGCATTCTCGGTCATCTGATGAAGCGCCGCGATAAGTTCGATTACATCATGGTCGAAACCACCGGCATGGCGGACCCCGGTCCCGTCGCGCAAACCTTTTACGTGGATGATGATATGCAGGAAAAACTGATGCTGGATGCGATCGTCACGGTGGTGGATGCCAAACACATCTGGGAACACATCGACGACAGCGATGAGGCAAAAGAACAGGTTGCCTTTGCCGATGTGATCCTGCTCAATAAGATTGATCTGGTTGCCCCGGAAGACCTCGACAGACTCGAAGCACGCATCAAGAGCATGAACAGCATGGCGAAAATTTTCCGCACCCGCGACGCAGTGGTCGAAATGGATAAGATTCTCAATGTGGGCGGATTCAACCTCGACCGGGCACTGGAAATCGACCCGAAGTTCATGGAGCCGGAATACCCGTTTGAATGGTCGGGCATCTATGAACTGAACACCGGCACTTACGAATGGGTGATGGGTGAAGGCCCTGACCCGGTGATGGGGGCCGCTCTGCTGCCGCTGCCAAATAATGGATTGGCGGCGGCAGCAGCGACGCTGATGGGCGCCGTACTGACCTTCTCTGAAGATGAGCAGGCAGTACGGGCAGGCGAGACGCTGCGCCTCGGCAAAGGACAGCACAACCAGCTCGTGCTGAGCGGAAAAGGCGAGACCGTCTTCAACTTCGTGATTCAGCAGCCGGGCCATTACATGCTGTTCACCGAGCATCACCCTGATGAATTCGACGCGCACCTGTGCGGTACGGATGCCGTGCAGACCCCGCTCGAAACCCGCGAGTACAAGCCCGATCATGAACACGACGAAGAAGTGACGTCCGTTGGTATCACCCTCCCCGGTGACTTTCACTTGGAGAGGCTCAATGGTTGGTTAGGTCAACTGCTGCTCAAACAGGGACAGGACATCTTCCGTATGAAAGGCGTGTTGAGCCTGCGCGGCCATGATGAGCGCTTCGTATTTCAGGGGGTGCATATGCTCTTTGACGGCCGCCCGG
>DAOUHY010000072.1:0-5283 GCA_034428435.1 Caldilineaceae bacterium | reverse complement strand
TCGGGCGCTTTCGGCGACGACTACGGTCATGGACCGCCTGGTGGAAAAGGGGTTGGTGGACCGGGTCTCCGATCCGAATGACCGGCGGGTCGTAATCTGCAAATTGACTGACTCTGGCGAGCTGGCGATCAAGCGGTTCTGGCAGATTGGGCGGGAGCGACTCGATTTGTTGGCGGATCTTCTGGACGAGGAGCAGTTGGAGACGGTGGTGAACGGGCTGGAGTTGATCCGCTGGGCGGAAGAAGAGATTCAGAGGACGTATGCCTCGATGCAATCGACGATAAAGCAGGATTCGCCCAACGTCTGATCCCTCCCTATACAGGTCTTGACCTTTCGATTTGACGGTTGCGGAGGCGGAACGCAATCTTCGCTTGCCGGCTGGCCCGTCGGACGGGCCGTCATAGCGACTTTGCTGGTTCCTCTTTTTCCCCTGTCCAGGGCGGGTTGCCTCCCCGGCTGACCCGGTGGGAGAGACCTCAATCTCCTGAAATTGTTGCCAATCCGGCCAAAAAGTACCTATAATGGTCACAAAAGGACGACGGACGCCGTTCGGGCGTTTGCGGTAACCCCTCTCGGAAAAACAAGCACCTGATTTTCGGCGGACGTTATACCGTTTACGATCGCTGCAGATCGGGTGTGTGCGGCCGCGTTGCGGCTGGGTGGGGACAGGCTGCAGCCAGGGCGCAGTGCGCGATAACGGGCGTTGCGACGATCCGCAAGGGAGCGGAGGTCAACCAGACAAAGGAGCAAGTAGCGATGACGACGAAGCGCTGTTTTGGTTCTGGAGTTTTGCACTGGGTCGGCCTGCTGGCGGTACTGATCGTGGCCGGTGCGTGTGTGCCGGTGGACTATGAGACACCTGCATTGGGCACGGTGGTGGTCGGCGGCGGGGAGGAGATTCAGATTCGTGCGCTGGGGGCGTTGACGCGTGCGGGTGAACTGGGCGTGCCGAACCAGCGGGGGGTTGGGCTGGCGGTTGCGGATTATGGGCCGATCAAGGGGCATGGAGTGAGCATGGGCGCCGGCCTGGACTCGCTATGCAGCGCGGAGGGCGGTGCGGCGGCAGCGCGGACGGTGTTGGGCGACGCGCGGGTGGTTGGCGTGATCGGGACATCGTGCTCGGTGGCGGCGGCTGCGGCGGCTCCTATTTTGAGCGAGGCCGGTCTGGTGATGGTGGCGCCGTCGACGACTTCGCCGTCGCTGACATCGGATCTGCGGGGGGGTGCGGGGTCGAACTACCATCCTGGGTATCATCGCGTCGCCAGCAACGATCTTTACCAGGCGGAGGCGGTGGCTGATTTTGTTTACAACGAGTTGGGCCTGCGCAGGATGGCGGCGGTCCATGACGGGGACCCGTATACGTCGGGGCTGACGGAGGCGTTCAAGGCGGCGTATGAGGAGCTGGGGGGCATGGTGGCGGTGGCGAAGGTGAACAAGGGGGATACCGACATGATCCCCGTCCTGACTGAAATTGCCGCGGCCAGCCCCGAGGGCCTGTTTTTGCCGATATTTCCGGAGGAGGCGGGGCCGATCTTGCGCCAGGGCAGCGAGGTGGAGGGGCTGGCGGGGTTGGTGCGCATCGGGGGCGGGGGCCTGCTGGTGTCGGATTTCCTGGCGTTGCCGGAGTCGGAGGGCTTCTATTTTGCGGGCCCGACGTTGGATTTTGGCGCCAATGTAAACGGGGCGACGGGGCGGAGCGGCGACGAGCTGAACGCGGCGTACCAGGAGCGGTACGGTGAGCATTCGACGTCGGCTTACCTTGCGCATGCGTACGACGCGACGACGCTGCTGCTGCGTGCGATCGAGGAGGTGGCGGTTGTGGTGGGCGATGCGCTGTATATCGACCGGGCCAAGCTACGGGAGGTGCTGGGCGGTACGAGCGGATTCAACGGCATAATCGGCACGATTTCGTGTGACGGGTACGGCGACTGCGGCACGGGCCGCATTCAGATATCGCAGCATATGGATTCTTCGATGACCGACGTTGAAAGTCTGCCGGTTGTCTACCGGTACGCGCCGTAAGCGCGGCACTGATTGAAGGCTTTTCAGACCAAGGGGTGAAGATATGTTGAAGACAGACCGGCCCGGCAGCGGGCTGTTGCGCTGGCCGATTTTGGTGCTTGCGCTGCTTGTGAGCGGCGCGTGCATTCCTGAGAATATGGTGGGAAGCCCGCTGGGGACGGTAGTGGTGGGTCCGGGCGAGGATATTCAGATCCGGACTGCATTTGTGCTTTCGAGCATCGGCGAGCTGGGCTCTTCGACGCAGCGTGCGGTTGCGATGGCGCTGGAGGACTACGGGCCGATCAAGGGGCACGAGGTTTCGATGGGTGCGGGTCTGGACTCGCTGTGCACGCCGGAGGGCGGCGCGGCGGCGGCGCAGACGGTGGTGGGTGACGGGCGTGTGGTGGGCGTGATCGGGACTTCGTGTTCGGCGGCGGCGGTGAAGGCTTCGCCGATACTGAGCGAGGCCGGGTTGGTGTTGATTTCGCCGACGAATACGGCGCCTTCGCTGACGTCGGACCTGCGGGGCAATGCGGGGGCCGCCTACTATGCGGGCTATTACCGCACGGCCAATAACGACCTTTACGAGGCGGAGGCGGTAGCGGCGTTTTCGTACCGCGACCTGGGCCTGCACAGCATGGCGGTCATCCATGACGGCGATCCGTACACTTCGGGCCTGGCTAATGCGTTTGCGACAGTGTTCGAGCAGGGGGGCGGCAGGGTTACGATTGCGACGGTCAGCAAGGGGCAGACGGATATGACGGCTGTGCTGACCGAGGTTGCCGCGGCTAACCCAGAAGGTCTGTTTCTGCCGTTATTTCCGGACGAGGCCGGCGAGATCGTGCGGCAGTTGGGCCAGGTGGCGGGATTGGAGGATGTGGTCGTGATCGGCGGCGCGGCGTTGGTGGATTTCGAGTTTCTGGCGATACCGGAATCGGAGGGCATGTATGTGGCCAGCCCGGAACTGAATTTCGAAACGAGCGTCAACGAGGCGACCGGGAAGAACGGAGGCGACGTCGCGGCGGCGTATGAGGAGAAGTACAATGCGCCACCCGGCTCTGTGTACATGGCCCACGCGTATGACGCGGCGACGATGCTGCTGCGGGCGATAGAGGAGGTTGCGGTTGTGCAGGGGGATGCACTTTATATCGACCGGGCGCGGTTGCGGGAGGCGTTGACGGGCACGGCGGATTTCAGCGGCATCATTGGCGAGCTCACTTGTGACGAGTTCGGTGACTGCGGGACGGGCGTTCTTCACGTCGTACATCACACCGATTCCACGATCGCGGATGTAGAGAGCCTGGAGACTGTGTACAGTCACCTGCAGGGGGAGGACAATTAGTGGTCAGTGAAGATTATATGCCGGTGATAGCAGGGTGGGTCAGGTGCAGGATGATGGTGAGAATGGGGCTGATATAGTGGGTGGACGGCGCATATGAAGGAGGTGACGATATACACGGACGGCGCGTGCAGCGGGAATCCGGGTCCTGGGGGATTTGGGGTTGTGCTGCTGTTCGGCGGGCACAGGAAGGAGTTGTGGGGCGGGTATCGGAGGACGACGAATAACCGGATGGAGCTGCTGGCGGTGATCAAGGGGTTGGAGGCTTTGAAGGAGCGGTGCAGGGTCACTCTGTACAGCGACTCGAGGTATGTGCTGGACGCGTTGACGAAGGGCTGGGCGCGCAGGTGGCGGGCGAACGGCTGGCGGCGCAACAGGAAGGGCGAGCTTGCTGTCAACCCGGACCTGTGGACACGGCTGCTGGACCTGTGTGACGGGCACGAGATGCGCTACCAGTGGGTGAAGGGTCATGCGGGGGACACGGAAAACGAAAGGTGTGACAAGCTTTCGAATCAGGCGCTGGCGCGCCCAAACCTGCGCGTCGATGAACAGTATGAATGCGCGGAGCGGGGGCCGGCTCCATCGCTTTTCGGCGGGGTGTCTTAGGCGCGGCGGGACCGGTCCAGTTTGACCATTGCGCTGCGCTGACAGAACAGGAAATCTGGAAACCTCATAGATAACCGGACGCGCCGGCCATACGCGTATGGTCGGCGCGCGCTGAAATTGAAGGTGAATCAGCGCTATGACCAGACCCCCAATTCCGAGAGAGCCGGAGGAGGTTACCGCCCAGTGGATGCAACAGGCATTGACCGCGGGCGGTGCGTCTGATCTTCCTCCTGTTAAAGAGATCGCTTGGGAGGAGATTGGCAGCGGCGTGGGCTTCATGGGTACGATCCTGCGTTGCCAGCTCATGTATGACGAGCTGAAGGCAGCGACTGAGCGGACTTGCTGCGCTCCGAGAACCGTCATCGTGAAGTTGCCCAGTCCGCTTGCCAAGAACCGGCGTCTGGGCAGACGTCTGGGGTTACACAGACGGGGATACGACTTTTACAGGCTGATCGCGCCTCAGGCGCCGGTACGGTCGCCGGCATTGCTATATGGTGATTATGAAGCCGGCAGCGATCGCTTTGTGCTGGTGCTGGAGGATTTTGTGGACTGGCATACGGTGAGCCATTTTGACGGCGCAAGCGCGGAGCAGACACGGCGCGCAATCCGCGCGATCGCCAAGTTGCACGGTACCTACTGGAACAGGACCGATCAGCCGCCGTTGAACATGTTTACCGACTCCTTTTCGCCAAGACGCAGGATGCTGATTCAGCTTGTCTATCTTGTACACCTTGCGCCCACGTTTGAGAGGTTCGGCAGTTTTTTCTCGGACGATATGCGCCGTCTAGCCGAGACCTACGCGGCGCGCATCGACAGCCAGATCGTTCGTGTCGCGGCTGGACCGAAGACGCTCAGCCACGGCGATTTCCGGTTGGACAATATCTTTTTTGCGGCGGACGGCGGGGAGGAGATCGCGATCATCGACTGGCAGGTGAGCGGATTAAGGAGCCCCCTGTTCGATGTGGCCTATTTCCTGGTGGGGAGCGTTACGACGGAGGTGCGCCGCCAGATCGAGCGCGAGGTGCTGGAAGAGTACACTGAAATCATCGGTGAGATGGGGGTGGAGGGGTTCACGTTCGAGGCGTGCTGGCGCCTGTACCGCGAGCACTCGCTTGCCAACCTCCTGGTTGTGGTCCTGGCCTGCGGCGGTCTGACCCTGGAAGACGAGGGTCGCCGGCGGGTGGTGGAGGTGGGCCTGCAGCGCGTGCTGACGGCGGTTGAGGACCTGGATGGCGGCGAGTGTATGCCGGGGCCGGTGCCGTTGTTCAGTCGCGGGGGCCCGTTGGCGGCTTTTTCGCGGGGTGCGTATGGTGTGGTGAAGGCGTTGCGGGGGTAGG
>DAOUHY010000071.1:0-1924 GCA_034428435.1 Caldilineaceae bacterium | reverse complement strand
ACCGACATTGAGTGCGCAATTCTGAATCCCGGCGATAGTTTAGACGTATAATGAAAGGACGTATGCTGAAGCGGGAGTCTTCCTCGTAAACAGCCCGGCAGTGGTGTATGCGCCAATGCGAAGTGCGTTGGACGAGTGAAGGGAGGACGTATGGTTGATGTAAATGATGCGGTACTCGACGGAAAGGCGGAGTTGTTCTTCCCGGCCTATTTGATCCCGTCGTTGCGGGATCTGCGCGGCGACAGCTGGCGCGAGCTGGTCGACAGAGTGTCGGTGTTGCCCGATACGCACCCGGACAGTCTGGCTTTCGTGCTGATGATGATCAATCTGGGCGACTGTATGAAGTGTCATAGCAACTACTATAAATTCCTGCGCGGCTGCGCCTTCTGCTCGCTGCAGACGATCCGCACCTTCAAGGGGACCGACGCGGACCTGCTGCGGCTGTACAGCAATGCGCAGGACGAGATCGACCGCCAGCTAAGCGGCTTGGGGACGCTGACACTGGCCGCCGCGTGAACAGGAAGCTGTACGCCTTAAGGCAGCGCTTCGCAATCGCAGATAGACCAGCGCCTTCTGTGCGCTGGTTTTTTCTTTCCAGGTTGGGATGTTTACGGGTCTTGCCTGGCACTGTGACGCCGCGAGCAGGACGCGCGGCAGCGGTTGAGTACAGGGTTGAACGTTGATGAGTTCACTCAGTGCGCGCTCACGGGGAGAAGGTGCCCTTCGGATCGCGATTATCGGCGGCGGGGTAGCGGGTCTTACCGCAGCCTACGAGCTGGCGGGCGCGGGCGGTGCGCAGGTACATGTCTTCGAAAACGGGCCGGAGCTGGGTGGGCTGGCGTCGGGATTCAGGGGGCGGGAGAGTTGGGACTGGCCGCTGGAGAAGTTCTATCATCATCTGTTCACCAACGATGACGCCATCATCCGGCTGACGGAGCAGATCGGCGCAGGGGATCTGCTGCATATCCACCGGCCGTCAACCGTCATGCACTACCGGGGCGAGAACTATCCGCTTGACAGCCCTGCTCACCTCCTGCGGTTTCCGCATTTGTCGCTGCCGCAGAAGCTGCGGATGGGGCTGGTACTGGCCTATCTGAAGTATCATCCGCGGCCCCCGTGGCGCGCGTTTGACGACTTGTTGGCGGATGAATGGCTGGCACGGCGCATGGGGGAGACATCGTACGGCAAGCTTTGGCGCCCGATGCTGGAGGGTAAGTTCGGCCCGCATTTTCGGGATGTCAATCTGGCATGGTTCTGGGCGAGGGTCTACAAACGCACGCCGCGTCTGGGCTACTACCGGGGGGGCTTTCAGTCTTTCGTGGACAGGCTGGGCGCGGCCGCGCGCGAGCGCGGCGTGACGATCGAGACGAATGCGCCGGTGCGCTCGCTGACGCCGCTGCCGGAGGGCGGATTCAGGATAGAGAGCGGGGAGAAGGGCGAAGATGGAGGCAACCCGCCGGCTTCTCGCAGTTTTGACGCCGTACTCTCTACGGTGAGCCCGGGGTTGATGCAGCGGCTGGCGCCTGAGCTGCCGGACAGCTATCTGTCGCAGCTGGGCTCGCTGCGTCATATGGGGGCGGTGGTGATGACGGTGGCACTCGACCGGCCCCTGCTCAAGGATACCTATTGGGTGAATGTGCCCAAGGCGGAGGGACTGCCGTTCCTGGTGCTGGTCGAGCATACGAACATGGTCGACCCGGGCCACTACGGCGGCGATCACCTGCTCTATTTGGGCGACTATTTGGAGCCGTCGCACCGCTATTTCTCGATGTCGCAGGAGGAGCTGCTGGCGGAGTTTCTGCCGGCGCTGCCGCGCTTCAACCGCGAGTTCCGGCCCGAGTGGGTAACGGGCGCCTGGCTGCATCGCGCTACCTATGCGCAGCCGGTACCGGTGCGTGGCTACGCCGCGATGATCCCGGAGTTG
>DAOUHY010000070.1:0-9722 GCA_034428435.1 Caldilineaceae bacterium | reverse complement strand
ATGGCGGTGGCGATGATCTATCTGCCGCCGATGAAGCGGGCAGGGCACGCGCTGCTGCTGGCGGTGGCGGGATTCGGGGTGGCGACGATCGTTTTCGGCTTTTCGCAGAATTTCGCGCTTTCGTGGGTGATGCTGTTTCTAACGGGGGCGCTGGACAATATCAGCATGGTAGTGCGGCAGACGCTGACGCAGTTGCTGACGCCGGACCGGATGCGGGGGCGCGTTTCGGCGGTGAGCGGGATTTTCATCGGGGCGTCGAATGAGCTGGGGGGTTTTGAGTCGGGGCTGGTGGCGCAGTGGTTCGGGCCGGTGATTTCGGTGGTGAGTGGGGGGATTGGGACGATTTTGGTGGTGGCGGGGGCGGCGGCGCTGTCGCCGCAGTTGCTGCGGTTGGGTGCGTTGCATGAGGCGCGGGCGGAGGAGGAGGGGGCGTGAGGGTTTGTGGGTGGTTGTCCCCGTTGATTTGGAGTGAACTATGACATCGCCAGTGGAGGAAATTGAGGTCACTTGTCCAGATTGTGGACACTCTTACCATGACTGGTACCGTCCTTCGATTAATCTGTCGTTGGATGACTTCGATGATGAGTATTTGGAGGAGGCGACGACGACGACATGTCCGGAGTGCCGGGTGAAGTATGACCTGGGGACGTTGTGTGTGCGGCGAGATGGTGATGGGAGGACGGTCTTCGAGGTGTGAGAGAAGGGATTGGGCGACACGATTCCTTCTCTCCGGGGGGGGCGTCTTTGTAGGGTACAGTCCCAATTGGCTAATCGTGAAGGGTGTAGAGAGGCTACAGGCGGATTGGGCATTGTGACTGGAAGGTCCAAGAGCTTATGTTCAGTCGAAGTCGTCGCCATTCGGAAAATCTGGATTGAAATTCAAGAAGCCACACAATTGACCATCTATGTAGGAATACGCCCCTGAAATCCTCATGGCGCCTTGAAAGTCTTCCGGCTCGTGCCCTCCCCCAATAAGTCCTTTTTCTCCTAGGATAGTCCAACAAAATACTATTCCTTCGTCTGAAAGATACTTTCCGAATACGTCCTCTCTGACAAGAAACGAGCTTGGCCCTTCCTCGTGTGCAGTTGGATCGAAGGCAGCTAGATTGCCATTGCTGTCAACAAAGTCAACACCGTTTCCAAACCAATTGAGATCGCAATGTTCGACGAACCGAAGAGCCGGCAACCGAAGACTATACGATTCATCGACAGAGCAATCGTAACCTCCAGATCCAACTGAGTAATGGACAGTAGCAGGCAATACCATCGCAGGACACTCTTTTCCTGGATTTGCCCAGTTTCCTACTCCTTGATTCCTTTGATTATGATATTGAAGTACCGACGACCCCATGCATTCACCAAGAAACACTTCGTGCAATTCGGTCGGTTCTGGCATCCACCTACCCCAAAAGTTCCTAGTCCGCGCCCACATTATGAATTTCTCTACATCCTCGGCGCGCAAAAAATAGCCTGTACAAGTGAGCCAAAAATCTCGCCGTTCAATATCGTAGGGATCGATATCAGGACGATGAGTTTGCCGCCAGTTGAAGGATCCTTCTAGATTCAACCAACGGATACCATCTGAGGGATTTGTAACTCTCAAGAGTTCTTTTAAGTCTGGGATATCTTCCTCGCTAGCTATCCATTCTCGGTGACCTAGGGACTCACCCCAATCCTTGAATGAAATCGGGCTCCACCACGATTGGCTGTGCTCTTCCCAAGATGTCCCACCGGGAATAGATAGAAGCGTACAAGAGGGGTCAATGTCTCGTAAGAAATCCTGCCATGGGCCTTCGTATACCTTGACACCATCGTCTTCAGTATACCTTTCTAAATATTGATAGTGATCAGAGATATAAGCGAGGACTTCGTGATAGGCAATCCATTGGTACTTCTTGCCAATTCGTTCTGGCTTGGAGGCAACTCGGTCCCACCATTTTCCTTTGATGTAATTATCAAACTCGCCAAATCGATCCGTTGTCCACCCTAAATCAAATACGCGGGACAGTACATACTGTTGAATTTGCTTTGTGTCGAATCGCGGTCCAGACTTCTCCTCTCTTTGATCCCTGGCTTCCTCAATTTCTCTCATTGTTGCTAGATTCTCAGGAGTAAGAGTTTTCAGCAGCTTCGCATATGCCCATTCACTTTCCTCTTTTGCCATCTCGGTTTCAGAATCGGTTTCATGAGGACCTATCGTTAAGGACTTAGCGAGTTCTTCAGTTCCGTCAGGCGAAACAAAACTTACAACAATGTGAACGGGGACCTTGTCACGGGCCAGTTCGTATTCATCATAGGCCGCCCGCTCGTCTTCATTAAACTGAGTAAGTAACAACTTCATTCGAGCTCCTGGCGACAGCCAGACTTCCTCGTTTAGACTCAAAGACAGCCAATTGATGTCTTTGCCGATTACATATCTGCAGAAATCGCTAAATTCGTTCCCTATTGAAAAGACTATGGCCTTTTCAGCTGGATGACTCTCATCTTCTTCGTCCGATTCATTGAAAGCAACAGACCTTTTCGCCTCATATTCGTCCTCGTCCGGTATCGGCGGCCAAGTACTCTTATATGGTGGCTTTATTGAGTCCACACTCATGTCGCCTTCCGCCCCCAAATAAATCCCGCGTTCAACAACACCGCGTGCATAGTCTCGGATCAAAATGTGAACCGGGGGAGTGCTGTTAGCAAATACGTGATCGTAGACCACCTTCGCCAAACGTCCTACTCCATCGGCGTCAGGACTACGCATTGCAACCCCGTAAGCGACGGCATATACGCGTTCAGCGACATATAAGTCGTCAACGCCTGCGAACCGGTTTATGAGCCTCTTTGCCGCGTCAAGCCGCCCCGTAAGTAGCGAAACCAGGGCCTTTGTGGCGCGATCTCGGAGGAATCGATTGGAGGTAGAAAACGTCCAAGCAAGCACTATTGAACACAGTTCCACTGTTTTTTTATCTGGGTCAGTGTTGTCACTCAATGAAAGTGACCAGTCTACAAGGCGACGCACCGCGCCGCCATGGCTCCACGCATAGTGCAGAGTAGTACTCCACCATGCGTCACGATCAGGCATGGAGTCTTGGCAAAGCTTCTCGTCTAGGAACTCTGCGTTTAGCGGGTGACCCTCAATGGTTGCGACTGTTAGAAGCACTTCCAAGGCACTGTACCGATAGTAGTCATCCTGAATTAGCGTTTCGACAATATCTATTGTCTCTGCAAGGCAGGCATCTGGTCTTCGCCATATAATGCTTTGAAGATATGACTCTACGATTCCTGGTCGCTCTCGAATTGCAGGGGCAAGTGACAGAAACTCTTGCCCGACTCTTTCCGGCACCTGTACAAAGAAGGCCTCCAATAAACCATTTGGGACATACCTTTCAGAGTCGCAAATGAATTCCAATTTGCCTCCCTTCTCAAAAGCAGTTTGCGGTGCCTCCATGTCAAGATGGGCTTGGAGAAGAAAATCAGTCATCAAGTGATCCGCGAGACGTTCATAGGATATATGTATCACCTCGGCAGATGGGTCATCCTGCCGCCAGTCCGTGGCGACAGTAAGGATTCCTTCGGTGACCATCCCTTGATACAAAGAGGATTGAAATCCGCGACCAGGCAATAATTCATTCACGACTTTCTCTGCTTCACCTCTATCTATCCAATGTTCGCTGCTCTGAATCAGATAGGCGGCGAGATTGGTCAGGGCGGTGCGGACAAGGTGGTCACGCGGATTGTAGTCAAGCAATGTTGCGAGACGTTCGTTAATCGCATCGAGGTAAAGATCGAATATTGCCGTGATACCGTGAAATCCACGAGGCAGCCTTTGTTCGTTCTTGCCTTTAAGTCCTTCACAAACGGTTTTGAGAAGAAGAGGGTTTTGGAACTCTGTTTGCAAGATGGGAGTCGACGGAAATTCTAGCCCGTAATACGAGAAAATTGCCTGAGTAGCATCATACTCCTGGCCGGCAAAACCTGTGTGGATTACTTCCAGTGCCTCTGAAGGGGCATCAGGAATGATAGTGGCTTCATACTCTGACCGTACTGAGATCAGTACGCAAATCCAAGGAGATTTCGCAATCGCCTCCAGAAAAGGGACAAGGTGGGCCGGCCAGATCAAACGGCCCAGTCCCTCATTGAGAGCATCAATTATCAGCAGTAGACGACAATCGGCTGTTTGTGCCGCAGCCTCCAGAGCACCGACAAACTCCTCCAACCTGACGCCCGACAGATCCAGTTGTTCACGAGCCTGCTTCCAAGGCGTTTCGCTGGTGAGAAAACGATGACCCATTAGAAGAATCGTAGGGAGTCCCGCTTCGATCCGCTTCGTAGCGAAGTCACAGAGCAAATGTGTCTTACCAGTACCCGCTGCCCCCTTCAGAATCATGAGTCTGGTACTTGCTGTGCGGTGCGCATGATCCAATAAAGATTGGGCTCTTTCCAGTTCGTTACATAGTCTGCGGATGTGGTAAAGTCCGCTTCGGAATGGACTGCGATAGTATGTTGATTCGTAGTCATCTTCTTTGTTTTGAGACAAGTATTCCTTGTCATATTCAGTCAGAGTCCCTCTAACTTTGTCAGCCTCCACCTTGGCTGACGCTGTCCAATCTGAAATGGTAGCGAATGGAAGCTCGCCAGTTGGGTCAGGATAGACATCCGCTAGAGCAGACAGAATCTTGTCCAGCAAGCTAGAAAGCTCACCAGTGGAAACTTCCTTATCTGGCGCCCCTTCAAATTTGATTGCACTTCGCAAAAACTGAGACTCATTTCGTATTCCCCTAGCTAAAGACTTAACTTTGTCAATCGCTTCGGGGGAACGACTGAAAGTCTCAAGGTCTTGGGCGATTGGCAGATCGATATGAATTTCAGGTGTATATCGCGGTCCAGCGGCGCGCACTGCTTCGTCGAGACGAGCATTGAACCATGTCTGGTCAAAACCGAGTTCACCGAACCAGAAGAGTCTTCGACCAATATGCTCATTCTTAGAGAGCCGTTCTATGAGTTCTGAACTTCCCCACCAAATGAACTCCACGCGCATGCCAAGGTCGTCTGCCCATGTGCACCACTTTTGGACACGTGTGTCCCAGCGTTGCATCGCAGATTGCCTCTTGCCGGAGCGAGCGTCTGATCGGTCCATTGGAACGCAGATGTGATAGCGGACAAGCTTGGGATGTCCTTCTAGAGCTGTTCTCACAGATTTGTCTAGCTGCCTCCACTGAGAATCTCCCAAGACATCAAAGTACTTGGCCTGCCACCCCCACTCGCATCCGTCCGACATAATGGTATAGCACTCGACGCCTGCGTCTGGACTCCCCTTACGCCTGAATTCCGCATCTTCTGAGCTCTCAGCGCGCGCCAATTGGGCGCACAACTCTTCAAATCCTTTGTGTTGAGAACCTTCCAGAGATTTAATACTGTTCCAACTGAAGGTCATTTGCTAAGTATTCCAGTGGATCAAATGAAATGTTGGATCCAATTGTATTGGACCACGAAACGGGAAAATCTAGGTGCGACTCAATGGATGCGGCAAGCGCAGCTCAGATCCGAACCTGCGCCGCGTAACACAGTCTTGTAACCCACAGGCATGCCTCAGCGTTCGTTTCAGCCGTATTGTTTCTCCGGCTCGCTGTTGTCACTCGACCACACTTTCGAAGGGATTGTGTAAATCCACACCAAACTGGCTAAAGTCACGAAGATTCCGAGTGACCACAATCAGCCGGTGCACAACGGCTGTCGCCGCAATCATTGCGTCTTCGGTGATGGTGTCCGACCTCCGATGCTTGAGCCTAGCCCACTCCCGGAAGGCGGGCGCGTCCATTGGAAGGACACCGTAGGAAGCCAAGACCTTGTCGAGCCAGACCTCCAACTCCATTGCTTTCTCCTCGTCCTGCTGGCGGGTTGTCTCGATTCCCGCCTGTATCTCTCCCACGGTAACGGCAGACACGAAAAGCTGCTCTGCAGGCACCTTCGCGATCCAGTCAAGGACGGCCCGGTGTGGACGGGGACGCCGCAGCTCAGAGACCACGTTTGTATCGAGGAGGTACATAGCCCTACTCCACTGTCAGAGGCGCTCTGTGGCGATGCTGTCGGCGCGGCGGCGTAAGGTCTTCCGTCCGCGCCTCAGGGGCGAGGAGTAACTCCTTCAGGTCCGGCCTGGTCAACTGTTCCAGTCTACGCCACTGCTCGATTGGTAGGAGTACAGCAGTTTCGATGCCGCGCCTAGTGACGATCTGTGGTCCTTCTGCCAGAGTGATGTCCAACAACTCGCTGAATCGCGATTTTGCATCCTGAACGGGCCATCTCCTGCTCACGGTTCACTCACCTTTTTGCATTTCAAAAGACTAGATACCTGACTAGCCACCAGACTAGGCTAATTTGTCATCGGTGTCAAGATGGAGATAACCCTGATTGCAAGGGCACATCGAGAAGTCCTGACCGATGGTAATTTGTCTTCCCGCCTGACAGAAAAGGCCCACTGCAAGGCAGTCGACCTATGAACTGCAGTCGTGAGAACTCCCGAAGCGTGTAATTCTTGATTCAGGGCGCGGTAGTCCAAAGGGTCGAACATGCACACAGCTGCAAAGACCTTCTTGACAGGTAGCCAGAATTCGTGTACTATGTAGGACACATGAAATTCGGCAAGTTTATCCGTTCCGTTCGCGATAAGAGATTCAAGGAAGACCGGTCCTTCTCGGTGCGGCAGGTTGCGCAGCGCATTGGGGTGGAACCGTCCTATTTGAGCAAGATCGAGCGTGACCAGGTTGCGCCGCCTTCGGAAGCGACCATCCGCCGCCTGGCGGGGGAGTTGGGCGAGGATGCGGACCTTTTGCTGGCGATGGCGGGCAAAGTTTCGAGCGACCTGCGGAATATCATCATGCAGCGGCCGCAGTTGTTCGCAAAACTGTTGCGGGAGTTGAAGGATGCGCCCGATCAGACGATTCAGAGCGTCGCGCGAGAGATAAGGGCCGGAGATTGGTAAGGGCCGGTGTTACAAATGAAAGGACCCAGGAGGGTTAGAGAATGATTGAACTAAAAGGAGACCAGCTGATTTTTCGATTTCCGGAGGTGCATAGGGATGCCGAGTGCCGGATCTCATTCCAGCGCACTTTGCGCATTCCGGACGACAACAGGGCCTATTCGCTGCCGCCGGGGCTAGGACGGTTTCCACTTAATCTTGTAGACGACTATGCGGAGAGTGTGCCGGCGGGTTGGAACGCGCACGGAGGCGTCTTTCTGCCGATGTACCAGGCGGAGGCGATGTGGCTCAACTTCAGCGGGTCGTATCCGATGGCGGTGAAGGTGGCTGCGGGCAAGATCAATGCGGTGACGGGTGAGGGCTGGGAGAACGAGCTTTCCGAACAGCCGCAGGACTATGTGGTCATTCCCGATCAGCCCTGGCTGGACGGTTTCAGTGTCATGAAGGGGATGATCCGGCAGTTTGTGGCGATGCCTCTTGGCGAAGGATATACGGCGGAGGAGCAGTTGACGGGTGAGGCGGAGCACGGTGGGCTGCAGATTGTGGTCTATCCCATAAAGCCGTCATATTACGAGAGAGAGGAAGAGGAATTCATGCCCATGTCCTATGCTCCGCTGCGCGCCTTTTCCGGGCCCGCTGAGGAGATGGGTCTGGCTCCGGGCGGGCTCATGCGGCAGGAGATATACGAGGACGATTATGGCTTGGAGGCGTGGGAGACGTCGGTGCGCTCGCGTTGTTACGTGCATATCGTGAACAGCGTGCAGTTCTTCAGTGTGACAGGCGCTCATCCGCCGAGCATGCCGCCGACGGCTGTGGAGTATACGAAGGCGGGGCTGCCTTGGTTTGAGTACTATGGGGGTGATCTGAAGGCGTTGGAAGGGGCGGAGAAGCTGGCGGGGCTGGACAGTGTGGCGGCGAAGAAGCTGAAGAAGGGTGAGGGTGTGCTGGCGGACAATGAGGCTGTGGTGCCGAAGGTGGTGAAGAGGCTGGGGAAGGGGAAGGTGAGAGAGGGGGAGTTCTAGGTTAGAAAGAGGTCTGAGTTCCGATAGGGCGTCATGCTTTGGTGCTGACCTTCTTTCAAGTGCCGAAGAGGTGGGCGGTGGGGTAGGCGCTCTTTAGGAAGGAGTGTGTGCAGAATTGTATTGGTCGTGAGGTCTGGCAGAGACTGCAGGCTGAACCGTTCTCATAATCGTCTTCGACATGGTAGAATGGGAGCAAGATTGGCGTAGCGTTCTTGAGGTGTTCTCGTTGAGGAACAGTGGAGAAAAGAGAGAAATGGTAACGGCAGCAAGTAATACCCCCGATATTGTTGCCTCGGAGTGGTCGAGATACGCGACGGAAAGAGAAAAGGCAATCCTGGACCGTTTGGTATCAAGAGATCACGGCAGAGTTGCTGACAGGCTCAACTGCTTGATCGAAATGTTTGCCGAAGATCCGGAGGTCGATCGATTGGTACCTGAATCGGTACTTTCCATCGCTGATTTCTTCATACGCAACAATCCTCCCCATCCTGCGATAGTGGCTGACTACGATGGCACTTTGGCAGTTGAATGGAGATTGCCTCTGACTCTTACACCTGATGAGAGGTGGCAGAACTGCGACGGCATTCTCTGCATGGAATTCTTGCCGTCGGGAGAAATCGAGTATTTTGGCGGCGCTAGAGCAGTCGGAGATGAGAAGGAACTGAAATTTGAAGGCGTTGCCTCGCAGAAGCGGATCATGAGAGAGATCGCTCCATTTCTTAGAAGACTAGGCAACTGATGGAGGCAAATGGATATGATCTCAGCAGTTCTCACCTGATCAGGCATTGTCGAGCATGGCAGATAGACAACGATGTCCCCACCTTTAAGGCTTTCAGACTCAGGCGAAATGAAGAGTATCTATCGTTCAATTGGTTGGAGAAGATCTGCGTTGACGCCGGAATCAGTGTAGATCATAAGAGGGCGATCCAAGAGCTTGAGAAGGCTCCCCCATTGGAAATTGGCACAGGACAACTGTGGGCAGTTCTAAGTTGTAAAGCGATATCGTCGGCAATTCAGGAAGCCGCGATGGTGCTGCCAAAGATATTTCCTGTTCCGAGTTCTGGCAATCCCTCCCATGTTGGTGTGGCCGGGTATCCAAAGAGATTCAACAGGGGTGTGGCTGTAGAACTCGCCAAGAGAGTCAGACGATCTGATCTGTACCCGATTACACAGAAGAGACGACGATTTCGTGCTTCAAGGTAGCCTGCCCATCGTCATGGCGCTGCCTGATCGGCACCGGCCCATTCTTTACCCTAAAGCCGGTTCAGACTGACGCCTAACTTCCTCACACGTACAACACAATATTCTCCTCCTCGACCTCTACGCGGTAGGTGCGGACGCGGAGATTGGGGTCGTAGAGGGCGTGGCCGGTTTTGATGTCGAATTCCCATTGGTGCCAGGGGCATTTGAGGATTTCGCCTTCGCGGGTGTAGGTCATGCCGGTGAGGCCGTCGGGGAGGACGAGGGGGCGGAGGCGGCCGCGGCAGAGGGGGCCGGCCCTGTGGGGGCAGATGTTGCGGAGGGCGTAGTAGTCGCCGTCGAGGTTGAAGACGCCGATCTCGCGGCCGTTGACGGTGACGATTTTGCGGCCGCCGGGGGGGATTTCGCCGGCGGTTGCGATTACGTGGGCGGGCATCAGTTGAGGCCGTAGAGCTCGGCGGCGGTGTCGTACATGACGCGGGGCCGCAGTTTTTTGTCGAGCGAGCGCATGAGGCCGCTCGGTTCTTCCCAGTCCC
>DAOUHY010000069.1:0-8834 GCA_034428435.1 Caldilineaceae bacterium | reverse complement strand
AGCATCACCCTGGATGGCGAAGAACTCAGGAGCTATTCGCGCGGCTTCCTGCGCGGGCAGATCGGCATCGTCCAGCAGGAGCCCTTCCTGTTCTCAACCACGATCCGCAACAATATCTCCTACGGTCTGGGACGAAATGTCTCCGATGAAGAGTTGGAGGCCGCGGCCAGGGCCGCCGCGATTCATGACGTGATCCGGACCTTTCCAAAAGGGTACGACACGCTTGTTGGCGAACGCGGCGTGACCCTTTCCGGCGGGCAAAAGCAGCGCGTGACCATTGCCCGCACCTTGCTCAAGGACCCGGCAATCCTGCTCATGGACGACGCCACGTCCAGTGTCGATACGGAAACTGATGCCGCCATCCGCGCCGCGCTGCAGCGGCTGATGCAAGGGCGAACCACTTTCATCATTGCGCACCGCGTGCAGAGCGTCATGACGGCCGACCAGATCCTGGTGATGGAAGCAGGCCGGATTATACAGCGTGGCAGTCATGACGAACTGGTCGCCCTACCCGGTGTCTACCGCCAGATATTCGAACTGCAGGTACAGATCGAAGCTGACCTGGAACGGGAAATCGCAGCTGTTGTCGAAGCCGCAGAGGAAAAGCTCGACGAGCGTGAGGAGGGACAACCTCTCCCGCTTGCGAACGGTTCGCCCTCTGCTCCCGGAATCCCCCATTCTGTTGCAAAAGGTTGACCTATGTCAGAACACGAACACTTTGAAGAAGAAGAATTCGAAACGGAATTTAATGGCGAAACCGTACTGCGCATCTTTCGTCTCGGCCTGTTGCACTGGCCCCTGATGCTCGGCTATCTGCTGTCAGTGCTAATAACCTCCGTGCTCGACGGGTACTTGACCCTTCTCACGAAGCGGATTGTCGACGAAGGCATTGTGGCTGGCGATGCGGAGCAGATTTGGCGGCTGGTCATCCAATACGGTCTGGGACTCCTGCTCGTAGCCCTGGGCGTAATGGGCTTCATCTATTCGGCGGGGCGGCTGGGTGAGCGCGTTCAATACGATCTGCGCAAAACCATGTTCGCCCGCTTGCAGGAGCTGTCGCTCTCATACTACGACCGCACACCTGTCGGGTGGCTGATGAGTCGTCTTACCGCCGACGCCAGCCGGGTAGGGGATCTGGTTTCCTGGGGCTTCATGGATCTGCTCTGGGGCGGCGTGGCCATCGCCGTCTCTCTGGTCTTCATGGCCATCATCAACGTACAGATGACGCTGATCGTTGCCGCAGTCATTCCGGTGCTGATCGTGGTGGCCTTCCGCTTCAAGAAGAAGATACTGGTGGAATACCGCGACGTGCGCAAGACGAATTCCCAGATCACCGGGGCCTACAACGAAAACATAACCGGTGTGCGCGTGGTCAAATCTCTTCGCCGCGAAGAGGGCAACCTCGAAGAATTCACCGATCTCACCCGGACCATGTACCGCGCCGGTTTTCGGGCCGCGTGGCTGTCAGCTCTTTTCCTGCCTGTGGTGCAACTGATAAGCGCAGTTGCAATTTCCGGCGTTGTCCTCTATAGCGGCCAGCAATTCCAACTGGGGGGCATGACGATCGGCGGCATTCAGGCCTTCATCTTCTACATTACGCACATGCTGTTTCCAATCCAGGAGATGGCGCGCATCTATGCCGAAATGCAGCAGGCCATCGCCTCCGGAGAACGCATCTTCAGCCTCGTCGACGCCGTGCCCGAGGTCCAGGACCGCAACGGCGCACAAGATCCCGATAGCTTGAGGGGCGACATCGTCTTCGACAACGTGGACTTCCAATACGAGGAGGAAAATCCGGTCCTGCGCGACTTCAGCCTGCATGTGAAACAGGGAGAAACGATCGCGCTGGTCGGGCCGACGGGCGCCGGTAAGTCGACCATCGTCAACCTGGTCTGCCGCTTCTACGAGCCATCAAATGGTCGGATCCTGATCAACGGTAAAGACTATACTGCACTGACCCTGCATGGCATTCACAGCCGGGTCGGCGTCGTCTTGCAGACCCCGTACCTCTTCTCCGGCACGATCTGGGACAATCTTCGCTACGGCCGGCTCGACGCAACCGACGATGACGTCGTGAACGCGGCCAAGGTCGCCGGCGCGCATACCTTCATCGAGGAGTTGGAAGAAGGATATGACAGCCAGGTGGGGGAAGGAGGCGTCCTCCTGTCCGTCGGCCAGACCCAGCTGTTGAGCCTGGCGCGGGCAATCCTCGCCGACCCCGATATCTTCGTCATGGACGAGGCCACCAGTTCCGTCGACACCCTGACCGAAGCACTGGTCCAGGACGCCATGGACGCCATCCTGGCCGACCGCACCAGCTTCGTCATCGCCCACCGCCTCTCGACCATCCGCAAGGCGGACCGAATCCTGGTGATCGAGGACGGCCGCATCGCCGAACAGGGCACCCACGCCCAGCTGATTCGCCAGCGGGGCCATTACTATGACCTCTATACCAAGCAGTTCCGTGACGAGCGCATCGGTGCAGCTGAACCGATCATGCGCACAGGAGGTCTGGTCGCCGCCTGACATGCTTGCAGGATTCATGAAAGATACGCCGGCCCTTATACGAGGGCCGGCGTTTTCTTTGCCAGGGAGGCGCCGATACCACGGCGCACACTGGCAACGCCACCCCATTCTGGGGCGAATCCGACTATCTGATCCTTTTTATCGACTTGACATCAGCACCACCACAGGCCCTATAATGAGCGCACAAGTTGTACAAAATGTTTCTGAATGACGTTTTTGCAAATGGCTTTCCATGCCTTATCACTGCCAAACCCCGTGCGTCTTGAATCTTCGATTGCGTAACATGAGGTCCTCGATCACCGGGTCATGACCTTGAAAGGACTTGTGGGATTCACGAAAGTGCAAGTTGAATGAGGATTGCATTGGCTGAGGGTCGAAGCCCAAGAGGCAGGCTACCGCATCAGGGGCGCTCCAGATGAAAATTACCAAGATCGAAACCTTCCGCGTGCGGGTACCCCTGCACCCTGTCAGCTGGCACAGTGCCGATATCGACGGTCTGGGCGGCGCCTGGTGGGATTTCCCCATCGTGCTGCTGCGGATGACGACAGACAGTGGTCTGAGCGGGCTGGGCGAGGCGCCCAAGGGCCTGCCAGAGGACGCAATTCGCCGGTATGCGCCGCTGTTTTGCGACCGGAATCCATTTGAGATGAACTGGCAGCAATTGCCCATCGGCGACCATTGGGGCCCGGAGATCGGGGCCTATGAAGCCTATGAAATGGCCCTGTACGACCTGGTGGGCAAAGCGCTGGAACTACCGGTCTACCAATTGCTCGGCGGCGCCTATCGTGACCGGGTGCGGGGGGCGCTTTGCAGTGGGCAGATGTGGCCTGAGGATGCGGCGAAGCGGGCCCGGCTGGCCGCGGAACTGGGTATAAGTGTGCTCAAGATGAAAGCGGAGGTCGGCGATCCCGTGGTGGAGCGCATAGCTGCCATCAACCAGGCAGTTGGCACAGCTGTCAAGGTGACCATCGACGCGATGCAGCACCTGCGACATCCGATACATGTAATCGACCTGGCTCGCGGCCTTGAACCGTATCACGATAACATCGAATGTCTGGAGGACCCTGTCTCCCGCAGTAATCTGGACTGGTACGTTTTGCTGCGAGAGAAACTGGACATTCCTCTGGCAATACATCTGCGCGGTCTTGAAGAAGAGGTTAACGTCGTCAAACGCGAGGCGTGTGACTACCTGAACGTGGGCGGTAACATGAACGAGTTCAAGCGGGGTACGGCGATCGCCGAGGCGGCCGGAATGCCTGTCTGGCACGGATCGGGAGCCGGCCTGGGCATCTCGGAAGCGTGCTATGTGCATGCCTGCGCAGCGACGAAGGCGACAACGCTGTCCAGCGACATTGTGGGAGAGAGGTTACGCGTGGACGACCTGATTGTCCGGCCCCTCGAATTCGAGGACGGTTGCTTCAAGGTACCGCAGGAGCCGGGCCTGGGCGTAGAGCTGGATGAGGATGCGCTGGAGCGGTTCGGCGTTCGCGAATCGTGAACAGCAGCGAAGGGTACTTCCCAGACTATTGGACATCCACCTGGGTTCGCGGGCCTCTCGCCCGCACACGGTGCAGAACAGTTGAAGCGGTCAGATACTTACCATCCATCTGGGACAGAGCAGCCAATAAAATGCAATAGACCTGGCTTAACAGAATTTCTACATCAGTTTTCCAGTTGAAATCCCTGTTGAGTCCACGACTCAGTGAATTTTGCAAGAGCCTGCGTGACGCCCGCTATCCGTTTGCAGAGTCCGTCCTCACGGAATCGGATTCAGGTGTAACCACAACAATGGGAGGATCATCATGCGACAGACAGCAAGAATTTCGCGGCGACGGTTCATCCAGGGGGCAGGAGGGCTTGGCCTGGCGGTATTAGCTTCGGCCTGTGCCCCGGCAGTACCGGCAGCCGAAGAGGAGTCGCCAGCGGCACAGGAGGCCCAGGAGGAGCCTGCGGCCCGGCAGGTTCTGACCCTTGCCCAGGCCGAGCCGTTCAAGGCGCTCGACCCGCATACAATGGGCACGGTGGTTGACCTTCGATACCATGAAGTGAACTTCAATGGCCTGGTACGGGCAGACGTCCATTACAACATCGTTGCCGAACTGGCCGAGAGTTGGGAGGTCAGCGACGATCTTCTGAACTACACATTCCACCTGCGTGAGGGTCTGAAATGGTCGGATGGAAGTCCATTCACCGCCGAAGACGTAGTCTACAGCCTCAATCGCAATGCGGCGCACGAAGACCCTGGCACCAAGCGCTGGCTGGCAGACATCGTTGGTTATGAAAGCGTGCGCGATGGTGAGGCCGAGGCTATGGAAGGCGTAGTGGCTGTCGACGACTTCACGGTATCGATCACGCTCGACGTCGTGGTCGATTTCCTGGCGCGCCTGACATTCCCGGCCTTCTGGATGGTCCAGAGGGCCAACGTGGAGTCTGGAACTCCCGACGACCCCTGGACGCAGCGCGCAGTCAGCACAGGCCCCTTTGCGATTAAGGAGTTCAGCGAGGGTCAGCGGATCGTCTACGAGTCGAATCCTCACTTTTACGAAGGCCCTCCGGAGTTGGATGAGGTGGTCTGGCTTCAGTTGGAGGATAAACAGACACAACTTGCGCTCTACGAGAACGATGAGATCGACGTTGTGGAACTTGACACGGTCAACGTACCACGCTTCAGGGAGGCCAACGACCCCGAGCTGGTGGAGGTCGACCTGATTTGGTGGTGGTACACGTGGAAGAAGGTGCTGATTCCGCCCATGGATGACATCAAGGTACGGCAGGCCTTCAATGCCGCCATCGACCGTACAACCCTGATAGCAACGGTCTTGAAGGGGCTCTACACCGAGGCCCATGGCATCATTCCGACGACCATGCCTGGGCACAATCCCAATGTGCAGGACATCCCCTTCGATCCTGACCGGGCCAAGCAGTTGATCAGTGAGTCATCCTACGGCGACGTGAGTAACCTGCCGCCGGTCAAGTTCTTCCAACCGGGTTGGTCGGGCATCTTCGGCATTGCCCCGCGCTTAATCGTGGCCTTGCAGCAGATGTGGCAGGACAATCTCGGCATCGAGATCGAGATCAAGGTGGAAGAATTTGAGTACGAAAGCGCGGAAACGCGGGCGCAGATGGGCATCAACAGCACCTTGGCGCGCTTCCCTGACCTTGATGCGATCGTCTGGGAAATGGCGCATAGCCAGTCGCCGCGAAATGCGCCCGACCTCAACCGATGGGGATACGGCAACCCTGAGGTGGATGCGCTGTTGGACCAGGCGCGTTACACAGGCAATCGAAGCGAGAAGCAAGAGCTCTATCAGCAGGCAGAGCAGCTGTACATCACAGACGCGGCGATTATGCCAATCATGTTCAATCGCCTGTTCGTGCTGGTCAAGCCCTGGGTGAAGAACTTCCAGGTCGGGCCAACCAGTACCTACCCCAACACGCGCAATGTGATAATTGAGCCGCACTAGGCGTTAGGAAAGCAGTGTGGAGCCTGATTGAGGCCAGGAGTTTCTGCACGAGCTGCGACCGGAGATTGCAGGCGTCACTCCTGTACTAAAGCGTTAGGCAAGCTCCCGGTCTCATTCAGGAATCCCATTGGCAGGACGGAGAACAGAAGTCAGAGATTGGACACTGATGTAGTATGTACTGTCGGTCTCCAATCTCTCGCCTTCGGGGGACGCAAATCGATGACGCAGTATCTTATTCGTCGTCTGCTTGTATTCATTCCCACCTTTATGGCGATCACATTGATCACGTACACGCTTGGCTTCTATGGCCCTGGAGACCCGGTCAGGATCAGGCTGGGCGAGAACTGGCACGATGAGGAGGCCTATATTGCGCTGAAGCATGAGTTGGGCCTCGACCGGCCGTTTGCGGAGCAGTTTTTTGACTACCTGTTGGCCGTCGTACAGGGTGATTTTGGCATTTCCATCTATCGCAGCGACCTGCCTGTGGGCAAAGCTATGGCGCAGACTCTGCCTGTTTCAGCGACCCTGGCACTGGCCTCTTGCCTGATTATTATCTTTGTGGGCGTTCCCCTGGGGTTAATCGCGGCGCTCAACCACAATACCTGGATCGACTACCTGCTGGTGTCGGTCACGGTGCTCGGTTCTTCCATCCCTGTGTTCGTGCTCGCGCCCATCTTCATGATAGTGCTGGTGTTGAAACTAAATCTGATCAATACGATCTATGGCTGGGAGGGCTTTTTCAGCCAGAAGATCATTATGCCGGCCCTGATCCTGGCTTTTGGACCGCTTCTCGGTGTCATGCGGTTGACGCGGCAAGGCGTATTGGAGGTGTTGAACCAGGACTATGTGCGGACGGCCCGCGCCAAAGGACTGCCGCGGCGAACGGTTGTAGGTCGTCACGTCCTTCGCAATGCCATCACACCCCTGCTAACCAACATGGGGCTGGTGGTCGCCTTCCTTATTACCGGCTCGATCCTGCTGGAGGGCATTTTTGGTATTCCCGGATTTGGCGGTCTGATCGTGAAATCCCTGCGTCAGAGGGACTATCCTATCCTGATGGGAACAACGATAGTCGGGGCGGCAATTATTATGCTTGCCAACCTCATAGTTGATACTGCTTACGCTTACATTGATCCGCGAGTGAAGTATGACTGAGAAGCAAGATGTGGAGCGGACACTTGAGTTGAATCGTTCGCAGAGCTGGGAAATCGAGGCCCGCAGCCTGTGGGGGGACGCGTTTCGGCGGCTGGTGCGCAGTAAGACGTCGTTGTTGGGCCTGGGTATCTTTTTGCTGTTCGTATTTGCGGCGATATTTGGTCTCGCACTCTCGCCTTACGATTACCTGCGCCAGGACCTGTACGCGCTGGAGCAGGGCCCGAGTTGGGCCCACCCTTTCGGCACCGACGAATTGGGGCGAGATTTCCTGACACGTATAATCGCCGGCGCCCGCACGGCCCTCTTCGTGGGCGTCTTCGTAACCATCCTGCAAGTGGGAAGTGGCGTTCTTATCGGGGCCACCGCCGCGTATCTGGGTGGTTGGATCGACACTCTTCTCATGTGGACCGTGGACACAATTCTGTCCTTCCCCCACTTCCTGCTGGCGGTCTTTATCAACGCGACGCTGGAAAATCCAATCGAAGACGCGATGATTGCCGTCGCCGAGCGCACCGGTTGGCAGTGGGCCAACAACACGGTTTATATCGACTATGTGGTGGTCTTTGGTGCTCTCGCCATGGTCGGTTGGGGACCGATTGCCCGCTTGGTGCGCGGCCAGATTCTCTCTCTGCGGGCGCAGGATTTCATTCTGTCGGCAGAGGCGGTCGGCGTACGGACGCCGCGCATTGTCCTGCGCCATCTCTTGCCCAATGCCCTGGGGCCGGTGATCGTGGCTGCCACAGCCGGCTTCGGCTCCATTGTGCTGGCCGAGTCCTCTCTTAGTTTTCTGGGCATCGGCATCCAACCGCCTGGCGCGAGCTGGGGGGCGATGATCACCGAGAATATGGGTGTCTGGCGCGAGAGGCCGCACCTTGTCGCTGTGCCAGGAATCACCCTGTCACTCATCGTTTTCGCTGCCAACTTTCTGGGCGACGGCCTCAACGATGCGCTGAATCCCCGGTCGCGCCAATAGGCCGAATGCGTATTCACACGGGTGCATCCCAAAATGAGGGCGAACTTTCGTATACCTCTGGAGGCACCCAAGCCTTAGTCAGTTCCCATTCCAGTTTCCACCAGACTAAGCGCCGTCTCTGACCCCTAACCCCTGTCCCCTAGACCCTGCAGTTTTGGGCGGTCGGGCCTATTCGGCCCTCCCTTGTGCGGGGGCTCCGCCCCCGCAACGCCCCCTCTCCTACAACATGCCTCGTCGACTGGGGAGTCGACATTGGTAACGGGTGTCCAATCGAAAGTGTCCTAGCCAGGCCACGTCCCGCCAGCCCCATCAAATCCCTGTAGGGGCAGGCCTTGTGCCTGCCCTTCGGCTCGCCAAAAGCCTGTAAACGATTTTCGCCATTGCTGGCACCGATTCCCCGCCAGACTGTTCCCACCCCAAATCTGGGATGCACTCCCGCATTCCAACAGTTTGACTTTTGTCGCTACAAGAACTATAGTGACGCACAGGAAAACAATATCCGGGTATTCTTATCCTGATGCGTGCTCAAAGACAGGCAACCTACCTGAATACCTGCTCGTGTCCTTAGCGGGCGTCGCCAGCATGAAGCTGGTGGTTTCCCGCTGTCCGGAACAGGAGCGATGAGGGCGTTCGCTTGGCTTTTGGCCCGCACTCGACGGACGTTTCCACTGTCGGAGTGACGCCAGTCCATACCAGTAGGCGCAGGTACATTTCGG
>DAOUHY010000068.1:0-19092 GCA_034428435.1 Caldilineaceae bacterium | reverse complement strand
TAGCTGACCTGGTACGGGACGGGCAGCAGGCACTGGTCGCCAAGGGAGGCCGCGGGGGCAGAGGAAACGCTGCGTTCAAGAGTGGGCGCAACCGGGCGCCGCGACTATCTGAGAACGGTGAAGTAGGGGAAGCGCGCTGGCTGGAGCTGGAACTGAAGATCGTTGCCGATGCCGGGATCGTAGGGGTGCCCAATGCGGGAAAATCGACGCTGCTAAGCGTTATCAGCGCCGCCACACCCGAAATTGCCGACTACCCGTTTACAACGGTTGTTCCCAATCTGGGCGTAGCGGAAGTAAGCCATGTTCAGATTGTGTTTGCCGATATACCAGGTCTGCTGGAGGGTGCACACGACGGCGTTGGTCTGGGTTTGGAGTTTCTGCGTCACGTGGAGCGCAGCCGGGTACTCGTCCATCTGCTGGACGGGGCGAGCCCGGATCCTGCAGGTGACTATGAGGTCATCAACCAGGAGATGATGCTCTTCAACCCGAATCTGGCAAAGCGACCCCAGATGATCGTCCTGAACAAGATTGATTTGCCACAGGCTCGGGAACTCATGCCTCGCCTGGAGAAGGCGCTGGCCGGTACAGGCAACCCTTTCTTTGCAATAAGTGCAGTGACCGGTGAGAACGTGCAGCAACTCCTGTACGAAGTAAAGGCACAACTGGATAGACTGCCGGCGACGGTCCCAACGGCTGAGGTGGAAGAGCTACCGACACTATCGCCAGCGGAAGACGAACGCTCATTTCAAGTCACTCGTTTGGAGGAGGATCTTTGGCGGGTGGAAGGCGTTGCAATCGAGCGGGTGGCACAGATGACGAACTGGGACTACTACGAGTCCGGATTGCGGTTCCAGCGTATTCTGGGCGCGATGGGGATATCCGATGCTTTGCGGGAGCAGGGCGTAAGCGACGGAGATACGGTCCTGTTTGGCGGAGTCGAATTGGTGTGGGGATTCGAGAACGCGCTGGGAGAGTGACGGCGACAGCGGCATGCGGCCGGATGCAGGTTTGGGGTCACCTAAAGAGAGATAAAGAATTGAGCAAGAGAACGCGGCGCGCGCCCCTTGCCGGTGGGGCGTGGGCATTGGAAGGATGAACTCAGGAGGCAGTCTGAACGGCAAACGGATTGGTGTCTTCGGAGGCACCTTCGATCCGATTCATATAGGCCATCTGATTCTGGCAGAGGAGGCCCGGCATCAGTTGCGGTTGGACCGGATCGTTCTGGCGCCGGCCGGAGACCCCCCGCATAAGCCGGACAGTCCGATATCCCCGCTACATCACCGGTTGGCGATGTGCCGTCTGGCAGTTGCCGGCAACAGCGAGATCAGCATCAGTCTCATTGATGCAGAACGCCCCGGTCCCCACTACACCTCGGATATGCTGCGGCTACTCCGCAAGAGTGTCGGGCAGGAAGCGCAACTCTTTTTTCTGATGGGGTTGGACAGTCTGCGCGATCTGCCGACCTGGCATGAGCCGGAGTGGCTGGTGCACAAGTGCCGTCTGGTTGCTCTACGCCGCCACGATGTAAAGATCGACTGGACAAAGCTGGAAGCGGAACTGCCCGGCGTGCGAGAGCGGGTTATTGTGCTGGATATGCCTGAATTGGATATTGCCAGCAGCGATTTACGGGAACGGGTTCGTTCGGGCCAACCGATTCGTTACCAGGTTCCCTGCGAGGTTGAACGATACATACGTGAACAGGAATTGTACCGGTCGTAAGGGCAGAATCGAGGTACGAACTGCAGGAGCCTTCCCTTTCGGATAGACTTTCCCTTGTGGTCAATCATAGGTTACGAAGTCATGCGGCGCGGCATTGAGAATCGGCGTCGCGTAGAGTTTGACGCCCAACTGCTCCAGCGCCTTCAAAAACTGATCGTCTTCGATCATGCCGAACTGATCAGCTGTCAGATTTCTGAGCAGTTCGGCTCTAACGTGCTTGGTGCTAGGCGGCTGTGTGACTTCCAAATCGGGGGTCACTCCCTGCCCCTTGATCAGATTGCCATCGGGTGTGAGCCAGTTGGTCACCCCCAGGAGGATAGCCGAGCCGTCGCTGAGGCCAAACTGGTTGAGTACTGTTCCCGTACCAAAGGTAGTTTCACCGATCAGTAGGGCGCGTTCATTTTCTTTGAGGGCGCCTGCGGTGATTTCGCCTGCACTGGCCGTGCCTTCGTTGATCAGGACAACCAGCGGCATTTCCCTGGCATAGCCCAGGCCGCGTGAGCGATGGACGGTCTGATTCTGGTTCGCGTCCGTTTCAATCAATATCAGATCGCCCTTGGGCAGAAACTGGCTGTTGGCCTGAATGGCCTGTTGCAGAAACCCACCAGGATTATTGCGCAAGTCCAAGATGATGCCTTGGTTGGTTTGAGCTTCTGAAATCTCGCGGAGAGCGACTTCCAATTCCCTGTCCACACTAGCGGTAAATTGCGAGATTTTGATATAGGAAATGTCGGTGTTGGGGATTTGGCTCCAACTCACGCTCGGCACCTCTATCCGGGCGCGCGTGATCAATACCTGTAGGGGTTCCTGGACTTCAGGGCGACGGACGGTCAGGACGACCTCGGAATTTGCCGGGCCGCGAACGAGAAAGATAACTTGATCCAACGATTTACCCTCGACCGAATTACCATCCACTTCCAGAATAACATCGCCGGCCAGAATGCCCGCCTGTTCGGCGGGCGAGCCGTCAATGGGGGCTACGATCAGAACTTCGCCTTCTTCCATTGAAACATAGGCGCCGATTCCTTCGAATGAGCCTTCAAGGCTAGTTTGGTGCAACAGTACGCCATCCGGTGAGAGGAAAGTTGTGTGGCCCTCATCACCCAAAGAGGCAAGCATTCCTTCGATAGCGCCGTAAGTCATGGCGGCGAAGTCGACCCGCTCGCGGTCGACAAAGTGAGCGACGACGTAATCCCAAGCCTCCCAGAAGATGATGAACTGAGAGGGACGCTCTTCAGCGGCCATCGCTGAGCGGATTGAAAAGCCGGAAATATTGCCGCCGACAAATGCCAACGCCATCAGCCAAAAGATTACTGCAGACAGGGCAAGCCGCCTGACAGATTTGATTCGGGCTGGTCGTATCATTCGATAGGTTCCATTGATGCTCTCGGCGAGACTTGCCCTTGAAGATTGCAAGTGAAAGTCGCGGATTGACTATGTTCTTTTGAAAGCAACATTAAAAAGTATCGGTTAAGCACGCGGTTTTGGCAAGCAAAGGAAGGGGATTCCGGCCTACGTTGGGACTACGGTGTGCCTATGATTTTGGTCCATAATATGACCAGCAGTTTACAGCTTGAGTTGGGGCAAAGTCAGGGAGTGAATACGGGGCTAGGAGAGAGGGTGGTTATCGGGTGGGTCACCGTTTTGGGGTAGAGGTACAGTCCATATCCGGGTCGGAGTCCCAGATGCCCTGAAATGGCCTGCTGCAAACCAATGGAGACAGAAACTGTCCCTTGATCATGGCAGCGAACCCGGTAGCCCGATCAAGGGACAGTTTTCATTGCGTATTAGGCTGCGTAGAGCATACCTTGTTCCGAGTCCGGCAGCCGTTTAGAAATAGCGTGTCACATGGCGCCACACTATGCCGGCAAGAGTCAGGAGTTGGAGCAGGGCTGCACGCCGCGCGCCTCGAAAATTGGGGCAAACCGCCGACGGTTGCGCTCCCCTTGCAGTGAGCTTGGCAAGGCCGACGGTTACGAACCCCTTGCTTCGCTTAGTTCATGCTGAGCGAAATCGAGCCAGAATCCTGCGCAACACTGACGCTGGCCGGGAGCATGATGTTCTGGGCCAAGACAGCGTTGATCTGCGCATTGACCGGAGCGAGCAGAGCGCCACCCACAGCCAAGCCGCCGGCGCCGGCCGACTGGAGATCAACCATCAGATGACCGTCGCTAACCATCAAGTTGCCGACGAGGTCGAGGGTGTTGCCCATCATGCTGACGCCGTCCTTCAGAGTGACGCGGAAGTGCATGGCATCGGGCTCAATCCAGACCATCACGGAATCGACCGGCTGATTCGGGCCACTGTTGGCTTCGAGAGCCTTGGTCACGTAGCTGCTGAACTCAGACTCGCTCAGCATGACCTCGCCCATTGTCAGTGCGCCAATCAGGGCATCTTGGGCCGACAGGGCCGCCTCGTGAGAGATTTCAACATCTCGGTCGGGCGGAGCGGCCGGCGCGGTGCACGCACTAAGGACTACCAGCAGCAGAGACAGTACAACGAGTGAAATGAGTGGGGTTCGTTTGTTCATGGTTCTGTTGCTCCTTGAGAGAATTGGGTTAAGGGATCTTTACTCTTGATCTCATCATAAATTGATAGAGAAACAATTAAATGATGACCATGAGCTATATCGTCTCACAAGAACAGAGCAAGTGCAAATCCGAAAAAAGCGGAACGGCGGCCTCGGGACTGACTTCTTCTCAAACTCGTCAGGGAGGCTGAAATATAGGTAGGCGATCCTATTTTCTCACAAGAACAGATCTTGTACAAGTCGAAAAAAACAGGGGACGCCTACTAGAACGTGCCACTCTTTCTTCGAGCCTACCGGCTCCCGAAATCGCGGTCTTGCTTCTGCCAACTCTTTGATGACTGTGTGATCTCCGCAGGAGATTGGCGCCGGGTTGCGCCTAGGGAGAGTTCATCACGCACAATAATACACTTGACGGGCAAGGCTGTCAAACCTGAAGATTCCAAAGGCGAAAACTGAATTTGGGCATGCAGTTGACTCGGAATCCAGGCGCTGGCCGTTCATGTCGAAAACGGGCACCCAGGCGAAAGTTGACTTCTGGGCGGTGGTATCGGTCATATCTGGTTTTCCACCATACTGCAATCGCCCGGGTATTCGATTTCGATGGTGATGTGAGTAAGATGCAGGCCGTCCAGCTCTTCGCGCGCCCGCTGTTTGATCTCCCGAATCTGGTCATGGTCGGCTGACTGCCTGACGACGAGATGGGTGGACAGTACGTGATGGTCGCCGTCGAGAGACCAGAGATGGGTATGGTGTGAGTCTTCGACGGCGTCAATGTTGCGCAGGCGCTGGTCCAGCTGCGACAGGTCAACTCCTTCCGGGGCTGCCTGCAAGAACAGTTCGGCCGTCTTTTTCAGGTGTCCCAGGACATTGTAGAGAATGTAGAGGGTGATGAGGAGGGACAGAATCGAGTCCAGAATGTACAGATCGACGAATAGAAGCGTGATACCGACAATGAGGACCGCGACCCATCCGAGGACGTCTTCCAGCAGGTGCCACATTGCGACCTTGGCGTTCATGGTGGCGCCGCCTTGCAAGCGCCATACGGCCGCGCCATTTACAGCGATGCCGCCCAGCGCAAGCAGGATCATACCCGGAGCGTTGGTGACTTCCGGGTTGAGGAGGCGCGGGATCACTTCTGACAGGACAAACAGTCCACCAGCGATGAGAACTGCGGCATTGATGAAGGCGGCGAGCAAGGAGAGACGGCCGTAGCCATAGGAGTAGCGCGCCGGCGCCTCCTTGGCGGCATGCTTCTCCAGTCCCCAGGCCATGCCGAGTGCGATCGAGTCGCCGAGGTCGTGCAAGGCGTCGGAAAGGATGGCCACGCTGTTGGTCAGGTAGGCGCCGATGATTTCAACGACCGTGAAGCCCAAATTGAGGAAAAACGCGGTGCGCAGGTTGGACGAGTCACCGTGATGGTGGTGATGAAGGTGATGGCCGCGGCCGTGTTCATGGACGTGTTCATGGCCATTCTTGTCGTCGTGTTCGTGATAATGAATGTGCCCTTGACCCATCTGAGGCCCCTTAGACCTAAATCGTCGCGAAGGAAGCGGGTTGAGCGACGTCTATTGCAGACCAATGTTGCACTAACCGGACGCTTTTGACCAAAAGCTGCGTACACTTTCGCCCTGGAAATCTTGAAGGCAAATGTGCCCCATTAGGAATAGTCGCCAGGGACGAGCAAAGGGAAGCATTTGGCTGAGTGCCAACTCACATCAGGCCAAGAAAGGCACTGGGCGGAATTGCAAGTACTGGATTCAGGCCGGCGGCAATGCAGGCAAGTGGGGCGGTATGGGCGTCGCGGCTTGACTTCGTCGCCTGTGATGTCGATGGGGCGAGGGCAGTTCCGGCGGCAGAGGCCGTCAGGCGGGCAACATCTAGTGCTGGTTTAACAGAACAGGGGCGGGATTGCGGCGCGGGGCTGGGCCAGAGCGTACTGTCTCACGCTTTGGTTGCCTCGTCTCCTTTACGTTTACCGAGCAGGCGCCGAGCGTCGCGAAGGCTGAAGAACAGCAACGCGGCCGCTGCGATCAGACTCAGCAGGAGGACAAGCTGCAGAAAGGCCACAATTTCCATTTCGACTATCCGAACCGTTTGTGTCTAAAAAGAGATCGACTGACAATGAGATATTGGCCGAGAGATCAACAGCGCAAACTTGGGGGTAACAAAAAGTATAGCACGGTGGATCGGGATACGCGCTTGAGTTTGCGCGCGTTTTTTCGCTGTAGGGGTAAAGAGAAACTCGAAGCGAGGTTAACTGTCGATTTAACCCAGGTTAACAGCCCAGAGGGGTTCAGAAAAGAGACAGCTGGCCGCTATCCTCCTCGTCGGAAGGCCGCACGGTTGTGGGATTCCATTCAGGCAGGGGCAGATACTGGTTTACCAAATTGCGCAGGCGACGTACCGATTCAGGGGCGTGGCCTTCAAAGGGGTTGTGGACGTAGCAGTATACGTCTGTGCCGTCTTTGAGCAGGTCTGCGATGCGCTTGGCCCATTTGTCCAGCAGTTCCTCTTGAGGGCGACGAATGACCTTGTCGTCCGGCAGCGGATTGCGGTCGTTTCCGATGAGCCGGATGTGGAGGGGAAGGCGCGAGGAGGTGACCTCGACGGCAGCATGCCAGTTGGCGAAGGTATCGGGCTGCCCGGTTCGTTCAACGACAACGAAGCCGATTCCGCGATCGAGCAGGAAGCGAGCAAAGGCGGTGGTCATGAGATCGAAGGCGCGGACTTCAACGGACAGTGGTATTTCACCGGCGCTGGTAGCGAGGCTGTCCACAAAGTCGGCCAGGCGGCGGCCGTCGCTATTGCGGGTAAAGGTCGCTGGGAACTGGATGAGGCCGGGGGCGGCGGCGGGTCCGAGTGAACGCAGGACATCCAGGTAGGCAGCAGTTGTCTGCTCCGTATTCACCAGTCTCTTTTCGTGGGTGATCTCGCGGGGGGCTTTCAGGGAAAAGGTGAACTGTTCGGGCACGCTTTCCAGCCAGCGCAGCAAAGTCTTGGGCGCGGGCAGTGCGTAGAAGCTGGTATTGGCTTCGACGCTGTTGAACTGCGCCGCGTAATAGCTGAGCTGCTGGTCGGCCGCAGTTTGGGAGGGATAGAAGACGCCGCGCCAGTCAGGAAAGCTCCATGATGAAGTTCCAACATGCAAGGTTCCTGTTGTTTCGGTCTTCATTTACTCCGTTGTCGGGGCTGAGACCGGCACTGGCCGGTCGTAAGGTAGCGCCATTTCACAGACGCAGTTTGGTTATGTGCAACATGCACAAAAAGGTGTTTTCAATTTCATGCAGGATGGGCAGTGGAATCTCTCTTTCGATCGGGTATCCTTGCTCGCAATGGCTGGCTTGTGAAGTTTCTGATGCGCCGGCGCTGCGCTCAGGGAGCCTACTGCTGTGTTATTCAGTAGTGGAATCACAAGCCCCTATGTTTGGAATGGCTCAACTGCGCCACGGAATACGCGGGCTGCAACAAAAGCCAGGGGAGCGGCCGCCGCGGCACAAGTGGAGTAGATGGGCAGTATTATTTCAGGTCTCACTTGAGGAAGGAGAACTTTTCGATGTCACTGTTTGTACGTGCAATGAAACACGGCTCGAAGTTGCGGGCGATACCGCTCGCCGTTCTTGGGCTGCTTGTCTTCGCCCCATCTGCATTTGCCCAGGATGCGGCGCCGTTTACAACAGATGAAGTTGCCTATTCGATTGACAACTTGATCCTGTTCGTCTCTGCGGTGCTGGTGCTGTTTATGCAGGCTGGCTTCGCAATGGTCGAGGCGGGTTTCAATTCGGCCAAGAATACCGTAAACATTATGTTCAAGAACATCATTGACCTGGCGAGTGGTGTTTTCTTCTATTTCCTGATTGGTTACAGCATCATGTACGGTGCGCCGTTACTCGGGGGATTCCTAGGATTTGGTGGATTGGGAGTCTCGATGGAAGCGCCGGAAGCGGTGGCTGGTAACCTGAACCCCCAAGTAGACTTTCTGTTCCAGGTAGTCTTCGCGGCAACGGCGGCCACAATTGTGTCTGGCGCCGTGGCCGGGCGCATGAAGATATCGGGCTACCTGATTTACAGTATCGTCCTGACCGCCATTATCTACCCTGTAAGCGGCTATTGGAAATGGGGTGGGGGCTGGTTGGACCAGATGGGTTTCTATGACTTTGCCGGGTCATTGGTTGTTCATGCCGTGGGCGGATTCGCGGCCCTGGCCGCGGTCATCGTGCTCGGTCCGCGTATCGGACGCTTCGGCGGCGGTTCGACCAATCCGCTGCCGCCCAGCAATATGGCGATGGCGGCGCTGGGCGTCTTCATTCTGTGGGTTGGTTGGTACGGGTTCAATCCGGGTAGTCAGCTTGCCTTCACGGGTGCGGTCAATACGGATGCGGTTATGCTGATCGCGACCAACACGACGCTGGCAGCTGCGACAGGCACGTTGCTGGCAATGATCTACGGTTGGGTCAAAACAGGCAAGCCGAACCTGAGCTACACGCTGAATGGTGCACTTGGCGGTCTGGTCGGCATCACGGCAAACTGTGATTCAGTCAATAACGTCGAGGCACTGGTCATTGGTGCAGTTGCCGGAGTGCTGGTGTGCGTAGGCATGGAGGCGCTGGAGAACTTCAAGATCGACGACGCGGTTGGCGCGTGGCCGGTACACGGGCTGTGCGGAATCTGGGGAGGGATTGCCACCGGCATCTTCGGAGGCCACCCACTTGTTGCTCAGATCGTGGGTTCGATCGCGATTCCGGTGTGGGCTTTTGTAGCCGGTTACATTCTCTTCACTGTCATTAAGGCGCTGGGTGTGTTGCGCGTATCCCCGGAGGAGGAGCAGGCTGGTCTGGACCTTTCCGAGCATGGAGTGGGCGCCTATCATCTGGTTGGCGAGGAGTCGGGCTAAGCCCTTCTGTTACATTAGAGGGGGTTCTGATCGCCCAGTTTTTGCCCAGAGCCACGTAAATCCAGGGCGTATAGCGGTTCCGCTGCAGGTAAGCAAATAGAAGACTGACAGGGAGCGTCCCACTCGCATGGTTTCGAGAGCGAGAGGGACGTTTTCTTGTCTTCAGCCTCTTTCTTGCCGAGGCCGGGCCAATGAGAATTCGTGACGACTGACCTCCTGGCAGCGCGAATTGAGTGCGAATCAGTTTCGGGGTCGAGGCAGTCTGGCGTGGGAATCATGCCAGCGGTGGCTGGAGTTGTTTACCGTCTTTGGTCGAGACGCAGTGCAGGCGCCAGGCCCCGCCATACGGTGGAGTCCGTCAGTTGGAGAGGGTGCAAAGGCAGGCACATGGTCGGCACCTACGAGGATCTGATAGGACTGGCGGGACGTGGTCTGGCTAGACACCTTCGATCAGGCACCGGTCACCAATATCGACACCCGGTCGACCAGGCATGTTGTAGGAGAGGGGGCGTTGCGGGGGCGGAGCCCCCGCACAAGGGAGGGCCGAATAGGCCCGACCGCCCAGAACTGCAGCAGTTAGTAGTCAGTAGTTAGTAGGCAGAGACGGCGCTTATTCTGGCGGAAGCCGGAATGGAAACTGACCATGGCTTGGGTGCCTCCAGAGGTATACGAAGGTTCACCCCAATTTTGGGATGCACCCGCGCGGATTCCGGGCGTTGACACAGGGTCTTCACCTTGTATAATCACGATCCAGCGGGTCTTCTTCTGTAGCGCGTCCGCACCGTGGCAGCAGGGGAGTATCCTGCTCGCATAGGAAGAGACAGGCAGATTTTCGCCCCTCCTCTGTGACTGCGTCCGGCGAAAGCAAGTTCCTCTGCGAAACTCCCGATAGATTCTCACCGGCTGACCTATGGTGAACCCCAAAACGACAACCAAGTTGAAAGGATGCATTGGAGAAACGCACAGTGATACGTAACAGCTTTAGCGTGGGTCCGGAGGGCTGGCATTCGTACGACTACCACGGCGAGATCGTGACGGGGGCGGGCATATTCGTGCTGACGACGTGGCAGAAGGGAGGGGGCGTCGACGGCGGAGGATGTATTTGGGCCGACCAGTCGCGCTGGAGTACGGACGTGCCCGAGAGGCCGATCTCGATTCTGGCACTGATTCATTACCGAAACTGGGTCGGGCTGGACCCCATCAATTTGAGGGGGTGCGAGGTGTCGGTGTACCTGCGGGGCGACGACCTGCGACTTTACGGCGCGGAGTGCTACTTCTGGGTGCATGCCCCTGGTGTTCGCTGGCATTTTTCGGGTAATCCGGTCCCGATCGCTGAGAGGCGATGGGAGCCAGAGCCTAGCCGGTTTCGATTGGAGAACGACGAAACGCTTTGGCATCGCAGTTACAGCAGCGAAGAGTTCTGGCACCGCAGCTATCCGGAGGGCGGACCGCGACTCGACAGTGTGCTGGGTGATGTGCACAGTTACGGCTTTTCATTTGTCGGATTCATTCGGGAGGTGCAGGGAAGACTGTCGATGGCGGAGTTCGAGATCCTGCCTAGCAGATAGACGGAAAAGGGAGGGAAGGAGTGCGGTGAAGGGGCCAGGAGCTGCGGGCAGGCGAGTCAGGTCTTGCGCTGAACTTGCGTGATGTGTCGAATGGAAGGAAAAAACGAGATGACGGATCAAAGAGGCCCAGGTAGCGTCCCGATCGAGATCGGCTCGCGCCTTGAGCCGATGGTAGACGATTTCTTGATCGCGCGGTTGAGCGGGGGCGCGGCGTTGCGCTTGAACCAGCCTGTACCCCGCGAAGTGGCCCTGGTTACAGACAGGCCATGGGAGGGAAATTCGTGCACATCATTCGCGGTATTCCAGGATGGTGACATTTATCGCATGTATTACCTCGGCCGTCATTTTGCTGCGACGCCGACTTTGCGAGACGAGAATTCCCACCCGGACTTTGTCTGCTATGCCGAGAGCAGTGACGGGATCCGGTGGAAGAAGCCGGAGTTGGGACTGGTCGAATTCAACGGATCCAGCAAGAACAATATCATTCTCAGCAGCGAGGACGGCGCCTGTCCGTCGCGGGCGTTTGCGCCGTTCAGGGATGCGAACCCGGCTGCCGATCCTGACGCACGCTACAAGGCGTGGGCGACGCGGTTTCCGATGCTGGACGGCACTGCGTCGCGGCCTGGGCATAGCTGGGAGGTGCCGGACGGGCTGCACGCGCTTAAGTCGGCCGACGGCATCCGGTGGACGCCAATTTGCAACGGGCCGGTGATCGCGGATGGTCTGCTCGACTCGCAGAACGTGGCCTTCTGGGATACGGTGCGGGGGGAGTACCGCGACTACCACCGCAACGAGTTCCGTGTCGAGAAGACAGGTGAAGAACCGTACGGCGGTCATGAGCGTTCGGGGCCGATGGGATCCAGGGTGCGAGGTTCCCGTTACGGCCGCGATCTGCGTACGGCGACGTCGAGTGACTTTATCAACTGGAACGAGCCGGACTATGTTGATTATACCCAGGGTCGTGTAGACGAGATTTACAACAACTCCATCCTGCCCTATTTCCGCGCACCGCATATTTTCGTGGGGTTTCCAACCCGGTATGTCGACCACGGCTGGTCGGAGGCGATGAAGGATCTTCCGGAATTAAGCGAACGGCGCCTGCGCGCCTCGGCTAGCGAACGTCACGGCAGCGCATTGACGGATGCGATGTTTATGAGCAGTCGCGACGGCCACAACTTCAATTTGTGGCCGGAGTCGTTCATCCGGCCGGGTCTGCGGCCTGTGGACAACTGGGTTTACGGTGACGGCTATCCCGGTTGGGGTATCGTGACAACTTCTTCGCCTTTTGACGGGGCGCCGGACGAACTGTCAATCTACGTATCGGAGGGCTACTGGCGGGGCGAAAGCATGAATCTGCGGCGCTATACGCTGCGAGTCGATGGATTCGCGTCGGTACAGGCGCCACTCGGCGGGGGCGAACTGGTGACGAAGCCCTTGATTTTTGCGGGCAACCGATTGTGCGTCAATTTTTCGGCCTCCGCGGCTGGCAGTGTCCGGGTGGAGATTCTGCGGGACCAGATGGATGAATCAGTTGCAGGCTTTGGACTGGATGACTGCGTGGAGTTGCTGGGAGACGACATCGAGCGCGTTGTGCGCTGGTCGGGTGGTCCCGACGTGAGCGGTCTCGAGGGCGTACCGGTTCGACTGCGCTTCGTATTGCGCGACGCGGATCTGTTCGCTATTCAGTTTGTCAAGATGTGACTGGGGACAGGAAACCCATAAGACCATGGCCAATTTGAACGAAGTCGCGATTCCTGTCGACATCGGCTCCCGCCTGGAATTGATGGTGGACGACTATCTCGTGTCGCAGCTAGGCGGCGGCGCCCGGCGGCGCTTGAACAGTCCGGTTCCCCGGGGCATTGCGTTGCAGTTGGACACGCCCTGGGAGGGTAATGCAAGCGGGGGCTTTACGGTCTTTGAGGACGGCGGCCGGTATCGCATGTACTACCGAGGGCAGAATTTTGTTTATGAAGACGGGGAGTTAGGCACTCCGGACGGCAAGTACGTCTGCTACGCGGAGAGTGCCGACGGCATCCACTGGGAGAGGCCGGTGCTGGACCTGGTCAAATTCAATGGCTCCAAGAAGAACAACATTCTGATGGATGCAGGGGAGATATTGAACGGCATGTTTTCGCCGTTCAAGGACGGGAATCCCAAGTGTGCTGAAGAGTCACGCTACAAGGCATTTTCGTTGATGCAGCGCGGGGACGCGAGAGGGCTGTGGGCTTACGGATCGCCGGACGGTATCCATTGGTCGGCCATGAGCGACGGGCCGGTCATTACTGCGGGGTTGCTGGACACGCAGAATCTGGCCTTCTGGGACGGGGTACGCGGCGAGTACCGTGCATATCATCGCAATGAGTTCCGGCTGCCGCAGACGGGAGAAGAACCTTATGGGGCTCATCCAGTTCAGGCAAGTAACAGCGGCCAAAGAGTTGGGTCGCAAGGGTCTCTGCGAGGGTCACGCTACGGACGCGACATTCTCACTGCCACTTCGTCTGATTTCATCAACTGGACCGAATCCGTTTACGTCAACTACAGCGAAGGCCGACCCAGCGAGTTGTACACGAACCAGGTCACGCCCTATTACCGTGCGCCGCATCTCTTTCTGGGTTTCCCGACGCGGTATGTCGAGCGCGAGTGGTCGGAGGAGCTGGAGGCGTTGCCGGAGGTTGAACATCGCCGCATGCGCGCCGCGATCAGTGAGCGCTATGGCGCAGCGGTGACCGACGGCATGTTCATGAGTAGCCGTGACGGGTACAGCTTCAATTTGTGGCCGGAGTCCTTCATCCGGCCGGGGCTGCGGCCGCGTGACAACTGGACTTACGGAGACAATTATCAGAACTGGGGGATTGTGACTACGGCTTCTGCTGTTTCCGGCGCGCCGGATGAGTTGTCGTTCTATGTGAGAGAAGGCTACTGGCGGGAGGGCACCAGTGAATTGCGGCGTTATACGATGCGGGTTGACGGATTCGCTTCGGTGCAGGCGGCACTGGCGGGCGGGGAGCTGGTCACGAAGCCGCTCGTCTTTGCGGGCCGCGAGCTGGTCCTCAACTTTGCGGCCTCGGCGGCCGGCAGCATCCGCGTCGAACTGCTGCGGGATCAAATGAACGACCCGGTCGCGGGGTTCAGTCTCGAAGAGTGCGTTGAGGTGCTGGGCGACGATCTGGAGCGGGTTGTACGCTGGCAGGATGGCCGCGAGCTGGGCGGTCTGGCCGGGACGCCGATTCGCCTGCGTTTTGTGCTGCGAGATGCGGATCTCTTTTCCTTCCGTTTTCGAGAGTGACAGGTAGACGGATTCAGCTTACGACAGGGGGTTGCATAACGTGAAAATCACAGCCATCGAGACAGTCGCCCTAGCAGACCCTGGCAAGGCTTGGGAGACGGTGGTGCGGGTCCATACCGATGAGGGTATCAGCGGCATCGGGCAGGCGGAGTCGCCGTCGCTCGTGATCGAGGCAATAATTCGCTGCAGCGGCGGGCTGGAGGAGATTCTGCTGGGAGAGGACCCGCTTCAGGTTGAGCGGCTGTGGCAGAAGATGTATGCGGCGACCGGGCTGTTTGGCCGGCGCGGTGTCACGATTGCTGCGATCGGGGCGGTGGAGACAGCGCTGTGGGACATCGCAGGCCAAGCCCTGGGCAGACCGGTCTGTGAACTGATCTGGCAGGCGTGCTGCACCGTGACGGAGTCGAGCGATGTCAAGGAGAAGGTGCGACCCTACGCTACCGTATACCCACCTGGAGAAGACGTTGGTGAGATCGTGGAACGATTTACGCTGGCAAGAGAGCGGAACTTTCGGGCAATGAAGCTGGAGGAGTGGCCAGGCGGGTTTTCGCATGTCAGCATTCAGAGGGACGTAGAGATTGTCCGGGCGGCGCGGGAAACGATCGGTGAGGACCGCGACTTGCTGATCGACGTACAGAACCGCTGGTCCGAGGTGGGGCAGGCGCTGGACTCGATCCGGGCGATTGCGGAGTTCCGGCCGTTCTTTGTTGAGGCGCCGCTGCCGGCCGACAACCTACCCGGCCTCGCCCGGCTGGCCGATGCCGTGGACACGCGCATTGCCGTGGGCGACTGGGGATTTACGACCCGTTTTGAGTTCGAGGAGATCATGGAGAAGGGGCGAGTGGACGTGGTCCAGCCAAGTTCGGTGCGATCCGGGGGCATTCGGGAGATCACGCGCATCGCTGAGGCCGCGTATCGCCGCGGTTTGATCTGCGTGCCGCATGCCTGGTGTCATATGGTCGGCGTGGCGGCGGAGATCCATCTGGCGGCGGTGCTTCCGAACATGCCCTATTTCGAGATGCCGATCGCCTTTCCGGATTCACCGATAATTTCGGAGCTGCTGGAGCCGGTTATCGAGGTAGACTCAGACGGTCTGATCGAGGTACCGAAGAGGCCGGGATTGGGGTTTGCGCTGAATGAAGATGTGGTGGAGCAATTTCGGGTGGCGCCGCATTAGTTGCTTGAAATGTGAGTCTTGTGATCATGTGACTGACTCTGATTCTCGCTTTGTCGAAAGAGCCCAGCGTATAGGAAAAGGAGTCAAGTAGGCTCGAATCTGGTCCAGGGAGAAGGTCTGATGGCAAGGATGACGGCGGCGCGGGCGCTGGTCGAATCGCTGCGCGCGCAGGGGGTGGATACAATATTTGGAATTATCTCCAGCCACACGATGGAGATTTTCGACGCGCTGTACGACCACCAGGACGCCATCCGCTTCATCAGTACGCGTCACGAACAGGCGGCGGCGATGATGGCAGACGGGTATGCGAGGGTGACCGGCAAACCCGGCATCTGCCTGACCAGTACGGGGCCGGGCGCGGCAAACTCGATGGGCGGTCTCGGGGAGGCCTACGACGCGTCTTCGCCTGTCTTGACGATCACCAGTACGGCGGAAGAGCAGTTGTACGAGCGAGGCTTGGGTACGATGCATGAGACCAAGAACCAGCTTGATATGCTCGCGAAGGTGACGCAGCGTAGTGTCCATATCAGCCGCCCGGAAGAGGCTCCTGAGCAGGTACAGGAAGCATTTGAGCTTTTTGAAGGCGCGCGCCAGCGCCCAATAGCGATTGAGATACCGTCAGACGTCCAAGCACAAGAAGCGGAAATGACCGTACCAGGGCCGGTGCGGGTAGCGGCTCCGGCGGCAGACCCGGCCGCGGTTGAAGCGGCTGCTGAGATTCTGTCGGCGGGCAGACGAGTGGGGGTGATGGCGGGGGCAGGCGTGCACCGCTCCGGTGCAGGCCGGGAACTTACGCGCCTGGTGGAGCGTCTTGGCGCGCCGGTATTCACCACAGCGAACGGCAAAGGCGCGATTCCCGAAGATCACCCACTGAGCCTGGGCATGTACGGCGGCGAGTACAACTTTCCGCCAGGTGGGCTAGAGGACCCGCGCCAGACATTTGCCAATAGCCTGGATGTTCTCCTTGTAGCCGGCTCCAGCCTCTCCTATTTCAGGGCGAAGTCGCAGGGCCTGCGTCAGCCGCCGCAGCTGATTCATCTGGATATTGATGCCGCGCCAATGGACAAATGGTATGAAACGACAGTACGACTGGTTGGCGACGCGAGAATCGTGTTGAAGGAACTCAATGCGGCGCTGGAGAACAAGCCGGGTCCCGGCCAGACTGCCGGGAAGAAGGATGGAAGCTACGCCGAAGAGGTGCGGGCGGTGCGCGAGAAAATCCGAGAGTACAAACGAAAAACGATGCCGAACGAGACGAGGATAATGGAGGCTATCCGGGCGGTGGCGGCGCGGGACGCAGTCTTTGTCGGCGACGTAGGGATCTGCAATCACCGCGGGGCCAATTACTGTCTGGATATATGCGAGGAGCGGAGTTATCTGATACCGGCTTGGGGCGGTCTGGGCTTCGGATTGCCGGCTGCGGCTGGCGCGAAGGCAGGCGTTCCGGAACGGCAGGTGATCTGCATTACCGGCGACGGGGGATTCCAGTTCAATATTCAGGAGTTGGGAACCTGTGTGCAGTATGGGCTGCGTCCGGTCGTGCTGGTTTTCAATGACGACGCGTGGGGTCTGTTGCGCCACTACCAGCAGAGCCGAGGCAACGGCCGCTTCATTGCCAGCGACCTGCGAAATCCGGACTTCACAAGACTGGCCGAGGCTTACGGGGCCTGCGGCGTGCAGGTCACATCGCTGCACGAGATGGTTCAGGCGTTGGAGCAGGCGTTGGAGGCGGAGACAGTTACGGTGATCGACGTGAAGACGCCCCAAGGTTTTGCCAACTTCGAGTAAACTGGATGCGTTTGAGCGACTGAATCGGGAGGAATGGGCGCAAATGCAAAGCCTACTGACCTGCGGTCTGATCGGCCTGTCACAGGGCTGGTATGCCGATCTGTTTGCGACGGAACTGCTGGCAATGAAGGATGTCGAGCTGGTTGGCGTTTGTGATCTGGGCAAGAGCCGGGCGTATGTTGAGGAATGTATCGGTATGGGCGCGGAGGAGTTTGCGTCCAAGTTCGAGGCGTCTCTCTACCACGATTCAGCTGACCTGCTGGGACAGAATCTAGACTTCGTGGTGGTGGCGAGTGAGATCGGAGAACACTGCGAGAACAGCTGTCAGGCACTGGAATCAGGCGCGCATGTCTTTGCCTGCAAGCCCTTCAGCTTCATTAGCGAGGAGGTACGAAGGGCGATACAGGTTGCCCAGACCAACAATCGGAGCGTCATGCCGGCTGTCCCTTCACGATTTGAGGACGGCCTGATCGAAGCGGTGCACCGCTTGCAGGCGGGCGACATCGGCAGGCCGCTCACGGCGCGGGTCTTTGTAAACCATGTTGCGATGACGAGCCCGGAATGGCAGCGGGACCCGGCGAAGAGCGGCGGCCCGCTGGGCGAATTCGGCACGTACGGTTTTGATATCGTGCGCTGGGCCCTGGGCGGGGAACCGGAGGAGGTCTTCGCTTACGGCGAGAACTTCGTGCACCAGGGCGTGATCGAGGGCTGGGACAATGTAAAGGCGCTCGTTCGCTTCGACAACGGTTCGCTGGGAAGCGTGCATGTCTGCACTTCGATCAGCTGGGAATACCCGTTTTTCGACCTGGAGGTTGTGGGAGAGAAGGGTTGCGTGCGAACCGACTATCACAACTATCCGGTTGTAACACAGGGTAGTTCTTTTTCGCAGCTTGCGCCGATCCGCTACGCGCCGATGAACCAGCGTGAGATCGCCCACTTTGTGAAGGCGGTGCGGAGAGAGGAGGCGCTGCGCGTTACACTGCAGGACGCCTACGTAGTAGCGAGGACGATCGAGGCTGTGCAGGAGAGTCTAACGGCGCACAGGCCTGTGAGGATAGAACTTTGAACTTTGCCCTGGGGCGCAAGCGCCTGATGAGTCAGTAAGCGCTTCCGGTCCGCTGCCTTCAACTGCGGCTCAATCTGACGAACGAACTCTCGCAGCGTCCCCTGCGGCGCGGGGTCTGTTGGGTCTAGTGTTACGCGGCAACATAAAGGTGGTTCGCCAAATTCCTCTTCATTCCGGTCTGACACGAATTCGATATCGTTCTGCTTTGGGGAAAAGTGTGGGTCAGACGGGCTGGCTCCAAGAGTGGTTCGCGCTACGATTTCACTTCCCTCTGTTGTCGGTCGTGCGTCCTGAAAATCAGGCTAGGGGATGCTCGAGGCCACGTTCGTGGCCTCGTCGTGCGGGCGCTCTACGAATTGGAGGCAAGACCCGGAGCAAACAGGTCATGAAACCGTCCTTTGACCCAACCCCGCCTATAGCCAGCCCTTTCCCTCCATAAGTTCTGCCAGTTTCGCCATTTCACGGTCATTTAGACTGTAGTATGGTTTTCTCCTCCAGCGCTGGGCCAAGCCTTTGAGTTCGAGGATGCCATGGATGACGGCGTCAAAACTACCCGGAAAACTCGAAAACAGTTCATCCCATATGGGTATATCGTAGTCAGTAATAATCTTGCGGACCTGGGGCAGATCATTGGCCTGAACCGCGTCCCAGAAGGCGTGCGCAACCTCGGGCTTGATAAGGATGAAGCATGACATATAGCCGTCGCAGCCGTAGGGCATGTTGTTCAGAACCTCTCTTTTCGTCCCACTGGCAAACACTGCCCAGCGCTCGTGAACCAGCAGCCCCAATCTCCTGCCGAACTCGCCACAAATGTCATCCTTCACCGCATAAATGCCATCTACTTCATCCCGCAACCGCCTCAGCACTTGCAAACTAAGCTCAAGAGGACGCTGCCCGAGATAATTCGTTACGACCATGACCGGCATATGCTCGGCGACGGCTGCATAATGGGCGACAAGAGTATCTTCCGTGCATGAACCGGCCCAGTCCGGCGGCAGCACCATCACCATGTCGGCGCCGACCTCGCGCGCGTACTTGGCAAACTCAACATCCTTGCCGGTCCACCA
>DAOUHY010000067.1:0-3156 GCA_034428435.1 Caldilineaceae bacterium | reverse complement strand
CCGTAGCGGCCGTAGACGTAGAGGTCGGGGTCGCCGCCGAGGGCGCTGTCGAGGTGGGCGGTGTCATCGTAGACGTAGCCGATGCTGGGGATGATGCCGCTGACGACGGGTGCGGCGGAGACGGGTCGGGCGGGCGGGGCGTAGCGGCGGGATTCGCCGCTGTGGAGGGCTTTGCTGTCTATTGATTTGGGAGAGAATGGCATGGTGTTAGGTGGGTGGTGGCTTGCGTGCTGTGATTAACGGAACTGATTTATCCGCGAAGTTGCGCGAAGGGGCGCGAAGAACACCTTTTTGTCCGCAGGATGCCACTGAGGACACTGTTGTTTATCGGCGAAGGGTCGCGACGGGTGTAGGCGCCTATGGGGGCGCGGGCGGGTTATGAGTAGAGCATGGGCAGGCTGCGGCGCATGATTTCGTAGTTTTCGAGGGCGCGGCCGGCGCCGAGGGCGACGCAGGCCATGGGGTTTTCAGCGACGTAGGCGGGGACGCCGGTTTCGTGGGTGAAGAGTGAGGCGATGAGGCGGAGTTGTGCGCCGCCGCCGGTGATGACCATGCCGCGGTCGATGATGTCGGCGGCGAGTTCGGGGGGCGCTTTTTCGAGGGTGGCGCGCACGGTGCGCACGATGGCCTGGAGGGGTTCGAGCATGGCCTCAATGACTTCGCTGTTGGTGATTTCAATAGTCTTTGGGAGGCCGTTGATCTGGTCGCGTCCGCGCACTTCGATGGCGCGGTCTTCTTCGGTGGGGAGTGCGGAGCCTATGGCGATTTTGATCTCTTCGGCGGTCTGTTCGCCGACGAGGAGGTTATATTTTTTGCGGATGTAGCTGACGATGGACTCGTCGAGGCGGTTGCCGCCGACGCGCACGCTGCTCCAGACGACGATGTCGTACATGGAGACGATAGCGGCTTCGGTGGTGCCGCCGCCCATATCGACGACCATGTTGCCGGTTGGGGTGCCGATGGGGAGACCGGCGCCGTAGGCTGCGGCGAGCGGTTCGGGGATGAGGTAGGCAGCGCCGGCGCCGGCCTGCATGGCGGCGTCGTGGACGGCGCGCTCTTCGACGGAGGTGACGCCGCGGGGGGTGCTGATCATGACTCTGGGTTTGAAGAGGGGGAAGCGGCCGACGATGTCCTGGATGAATTTGCGGAGCATAGCCTCGGTGACGACGAAGTCGGCGATGACGCCGTCGCGCATGGGGCGGACGACTTCGATGCTCTCGGGGGTGCGGCCGAGGGTGTCGTAGGCTTCGTGGCCGATGAGGACCATTTTGTTGGCTTCGCGGCGGATGGCCACGACGGACGGCTCGTGCAGGACGATCCCCCGCCCCCGGACGTGTACAAGAACGTTTACGGTGCCGAGGTCGATTCCGATCTGTTTTTCAAACATAGAGTTATTTCGTATGTGTTGTAAGTCAGGATGCAGGGGAGACAGATTTTTACGAGCAAGGCGCAACCTGTACGGCGATGCGGGAGGTCACGTCCCGTTTTTGCCCATAGAATTTCATTATAGCTTCAGCCTTTCGGGTAGGACAAATCAGAATCCGGAGATCGGGGTGGGATTGCGTGACCGGCACTACTTGCGCTTGGAACGTGCATAGCTGGCGGCGCCGACCATGCCGATAATGAGGCCGGCGAGGGAGGCGAAGTAGGAGAGGAAGCTGAGCAGGAAGCCGGGTTCGATGACGCGGAGGACCATGGCGAAGGCCAGAAGAAAGCCGAAGAGGAGTAGGAAGAAGCCGTAGAGCATCAGTTGCAGTGGGGAGGAGGGCGTACGCATTGGTGAATGGCCTTGTCGTTCACGAAGCAGCCGGTGGGTCCTGATAGAGGAAGCAGCGGGAATAGTGCTGGGGCTCCGGCTCGAAATCGAGGGGGGTTTCCAGCTCGCAGAGGTTTTCCATGAAGTGGGTGCAGCGGGGGTGGAAGCGGCAGCCCGAGGGGGGATTGACGAGGCTGGGGGGTTCGCCGGGGGGGACGTCGCGGAAGACGTGAGCGTTTTCGGGGTCGGGGTCGGCGATGGCGGCGATCAGGGCGCGGGTGTAGGGATGGAGCGGGTTGCGGAGCAGGTCGTCCATGCGGGACTGTTCGACGATTTCGCCGGCGTACATGACGAAGATGCGTTCGGAGAAGTAGCGGACGGTGGAGAGGTCGTGGGTGATGTAGACGACGGCGAGATTGTGATTTCGCTGGAGGCCTTGCAGGAGGCGGAGGACCTCGACGCGTACGGACATGTCGAGCATGGAGACGGGTTCGTCGGCGACGATCATGCGGGGGTGCAGGAGCATGGCGCGGGCGATGACGACGCGTTGCTGCTGGCCGCCGCTGAGCATGTGGGGAAAGCGGGGCAGGATGTCATCGACGGGTGTGAGGCGGACCTCCTCCATGACCTCGTAAATGCGATTGCGGCGTTGGGACTCGTCCATGTTGCCGTGGATCTTGAGGGGTTCGCCGAGGATGCGGCGGATGTCCATGAAGGGCGGGAGTGCGCCGAAGGGATCCTGCTGGACGTAGCCGACCTGGGAGCGGAACCATTGCATCTCTTTGGCGTCGAGGGTGCTGAGATCGCGGCCCTCGAAGATGACGGAGCCCTCGGTGGGCATGTGGAGCCCGAGGATTGTCTTCATGAGGGTGGACTTGCCGCAGCCGCTCTCGCCGACGATGGCGATGGCTTCGCCGGCGTGGAGGTCGAAACTGACATCGTCGACGGCGCGGACGGTGCCGGCGCGTCCGAAGCCCCAGCGTCTGAGCTCGAACCAGGTACGGAGGTTGCGCAGGGAGAGGAGGGGCTCGGCCTGGGCGGCGGAGCCGTTGGCGGAATGGGGTTGTGCGATTTCAGGCGTGGTCGTTGTCATGGTCGATCTTTCGGTGTGCGCGGGGGCTGCGCGGCGCGGGTGGCGGCGAAATGGGCAGCCGTGCGGGTCAGCGGCTGTCTCCGTTCTGATGGAGCCAGCATTTGACGTGCTGGCGGCGGCCTGTGCGGAGCAGTTGGGGGTCGTTTTCGCAGAGCTCGAAGCGGTGGTCACAACGGGGGGCGAAGCGGCAGCCGGATGGCAGGTCCTGCAGGCTGGGGGGCTGGCCGCTGATGAAGTCGGGTTCCTCGTTCTGGCGCAGCTTGGGGACGCTGGACATCAGTTTCTGCGAATAGGGGTGGAGGGGCTC
>DAOUHY010000066.1:0-4050 GCA_034428435.1 Caldilineaceae bacterium | reverse complement strand
GGCTTGTGTGCTCGACTCTACACCAAATTGACTGCACATACCCTCTGCATCTATATCAACCGTCTCTTGGGCGCACCTGAATATCTGAAAATCAAGAAATTGGCCTTTCCCAACTAGCATAACGCCCGAATAGCCATTGGGAAAGTGGGCGCCTGACCAAAGACCTGGGTGCCGGCAGATCCCTTTGCACAGTTTATGCGGAAACCATATGGACAATCATTCGCCTTGCTGGTCGTTTTGAACCGCGCGCCTGCCGCTGGCGTGCATTGGACGCGCCCTAGCCGTATTGGGGAAAGGAAGCGTTTCAGCATTCCTAATGCAGTCGAATCGCGGTCGGGCCGGAGGACTTCAGCGTCGGGGAACACCAGGTCGTTGGGGACAAATCATACAACACGATGAATCCTTTTTCCTATGAAGGTATGAAGCAGCGCCTCCAATTCCGTGGCATCGTGGTGATGGGCTATGTTCGCGCAAAACCGTTGCCACGGTTTCACAACGATAATTCGTCAACTTCCTCGGCCATCACCAATTGTCAATGATATGTGTTGCAATTCCAACGGCAATCCGAGCGCCTTTGGGATTACTTGCTGCAAAGAACAGCTGGAACATCGGAGAGTTCTTGGAATTTGTGAATTCTCTACCCTTTGGAGCAACTCTCGCGAAGATCGACGCAAGACGATCCAGGTATCGGTCGGCGATCTGGCTGCTGCCGCTCGATCGGATTTGCTCAATTTTGTCCTCAAAGACCTGCAAAGGTAACCGCGGCTGGGGAGATGTACTGTAAAAGTCCTGCCAATATGCACGCTCCCCAAAAATCCTGTCGAGTTGACTCGCCAATTCCGTTGATGGCTCGCTCTTTCTAGGCATCATCCTCGCAATCGCGCTAAGAGGGAACAATATCCAGCAATCTATCTTCTGAGTTCTGGCCATCCCTTCCACCATGGCCCAGGAGACTTCAGTAGCGAATGGGTCCAGAAAAACTACTGCGCGTTCGTCGACGTCCAGGCTCTGGCAGAATGCGGGCAACGCTTTTTCGGCGTCTTCATTGAGCACACTAATGTCGCGATCTGGGAATTCTTCTTGCAGCTTCCTGAGCAGTTCAAATCGTTGTGGGTCGTTTTCAATGAAAATAAGCCTATCGAAAGGCTTGTCTGTTATTCCCAGCGCGATCCGTGGAGAGCCTTTATGCAGCTCTCTGAAGTCATCATAGTCACGTAGTATACGCCGAGCCGGGGCGCCACGATCCTTCGCCGGCAAAAGCATCAACGTAAATGAGCCTGAATGGTTGATTCTTCAAGGCGGCTGTATAAGCGTCCAGATACAGGCTGAGAATTCGTAGCTTTTCTTGAGTCCAAGGACCACCAAAAGATCTGTCAGTCATTCCTATGCTCTACTCCATGATTGGCATTTGACGCCAGTGCTCACTATCAATAGTTGCAGCCTCACCACCGCGTTTGTTGCGCACACCCCCTAACTGTTTAAGGAAGAAGGCTACGCCAGAGTTTACCGACTGATCACGGAGCGCGCGCGCCCATTCAAGGTCCATTGCTCTGGCGCCTGCGCCGCTCTCGCCGCCGACAATCACCCACTGCAGTACACCCTTCTCGAGCCATTGGGTCAGGTCAAGCCGCCCGAGCAGAGGTTCTGCCGACACGAAGCGAATGGGCGCGGGCAAACGATGCAATACGGTCAGTCTGGGAGCGTATTTCTGACTCTCAACCGAGGTGCCCATCCAAATGCCAGCCGGCCAGCCGTCGGGAAAGTGTCGCTCGTGTTCCTGCCACCAGGCGACAGCCCGGCCCGGCCGTTTCGTCAAGACCTGGAATATATGTCCACGCGCAGAGGCAGCCTCGTGCATCACCAGGAACATCTTAAGTATGAATTCGAACGGCACGCTGGGATGAAACACGTCCGACATGCTATTGACAAAGACCCGCCGGGGCTTTTTCCAGTTTAGCGGAGCTTGGAGGCGCTCAGGCAGTAGGCGAACATCGTCTGGTCTTGTCTCGTAGCCACGGACCCCCATTCCATTGAGGCGCGGATAGAGAGCGAACATATAACAGTGGTCGCAGCCGGGCGACACACGGCTGCAGCCAGTTACCGGATTCCAGGTTTCATCTGTCCATTCAATTGAGGATGGCATTCAAGGCTCCCAGTTGTAAGCACAGAAGCAGGCAGGCAGCGGCTTGCTACGAACTTCGCATGGTACAAATGTTCTCATACTTTTCATTTGTTGTCAAAAGAGCAAATTCGGCCGGTGCATCCCTGATTTGGGTGGGAGACAGTCTAACGTGGGGATAATGCCAGCGGTGGCTGAAATGGTTTGCGGTCTTTGAGGAAGGCATCGGGCAGGCGCAAGGCCGGCACCTACGGGGGATCTGATGGAGATGGCGGGACGGGGTTTGGCGAAGTTCTTTCGACTGGGCACTCGTTACAAATATCGACACCAGGTCGGCGAGGCATGTTGTAGGAGAGGGGGCGTTGCGGGGGCGGAGCCCCCGCACAAGGGAGGGCCGAATAGGCCCGACCGCCCAAGAAAGCGAGGAGAGAGTGAAGAGGAGTAAGGAGTGAGAGAAGTTTTGGCTGCCTGATTCGGGGGCGCGAATCGACTGTGGGTCAGTGGAATTGTGGGCGCCTGTATGGGGCTCAGCCTTTGAGGCCGGTGAGGACGACGCCTTCGATGATGAAGCGCTGGACGGCGATGAAGAGGGCGAGGATGGGGATGATGGCGAGGCTGGCGCCGGCCATGATGACGCCGTACTGGTTCCAGAATTCGCCGACGAAGGTGGCGAGGCCGACGGTGATGACGTATTTGTCGTGGCTGGAGATGACGACGAGGGGCCAGAGGAAGTCGTTCCAGTTCCACATGAAGTAGAAGGCGATGAGGGTGAAGAGGGCGGCGCGGGAGAGCGGGATGATGATGCGGTGGAAGATGTACCATTCGCCGGCGCCGTCAATGCGGGCGGCGTCGATCAGCTCTGTGGGGATGGTGTACATGAACTGGCGGAACATAAACATTGCGTAGATTGTGAAGATTTCGGGGACGATGAGGGCGGTATAGGTATCGGCCCAGCCGACCTGGACGGTCATGAGGTAGAGGGGGATGAGATAGACTTCAAAGGGGATGATCCAGGTGCTGAGCAGGATGTAGAAGATGACGTCGCGGCCGCGGAAGACGAATTTGCCGAAGATATAGCCGAGGAGCGCGCTGGTGTAGATGTTGAAGATGGTCTTGATGACGCTTATGAAGGTTGTATTCCAGTAGAGGCGGCCCATGTTGGCGCGGTCGAAGACATCTATGTAGTTGGAAATTGTGGGGTTGATGGGGAAGAGACGGGGCGGGAAGGAGACGGTCTCGGCCTGAGGTTTGAAGGAGGTGCTGATCATCCAGATGAAAGGGACGACCATCAGAATGGCGCCGGCGCCCAGGACAAGGTAGTTGATCAACAGGCCGCGGCGCAGGCGCTGGAAATCGGTCGCGCCGCGGTTGAGAGCCCGCGTATCGACCTGGCTAGGTATGCCAACAAAGTCCTGGTTAGCCATGCGTTACTCCAGAAAAAGACCAGGTTTTACAAGGGGTATGACAGTGTCGGGTTTGAAAGTAGCTCATAGTTCCCAATCGACCCGTTGCAGTTTGAACTGGACTAGCGTAAGGATAAGAACGATAGCGAAAAGGACGAAGGACATGCTGGAGGCCTGGCCCATGAACATGCGCTGGAAGGCGTAGTCGTAGATATGGAGCGCCAGCACCCTGGTGGAGTCGAGGGGGCCGCCGCCGGTCATCATGTAGATGGCCTGGAAGCCGCCGCTGAAGCCGCCGATTACGCCGGTGATGAGGACGAAGGAGACGACAGGTTTGAGCAGAGGCAGTGTGATCCTGAAGGCGAGTTGGAGGCTGCTGGCGCCGTCGATTTCGGCGGCTTCGTAGTAGTCGCGGGGGATGCCTTTGAGGCCGGCGAGATAGATGATGACGGTGAAGCCGATCCCGCCCCAGATTCCCATGACGATGATGCTGGGCATGGCCCAGGTGGTGGACTGGAGCCAGGGGAC
>DAOUHY010000065.1:0-8570 GCA_034428435.1 Caldilineaceae bacterium | reverse complement strand
GGGGGGAGGAGACGTCGAAGTTGGGATGGTACCAGATCGTGATGACTGTGCGCCGTTCATCGGTCTGGTTGGCGTAGGAGCCATGGAGCAGCCTGGAGTCACCGATCACCAGATCGCCGGCGCGCACGGCCACAGCCTGATCTTCCGGCAATGGATGGTAGGCAGGATGGTTCGGGTCGGTGGCACGGCGCAGCTCATCCGTATGTGCAGTATGCACGACGTCGTGCATGCGGTGGCGCTTGCGGTGGGAACCGGAGATGACGCGCAGGCAGCCGTTCTCGATGCGCGTGTCGACCAGATAGTACATGGCAAAGACCTGCAGGGGGAGGTCGGTATAGCTGAGCGGATCGTTCCAACCCCACCAGTCCTGATGCCAGAACAAGGGGGGTGAGTGGCCGGGCTTGCTGATGACAAAGCCGGAGGACCAGCGCGGCTTTGGGTAGCCCATAGAGGCCAGTGCGTCGAGGGCGGGTTGATAGGCGACCAGTTCGGCGAAGAAGGGATCATCGTAGACGCTGATCATGCTGCCGGTGGATTTCTGCTCTTCGAAGTGCTCGGCGGACTGGGCGGCGATGAGGCCGTCGCTGGCGGCGCGTACGCGGGCCAGCATTTGGGGAGACAGTACCTGCTCGAAGACGCAGTAGCCGTCTTCAATTAGCTGGGTGCGTTTTCCCTGGGCGATGGTGGTTGTGGTCATGATGCATCTCCTGCGTAGTGCGGTACGGAGTACAAGAGAAAAACTGTAGGGCGTAGGTGCGAATGTTCGTCAACTGCCATAATTGCGAGTAAAGTACAGATTTGTAGCGCCCCTTTAGCGAGAGCGACTCTATTGTAACAGAGTGCAGAGACGCTTTCCACTTTGACTCGGAGATGCATAGCCGATTGATTGACGCCTCACTGCCCCGGTTGGACGATTTACGAGACGGTTTTCCTGCTCCATTGAGGTGACCTCGGTGGAGCGTTAGAATCTTTTCCCACACATTTAACCCCCATATTCTCAACCCCTTGGTTCAGTTTCTTTTCAGCACCCCGCACAACAGGCTCATATAGCCAGTCCTCTTGTTCGACTCGACATGACAGATAGGGAGAGTAGCGTCAGCTGCAACGCAACTGGGGCCCATCAACGGCTCATGTGGGCCAAGATACGGAAAGTTGGAGCGAAAAACCTCGCTTGTGGGAAAACAATAAATTTTATATACTGTGTTTGCTTTCTGCTGCACTGTTGGCATTCGTGTCAGTACGGCAGCAGTGCAACCTGCGCATTCCTCTGCGGAATACGAGGCAAACTATTACACGTGCGGATCCCTTCAGGCCTGTCTAGATTATTTTCGCCTTCAGAAAACCGAGGAGAAGAGTGATGGACAGAAGACAGATGGTTTCCCGAAGAGAGTTTCTGCGATGGAGCGTGGTAGCAGCCGGGGGTGTGGCTGCGGCAGCGTGCGCGGCACCGATGCCTGCAGCCGGTGACGGAGCGATGGCGCCGGCGGAGGAGACGGTCACGTTGGACTTTTACGATCGTGCCGAAAGAGTGAGGCCTATCGTGGAAGCATTCAACAACGCCCAGGACGGAATTGTGGCGGAAGGATTCTATGAGGGCGGCGGCGCTCGCTACAAGGGGCTGGTAACCCGCATTGCGGCCGGGACCGCTCCCGACCTTGTCGGGCTGGAGGTATCACAGACCGGTAAGTTCGCCGATCTGGGTGCAATGCTCGATCTGGACCCGTATGTGAGCACAGTTGACTGGTTCCCCGGAGAAATCCCCGGTGCACTGATCAACGGTTTCTGTTACTATCCTAACCAGGATACCGGGCAGGTAGTCAGCTTGCCGTTCTGGCCCGAAGGCTCAGCTTTCTTGTGGAATGAAGTCTATTTTGAAGAGGCCGGTCTCGATCCCAGGGTACCGCCTGCCACCTGGGACGAAATCATCGAGTTTGCCCTGATCCTGGCGGAGAAAACTGAAGCCAAGCACGGTTTTGGATTTGGAACGAAGATGGCGGGAGGAGATACGTGGCAATTTGGTTTCCCCTTCTTGTGGACCAACGGCGCCTCAGTCTTCAACGCTGATTACACCAGGTCTGTTGCCGGCTCGCCGGAAGCTATTGAAGCGATGGAGTTCGTCGTCGGACTCCAACACGAGCACAACATAACCAATGAAGTGGCAGCGGCCGACTGGAGCGTACTCATTCCCGCGCTTCTGAATGGGGAATGGGCAATGAGTATGGGAGCGCCCTCGTTCCGATTCTCTGACGGAGAGTACACCGGCAAGATCGGATTCTGGCCCCATCCCGGACCGGAACCGGGCATGAATTCGAGTTGTCTCGGCGGCAACACACTTACTATAATGAAACAGTCGGGCAAGCAGGATGCCGCCTGGTCAATGTTGAACTGGATATTGGGCTCTGACGAGGGCTTGGTCGAAATCTGGAAGATGGGTTACCTTCCGCCACGGACGGGGTTCCTGGAACTGCCTGAAGGCTCGGAAGACCCGGTCTACATCGAAGCGGCCTCTGCGCAGTACGAGATGGGTCGGGTGATTCCGCTGAGCCCTGAGGCGCCACAGGTCATGCAACTGTTCCACGATGCTTTGCTCTTCATGTTCACGCAGGAGAAGACCGTGGAAGAGGCGCTCACCGATTTGGAGGAGGAGACGAACAAAATATTGATGCGCGCATATCCCGATGCCTGATCATGCTCCATATTGGGGCGACCCCCGGCCCCATTTCAAGTGAAAGCAGAAGCTGATTGGAGATTTGGAATCGCGCGACGTCTGGATTTATCGCATCGGGGGCGCTCCGCTACCGTCGTAGGGACCACCCCCGTTTCCATTCAGCTTATGCGAGCCACGGCGCCAATCATCCCCATCTTGCCAGCCTGACGCCTCGCCGGAAAAGCATCTGAGGGTTACCCATGCGTATCTTGCAGTCATTCAAGGAGTGGCCAGCGTTCAAGACGGGCGGCTTTGTGCCCTATCTCTTTATGGCACCCGCCCTTATCATGGTCTCCCTTACCGTTGTCTACCCGGCGTTGCGCAGTATCCACATTGCCTTCTACGATTGGGACATCATGGGGCGGGACAGCTATTTCATCGGCATTTCCAACTTTCGTGAGCTGTTTGCCGACCCCATATTCTGGCAGGTCTTCAGGAACACCGTGGTCTACCTTATCGGTGTCGTCATTGTCCCGTTTGTAGTTGCTCTGCCTCTGGCTGTGGTCTTGAATACGAAAATTCCAGCCACACGTCTATTGCGCAGCATTTTCTTCGTACCGATGGTCTCTCCCATCGTCGTAATGGCCCTGGTTTTCACCTGGATTTTTCAGGGCGACCTGGGCATCTTGAGCCACATTCTGCAGAAGCTGAACTTTGTTGACGAGCCCGTCTATTTCCTCTTGGACCGAAAGCTGGCCATGCCGTCAGTTATGACGGTGATTGTCTGGAGCAGGGTCGGCTATTACGCAATCATCTTACTGGCCGGAATCCAGGCGATACCGACGGATCTGTTTGAAGCCGCTTATATTGACGGCGCTAGTTATTTGCAGGTGGTCAGACGCATAACAATTCCGCTGCTGCGAAACTCCATCATTATCATTTGGTTTATCGGAGGCATAGACACGTTCAAGCAGTTCGGCGTCGTTTGGGCGATGACACAAGGCGATCCACTGCATCGAACTGAGGTTCTCGGCATCTACCTGTATCAGTATTCGTTCGCGTTCATGCGGTTTGGCTATGCGGCCTCTGTGGCGGTTGTTCTCTTCCTTATTTCCGGCGTCTTGACCACAGTCTCCCTCAGACTGCGCCGCGAGGTTTTCTAGCGCCAGACCTTTCTCAACCTTCAGCGCTTTCAGATTGCCGTATGGAGGTGTTGCGTACATGCTGTTCGAAGATACCCAAACCAAGATTGTCAAATGGTTCGTATATGCCATTGTTCTGCTCTTGGCCTTCCTTATCGCTTTTCCATTTTATTGGATGGTGTCTAACAGCTTCAAACCTCTCGCCGAGATCATGTCGTACCCCCCTACGATCATTCCGCGAACGTTTACACTGGAGGCATTCCCACAGGTCTTTGCCACGTCGCCCTTCGCCCGATGGTACTTGAATACGACCGTCGTCGCATTAGGCGGTTCGCTGGTGACAGTTCTCGTAGCTGCCCCGGCGGCCTACGCGCTCGCCGTCCACAGATTCAGAGGGGCGCGACTGTTTTCCTTTTACTTGATGGCGAGCATCATGGTGCCACCCATGACGGCACTTCTGCCACTCTATATGCTCTTGAGAGACCTGCAACTCATCAACACACATTTCGGCCTGGTGTTTGCCTATGTGGGCTTTCATACAGCGTTTGCAATCTTTCTGATACAGAATTATTTCGAGACGTTGCCCAAAGAACTCGTAGATGCGGCGAGGATGGATGGGGCCAACGATCTGTCCATTCTGGTAAGAATCTTCATACCCCTGTCGCGGCCGATATTCGTAACGGTTGCCGTCTTCAACTTCGTCTGGGCCTGGAACGAGTACCTCTTCTCCCTTGTCGTCATTAGCAAAGAGACCAAGATGACCTTGTCGGTTGGTATCGAGTATTTCTTCGGAACCATGTACCGGACGCCCGATTGGAACATGGTGATGGCAGCGGCTACACTTGGACTATTGCCATCGCTACTTCTATTCGTGCGCCTGCAGAGTCACTTCATTTCCGGAGTAACGATGGGGGCTGTCAAGTCTTAACGGTAGGACACCAAGCTCTAAAGCCCCTAATTGCCTCCTCGGAAATCACAAGCGGCTACTAACCTGCAGGCCTTCCGGACGGGAAAGAAGAAAAGATGCTTATCGGACTCGATATTGGCACGACTTCATTGAGCGCGGTTGTGCTGGATCCGGAGAGCGGCAGCCAGGCTGCCCACCGGACTGTTGCCAACCGCGCTGGTTCGTCTCCGGGACCCGGGCGGGCTGAAATGGACTTGGCGCACTTGTACGACCTGGTAGTGGAGTGCCTGGCGGGACTGGTGGCGCAGGCAGATTTGGGCCCGTCGGACATCCAAGGCATCGGGGTCACGGGACAGCAGCACGGGGTTGCCCTGATCAGGCCGGACGCTACGCCGGCCGGGCCCGCGATTACGTGGCAGGACTTGCGGGTGCAGGAGCCACTGCCCGGTTCTGACAGGCCGGTGCTGGAGCTGTTTATCGCGGCTGCGGGAGGGCGTGAGGCCTTTCGCAATACCGGCTGTCTGCCGGCGGCGGGGTTTCTGGGGCCCAGCCTATACTGGCTCAGGTTGCAGGATGCTCTGCCCGAACGCCCGGTGACTGCCTGCTTTGTCCCGGATGCGGTGGTCTCGTTCCTCACTGGAACGTCGGTGGTGTGTGAGCCGACGCTTGCGGGCAGCTCCGGGATCTTTGACATTCGGGCAAACTGTTGGGATTCGAGGTTGTTGGAGCGGTTGGAACTTCCGGCGCATTACTTCCCGCCGGTCGGGGGCGCCGGGGATGTTGTGGGGGGACTGCGGCGCGAGTTGGCAGAAGCTGTCGGTTTGGAGCCGGGCACGCCGGTGACGGTTGCGCTGGGGGACAATCAGGCCAGTTTCATCGGCAGCGCGCCGGAGCCGGGCAGGAGTCTGCTCCTGAACGTGGGAACCGGGGGCCAGATTTCTGCGCGCACGGACAGTTTCCATTTCATTCCCGGGTTGGAAAACCGCCCTTTTCCCGGAGGGCAGTATCTGCTGATTGGGGGAGGGTTGTTCGGGGGTCGTTCCTATGCCTACTTGCAGGGATTCTTTCAGCAGGTGGGCGCCGGGCTCCTGGACACGGACGTACCGGACGACCTCTATGAACGGATGACGCGACTGGCGGCGACGGTGCCGACGGGCAGCGACGGGTTGCGTTGTGAGCCGTTTTTTACCGGCAGCCGCACGGACCCGGGATTGCGGGCTTCGTTCAGCGGGCTCTCACCGGACAACTTCACGCCTGCCCATTTCGCACGCGCATTGCTTGAAGGCATGGCGGACGGCTTCTTCACTTTTTTCGAACAGAGGCAGCCAGTGGTGGGAGAGCCGCCGCTCCTGGTGGGCGCGGGCAACGGTGTTCGCCAGAACCGGCTGCTGGCCCAGATCCTGGCGCGCCGTTTCGAGAAGACGTTGCTGATTCCGAGCCATGCGGAAGAGGCGGCGGTGGGTGCGGCGGTGGCGGCGTCGGTTGGATTGGGTGTCTTCGGGGACCTGGAGACTGCGGCGGCTGCGATGCTGTACTACGCGGACGCTGTCGAACCGTAGAAAAGAAAACCGGGGCCGCGCGGCCCCGGTCGAAAGAACGATCGCCTTAGCGCTACTCCCTCACGTGCATATCGCCCAGCACAATCCACTTGTAGGTGGTCAGTTCTTCAAGCCCCATTGGGCCGCGGGCGTGGAGTTTCTGCGTGCTGATCGCGACCTCGGCACCGAGGCCAAACTGGCCGCCGTCGTTGAAGCGAGTGCTGGCGTTGACGAAGACGGCTGAGGAGTTGACGGCATCGACGAAGCGCTGGGCATTGTTCCAGTCCTGGGTGAGGATGCCGTCTGAGTGGTCCTGGCTGTGCTCTTGAATGTGCTCGATGGCCTCGTCGAGTGAGTCCACCAGTTTGACGCCGAGGATAAGCGTCATCCATTCGGTGTCCCAGTCGTCGGGCCCGGCGGGGATGACGGTTGCGCCGTTGTCAGTGAGATGGGGCATGGCGTCGGGTGTCGCGCGTATCTCGACACCGCACTCGGCCATGCGCTGCGCCAGTTTTGGCAGGAACTCGGACGCGATCTGGCGATTGACGAGGAGGGTATCGAGGGCGTTGCAGACGGAGGGGCGTTGGGTGCGAGCGTTGACGATGACGTCCATCCCGCGTTCCTGGTCGGCGGTGATATCGACGTAGTAGTGGCAGATGCCGATGCCGCCGGTGATGACGGGAATAGTGCTCTGATCGCGGCAGAGGCGGTGGAGGCTGTTGCCGCCGCGGGGGATGAGCATATCTACGTATTCGTCCATGCGCAGGAACTGGGAGACCAAGGCTCTGTCGGGGTTACCGATGTATTGGATTGCCTCGCGGGGCAGGCCCTGGGCTTGCAGCGCGTCGCAAATGACGGATACGAGGGCCAGATTGCTACGCAGTGTCTCTTTGCCGCCGCGCAGGATGACGGCGTTGCCGGTCTTGAGGCTGAGGACGGCGATATCGATGGTGGTGTTGGGGCGGGCCTCGTAGATGACGCCAAGGACGCCGATGGGAATGCGGCGGCGGCTGAGGCGTAATCCGTTGGGCAGGAGACGGCTTTCGAGCTCGGCGCCGACGGGGTCGGGGAGGGCAGCCACTTTGCGCGTGTCGCCGGCCAGACTTCGTATGCGGTCGGTTGTCAGGAGCAGACGGTCGAGCAGGGCGTCGCTGAGGCCGTTGACACGGCCGTCGGCGATGTCGAGCTCGTTCTGGGCCAGAACTTCCGCGCTGCGTGCTTCCAGCGCGTCGGCGATGGCGTGAAGCGCCTCATTTTTGCAGGTTGAGGACAGCCCGGCCAGTTTACGGCTTGCTTGGCGCGCGGCCTTTCCCATCGCCTCGAGGTCTATCTGCTGCGCCGCGGGCTGGGAAGGTTCATCCTGAAGAAGCTGAACTGTATTTTGGTCGTTCGTGCCTGGTTTCTTGACTGCTATGGTCATGTATTACCTCCCTGCCCTATTCCAATAGGATCATGTCATTGCGGTGGAGGGCCACCTGCCCGTAGTCATATCCGAGCCGTTCGCTAATCTCGTGGGACTGGCAGCCGCGAATGAGATTCAGGTCAGCGCTACTGTACCGAGAGATGCCGCGGGCCAGATTTGGCCCGTTTTTCTCCTTTACAAAGACGGCGTCGCCGCGCTCGAATTCGCCCTGGACGGTTGTGATACCGACAGGAAGAAGGCTGTTGCCGTGGTGGCGCAAGGCTTTGGCGGCGCCGGCATCCACCAGGAGATGCCCCGAAGGGGCGGGGCCGGCCAGGATCCAACGTTTGCGGTTTTCCAAGGGTGCTTCCTGTGCGGGAAAGCGAGTCCCCACTTGCTTACCGGAGACTGCGCGCAAGATCACATCGGGCGCGCTGCCGTTGGCGATCACGACGTCGGTGCCGGCGCGGCAGGCGATATCGGCGGCCTGCAGTTTGGTACTCATGCCGCCAATCCCCAGGTTGGACGGCGTGTTGCCGGCGAGGGCGCGCAGGGAATCGTCAATCGTCTGGACTTCAGGAATCAACTGCGCGTTGGGATCGGTGCGCGGGTCGGCCGTAAAGAGGCCCTCCTGGTCGGTCAACATGAGCAGCAGGTCGGCGCTGGTCAAGACTGCGACAAGCGCCGAGAGATTGTCATTGTCGCCAACCTTGATTTCGTCGACAACAACGGCGTCGTTTTCGTTGACGATTGGTACGATCTTGTGCTCCAAGAGGGCATTGAAGGTGTCGCGGACGTTGAGAAAGCGCTGACGGTTTTCGGTGTCCGCCCTGGTCAGCAAGATTTGGCCGACGTGTATGCTGTAGATTTCGAAGAAGCGTTCCCATAGGAGCATCAGGCGACTCTGGCCGACAGCGGCAAGCATCTGCCGGCT
>DAOUHY010000064.1:0-1715 GCA_034428435.1 Caldilineaceae bacterium | reverse complement strand
GACGCGATGGTAGCCGTCATAGGCGATGGTGGACTCTTCGTACCAAGTCTCGCCGCCGTCGTCGGAGCAGGGGAGGATGACGGCGAACTCCTGGGTATCGCCGCGCATGATGTGGGAGGCGACGCCGAGTCTGCCGTCGGGGAGGTCGAGGATGCGGTCGGGTTCGAAGCCCATGATGTTGGGTTTTTGGGCTTCGGTCCAGGTGTCGCCGTCGTCTTCGCTCCAGTAGAGCCAGTTGCCGGGGGGTTGGTCTTCGTGGAAGTGGCTGTGGTCGTCGTGGTCGATAATGACGACGAGGCGGCCGTCGTTTAGGCGGCTGAGGCGCGGGGTGACGAGGCGTTCGTCGCCTTCCTGAAGGTTGGCCTGATCGATTTCGCGGTGCTTGAACCAGGTCTGGCCGCCGTCGTCGCTGGCAAGCAGGGTCAGAATCTGGTTTACCTGGGACCAGTGGGAGTCGGTGTCGGAGTAGATGAGCATGAGGCGGCCGGAAGGCAGCTCGATGATGTCGGGATTCTTGGTGAAACGTCCGGGGCTGCGCCAGACGTCGAAGACTTTACTGGCGACTGAACGTGGGTGGATATGCACAGCTGCTCCTTTTCTTTATGACAGGAGATGGATGATGTCGTAGAGGCGGCGAGCATCGAGTGTGACTGCCGGCGGCCCGACGCGAGACGGTCAGTTCAGAAGGGCCGCGAAGGCGGCCTGCCAGTCTGCGTAGGTTGAGCCGGCGCCCTGGCCGCGCACGACAAAGGGGGGCCGCTTGGTCCGTTCCAGTTTGGCGCGCATGAATTCTTCGCCATCGAGGACCTCCTGGGGCGCGGTGTAGGTCCCCGGGGTGCGGCAGTAGCGAATGTCGATGCTCCAGCGGACTTCGTCTGTGTGGTTGACTTTGCTGCCGTGGAAGGTCATGTTGGAGAAGAGGAGGATGTCGCCTTGTTTCATGGGTACGGGAACGGGCGTGCCGCGCTTTTCGGGGTCCTCGAAGGAGCGCATGTTCATGTTTTTGTCGCGCTTGCTTTCGATGAGTTCCCAGGCGTTGCTGCCGGGGATGACATAGAGGCAGCCGTTGATTTCGTCGACATCGACGAGTGGGATCCAGACAGTGATGATGTGTGCGTGGCGGGACTGTTTGCCGTAGTACTGGCTGTCCTGGTGGAGGGGGAAGGCGGTCAGTTCGCTGTCGGGCATTTTGGGGCGGAGGTGGTAGTCGCCGTTGAAGCTGATGTTGGGGCCGAGGAGGGGTTCGAGGGCGTGGACGATGCCGGGATGTTGGATGAGTGCATGCAGTTCGGGGCCGAGAGCGGGCTGGTTCCAGGAGCGGAGGCGGATCTCGTTTTCGCGGTGGAGGGCGGCAAGGCGCTGGCCGAAGGGCAGGTTGGGGAACGGGTCCTTGATTTTGCCGTCGTTGAACATTTCGTTGGCGTAGATGCCGACCTGGCGGTGGATGCAGGCGCGCAGGGGTTCGAGGTCGGCGGGGGGTAATGCCTGGCGGACAAGGAGGAAGCCGTCTCGTTGGTAGTTGTCGGTCATCGGTGTGATCTCCTTGTGGAGTCTAGCTGATCCGGGAGCCATGGTTTATTTTCGCGTTTTCTGTTGTGTCTTGCAACTTGGACTGCAGTAGTCAGAACTGCAGTGGTTAGTGGTTAATGGTTAGCGGCTTGGGACCGTGGGGGGGAGGGGGGGTAAAGGAGCGGGGTGAGACGTGTCCTGTGGCT
>DAOUHY010000063.1:0-2828 GCA_034428435.1 Caldilineaceae bacterium | reverse complement strand
CACCCACGAAAGCGCGAAATTCTGCGAAAAGCCGAAAACGATCGTCGCCACCCCGAATCCCGCCACCGCCAGCAGCAGCGCGTGCCCTGCCCGCTTCATCGGCGGCAGATAGATCATCGCCACCGCCATCAGGAACGCCCCCACCGCCGGCGCCGCCCGCAGATAGCCGAACCCCGTCGCGCCCACGTTCAGAATATCCTCGGCAAAGATCGGCAGCAGATACACCGCCCCGCCCAGCAGCACCGCAAACAGGTCCAGCGCCATGATCGTGAACAGAATCCGTTTGTCCCACACAAACCGGATCCCGCCAAGCAGCGTCTGCCAGTTGGCCGGCTCCGGCTTCTCGTCCACTGGTCGAAACCGGATGCGGGTCAAAATGAAGGCCAGCCACAATGAACCTGCCGCAGCCACAAAATACGCACTATGCACGCTGACCGCAACCACAAAGCCGCCCAGTGCCGGCCCCACCACCGACGCAATATGCATCAGGCTCGTGTTCCACGTAACTGCGTTCGGAAACACCTCCGCCGGCACCAGCTGTGGCAGCAGCGCCGTCCGCGCCGGCCGTCCCACTGTCATCATGCAGGCATCCAGGAACAGGAGCGCATACATCCACAGCACCGGCCCTTCCCTGATCGAGAACGCCGCCAGCGCCAGCGAAGTCACCGTCATCCCCAGCAGACTGAAGATCGACAGCCGCCGCCGCTCATACCGGTCCGCCAGCAACCCCGCCGGCAGCGCCAGCACCATCAGCGGCAGCGCCTGCGCCAGCCCCACCAGCCCCAGCGAAAGCGCCTCTCCCGTGCGTTGATAGATCTCCCACGCGATCGCAATGCTCTGAATATAGGTCCCCATCCGCGCCACAACCCAGCCAATAACGTACAGCCGGTAGTCGTGTATGCGGAATGCGGCATAAGGGTCGTGCGAGCGGGACAAAAGAAGAGCTCCGGTGGACAGGCGGGCAGACCCCTATTGAACGCCAAAACGCCCCGCATGTCCAACCGGACACGGGCGCGCGGGTACGATGCCAGCATTGCTGGGCATGGGCGTGCTCTCAAAACTGACGGCGGCCGTACAAGAAAGAGAAAGGAGGAAAGAGGAACGGCTGCACTGCAGGCGAATCTGACTTCTTCGTGTCCCTTGGCGCTTTACCAGATCTCCTACGAAACAACCGGCCTCCTTTGCTACGTGATTCGGCACTTCTCGTAGACGAACTCAGGGTCTAGATCAGCGCCTGACTCCCAGGCGATAGTATCAAAAGAGACATGAACCGTCTCAAAAACCTTCGGGTCTCTGATCTTCCTGAAAATTCCAAAATCTAGGTACGGCTTCATATCCAGCAGCCCCTTCTCCCCACTCTCAAAGGCTACCGACACGATATAGTCCTCCCCACACTCGACTGAAATTACAGCGGGGCAGCTTGGACTCGCCGACACTCTGAAATCTCTCATACGGTTCGCAATCTGACACGCGGCAGTTCACTAAAAACTAGCAACTATAAACTAACTACTGCCCCCAATCATCACCCCATCCACCCGTATCGTTGGCGACCCCAACGCCCCCATCATCGGCACAAACGTCAGATCGTTCCCAACCGACTTGACATTGTGCAGCAACTCCTGCATCGGCAGTGCAATCGTCACCTCGTTCACAGGATGGCTCAACTCGCCATTCTCGATCCAATACCCTTTCGCCGAGATCGAATAGTCACCGCTGATCGGGTTGATGCTGGCTGTGTTCATAACGCTCTCTACGTACAACCCTTGCTCAACGCCGCCGATCACCTCCTCCGGCGTCTCCTGTCCCGGTTGGAAGTAGAAGTTGCTCGCATCCAGCGTCGGCATAGACGCGTGCCCACGCCGGTTGGCGTTGCCAGTCGAGCTGGCCGTCCCGTCGCGCGTGGCCGTGTAATGGTCATGCAGCGCCGTCTGCAAAACGCCCTCGTCGATCAGCCGCGTAGCCCCCGTCGGCACCCCCTCATCGTCGAACGGCCGCGTCGCGATCCCGCCTGGCAGCCGCCCGTTGTCCAGCACAGTGACCAGATCCGCCGCCACCGTTTCGCCGATCTTGCCCTCCAGAAACGACCGGTTGCGCTGCATCGCGTCCGCACCCAGCGCCCGCGAAAGCGCGCCCAGCACGCTCGTCGCCGCCATCGGCGAGTACACAACCGACGCCCGCTGCGTCGGCACCGGCTTGCCCCCCAACATCCCCACCGCCTTACGCGCCGCATCCTTCCCGATCGCCGTCGGCTTGAAGTCCGCCAGCCGCGAGCCAAAGTCGAACCCAAACGCCACCGAACGGTCATTCTCGTCCGCCGCCATCGCCATCACAAATCCGCCGATAAAGCTCTTGTCGTAACTGCCCGCGACGCCCTTCGAGTTGGCGATCGCCACCGTCCCGTGCTGGCTAATCAGCGTGCAGCGGTTCGTCAGCACGACGCGCTCATCATAGCGCAAAGCCGCCTTCTCAATCCGCCGGGCCATCTCCACCTTGCGTCCGATCGGCAACGCCACGACCGCCTCGTCGTAGATATCCAAGTCCTCCTCCAGCAGCGGCTGCGGCGCCGGCAGCGATCGGTATTCATCACCGTCCGCCACGTCAGCCAGATTGACCGCCGCCTCGATCGTCTTCCCGACGCTCCCCGCCCCGAAGTCCGACGTATAGGCATAGCCCATCTTCCCGTCCCGGATCACCCGCACGCCCAGCCCCTTCGAGCCCGCCTGCGAAAGCTTCTCCACCTCGCCCCGGTCCACATTGACCGAAGTATTCTGCCCCACACTGATATAGGCTTCCGCCTCCACACCCCGCTCAACCGCCCGCGCAACCAC
>DAOUHY010000062.1:0-1982 GCA_034428435.1 Caldilineaceae bacterium | reverse complement strand
GGGCCGGGGCCGTCACAGGCGAAGGTCTCCGGGTGAATCTCCCAGGCGTCGTAGGCTACGCCGACTGCGGTTGGCTCATCGGCGACGCGCAGCTCGACGGTGGTCTGGGCGCCGGGGGCCAGGTCGCCCACGGGCTGCGGTCCGAGTTCGACAACGGTCGTCGTTCCCTGCTTGAGGTTCAGCTCGATCTGCACGAAGCAGAGGGTCTGGTCGGTCGTATTCTCGACGATGCCTGAGAATATCCTGGCAGCGGGATCGTAGGACATGGCGGTTCTTACACCATTGACGACGCCGTCCCAGCTTTCGTCGAGGGCGAGGACCGGGCTGGAGGGGTCTCCGCTCTCGCCGCTGCCCTCACCGCTGCCGGATTCGCCGCCGCCTTCGCCACTGCCTTCTCCGCCACTGCCGTGTTCACCGCTGCCTTCGCTGCCGCCTTCGCTTGCGCCGACCTCGGCATGGGGCGTCCAGCCGTCGAAGGACTGCGTTGAGGCGGGTAGAACGACATCCAGGATCTCACCGGGGGCCAGGTCGGTCGGCGTTGTGGGGCCGAGTTCGATGCCGTTGGACAGGTGGACCTCGATGCGTACGCGGGTCAGGGTGGCGTCGGTGGTGTTGGCGACGGAGCCGACAAAGGCGTTGGCGGCCGGGTCGTAGCTCATGATAAGGCGAGCGCCGGCGCGCACCATGTCGAAGGTCTCGTCAAGGGCGAGGGCGTTGCCGCCTTCTTCGCTGCCGGCTGCGCCGCCTTCGCTACCTTCACTACCGCTCTCACCTCCACTCTCGCCGCGGCTACCGTGTTCGCCGCTGCCTTCGCCGCCGCTGCCGTGTTCGCCCCGGCTTTCGGTGACGTTGCCTGCGCTCTGGCCGGTGTTGCTGTTTCCTGTGCGGTAGCAGCTAACGGCTACCATCATGCTGACTGCCACAACGACTATGGCCAGTGTGTAGGTAAACTTCCACTTCTTTTTGCGGTTATTCATTTTTTCACCTCGTTTCACTGTGGTTATTCGAGGGCGTGTCCCTCGTATGCTTTACATGATAGAGGTGAATTGTCCCGGAATTATGTCAGGCCAAGGCAGATCAGAAAATTGGATCGAAGTTTTCCAGGCTGCGGCTTTCAACAGCCGGCGATGGGATCTCAGTGGCGCGGCGCGGGCAGGGAACCTACGGGTTGGGGGTGGAAGCGGGTTTTGGACGAGAGATTGTCTGAACTGTGATTTGGGGGGAACCGTGATTTGGGGGGATTTAGGAGATTAACCATGATTGCGGGTGTCTCGCCGACGTGGGAGAGTCGAAACAGGCGTTTACAAGAGTTCGTGAGAGTTTGCGAGAGATTGAGGGGGAATTGGGGTGGGGGGTGGTTTGGCGGGTTTGGTGGGGGTTGGGTGAGATCTCATTGGGGTGAAGGTGGGTGGGAGGGGCGGTAGGGGGGCGATCTTGGGGGTTGAGGGGGGCTGTGGGGGTGATTTGGAGTGTGGCCGGGGTGTTGGAGGGTGGGCAGAGGGTAGGGGGATACGGCCGCTACTCATGGGGCAGCGGATTTCTGTTATATTTTATTTATTTTATGCAAATTCCTGGCGTGCTATGGCCAGGATGGTTCCGAACGGGGCGTTTCTCCGTTTGTGCTGACAGTTGCTGCTGTAGCGAGGTCGGAACCGGGGGCCTCGCCCTGCGGCGACGGGAAAACGTCCGGGTCGTCCAGCTCGTTCAGGCGAACCATTGCTGCCCTATCCTTCCCCATGGCCTTGAAGAGCAGGTCAGAGACCTGGTTTAGTCGATTCTCCAGGAATTCTGCGGTGGGGGCGGCGCTGGGGGCGTCATACTTTGTCGTCAGACTGGCTTTTACGCAGGCCGGCGGTTCGATCATGGGCTGGCCGGTCAAGGGGTCGGTAGGGGGCGAGGGCTCAAGTGTGAGGTCTTCGCGTGCGTCCAGGACGTTGCTGTGGATGCCGACCAGTTCCTGGACCATTTCGTGGCGTTCATCG
>DAOUHY010000061.1:0-12806 GCA_034428435.1 Caldilineaceae bacterium | reverse complement strand
CATCAATGAGGACCGGCTAGGTCTTGATGTGATCTATATTCAGGCCAAGCGCTGGGAAGGCCCTGTGGGCAGTTCTCAGATTCGTAACTTTGTGGGCGCGTTGGCAGGCCAGAGAGCCGGAAAGGGTGTGTTCATTACCACTTCCACCTATACTGAGGACGCTAAAGAGTTTGTAAAGACAGTAGGAACAAAGATCATTCTGATCGACGGGCGCCAACTGGCCGATTTTATGATCGACTACAATGTCGGCGTCACCACCGAGGCCGTCTATGAACTGAAACGCATCGATACCGACTATTTTGAAGACGAATAGAGATTAATCGGTTGCGTCTGGGACGGCGGAAATCCTAAGCGGCTACAATGAACTGGGCAAGGCGAACTGTTCAACCTTGGTCTCTTGTTTTCGTTCGCGGACCGGTTACAAATAATAGGCTGTCTGCAGGCCGGGCCAAGTCTCCGGTGTAAAGGTAAGCACCGTTCAACGAAACGCGGGTAAAGAACATATTTAGCCATCGGCTAATTGCAACCTTCTGTTACGGCTGATTGAAAGTATTCATTCCCCCCGCTGCTCTCTTGACGCATCTATATCTCTTTGAATATAGCTCTCAAATCCCTTTACCTGACCAGAGGCGTATTCCACTTTGCCTCCGTTCTCCGTGTCGCATAGTGCTTGGGAAATGACGGAATCTCCTGCTGACTTTCCCCATTTCCATCAACGCATCGACTCCGCCTACTTTGAAGACCAATAACCCTCACCCACTCACCCGCCCACAATAATCCAACTGATGCGCAACATAAACCATCTCCCCGCGCGCAACCTGCTCCCGGCGCAAGGCCAACCACTCCCGGAACTCGCCATCATCCAATTCCGGATGCCCGCTTAGCGTCGAATCCACAAAGTGCAGGATACAACCCAAAAAATAGGCCTCTTCAGCCGGATAACCCCCGCCCACCGCATGCACAACCCAATCCGAGCTGCCGGCCGCCAGCACCTCCGCCCCGCACGCCCGCAACGCGTGGAAAAGCCTGCGTCCGGTGCGACTGTCGCCGGAGGGCTGACCGTCCGTGATGCGCGTGTCCATCGAGCGGTGATAGAGCGCCTCGATCCGGCCATCCAGCGCCGTGTCCAATTCCGGAAGAAAGAGCGTTGCGCCGTCGAAATTGATGCTGAAATAGAACAGACCGGCGTTACGCACCATCTGCAGCAATACGGGCAGCGCCGTAGGCAGGTGGAGCAAGTCCAGCAGCGCGTGGGCGATGACCAGATCGAAGCGCTGCCGGTTTTCCTGCCGACCCGCGATCTCATACAGATCGGCCGTTTCCAACCGGACCCGCAGCCCCGCTTCCCCGCCGGATGTCAGGTGTGCCAACCGCCGCCGTGCAACCTCGATGTTGCTCTCCTCGCTATCGATCGCAGTGTAACTGACGTCAACACTTGAGCGAGCAAACAGCCCCCACTCCACACAGCGTTCGACCATCGTACCGATGCCCGCGCCCACCTCCAGCACACGCAAAGGGCGGTCCCGCGGCAGTTCGGCAGCCAATGCATCCGCCAGCGTCTGCCAGACATGCCGGTTGAGCGCGCGGTCGTCTACGCTGCGCTTGGAGGCCAGGTAGCGGGTGAAGTCGAAAGCGTCTGTCATTTCAGGTTCCGGTGGTCACTGAACACAGGATTCCAGGTACGCCCGGATCGCCGCTGCCGAGTCTGTCCAGCGCGGATGGGAAGCATAGCGCCGCCGGGCGTTCCGACCCAGGTCGGCCAATCGCGCCCTGTCCCCGGCTAGGGCGGACAGGTGCGCGGCGATACCGTCCGCGTCCGCCGGTTCGACCAGAAAACCGTTGAAGCCAGAATCGACGATTTCACCGGCGCCCCCGTGAACACTGGCCAGCACTGGCAGCCCGAAAGCCATCGCCTCCAGATACACGATCCCGAACCCCTCGTAAGACAGCACCGCCAGCAGGTGCGCGGCGCGATACCGCTGCGCCAACGCCTCGTCCGACACGCGCCCGTGCAGGCGGATGTTGCCCTCCAACCCGGCCGCGCCGACCTGCCTGCGCACCGCAGCCGCGTACGCGCTGTCGACCGCTTCATCACCGACAACGTCCAGCATCCAGTCGGCCCTTGGCAGACGGGACAGCGCAGCGATCAGATGGTGCAACCCCTTGTGCGCGATCAGATTGCCGACGAAAAGGATGCGCAACGGGCCGGAATCGCTCTCTTTGCCGCTGATCAACTCTTCCACCGCGCGCTCGTCCGGCACTGCCAGATGGTCGGCAGCCGGGAAAGCAACCACGCCGCCCAGCGGAGCGAGGTTTCCTCTCTCTCCTCGCAGTTCCTCCACCGCCTGTTGCGTCGTCCGGCTGTTGAAGATAAAGCCGTCCACAGTCCGCAGATAGAACCCCTCCACCGCGCGGTACAGCGACAGCAACCGGCGCGGATGCTGCTCACTGCTGCGCAGATGGTGCACGATGCTGATCAACGGATAGCGCGGTTGAAGCCCCCGCAGTCGCCAGTTCACCAGCGCCAGCGACGGATGGTTCAACTCGTCCTGCAACAGAATGTCCACGGGGAGGTCGCGCAGGCGCCGGTACAGGCGCAACGAGAGGTTGTCGGCCAGATGCGCCGGGTAGCTGCGCCAGGGGAGCGACACGATCTCGACGGCATCGTCAGCCTGGCGCAGATGCTCAACCAGCTTGCGGTCGTAAAGATAGCCGCCCGAGAGCGTGTCCAGCGAGCCGTAGATGAGCAGGCCGATGCGCATGAACCGCAGTGGCTGGCGGTCAGTAGCCGCCGTTGCGCTCCACCCGGTAAGAGGCCCAGGCGATTTCGTTTTCCCAGATGCGGGCGGTGACCGCACTGATATTGTCCGCGTTCAGCTCTTCGGAAAAGCTGATGGCGACGATGCGGCAGAAATGCTCGATACTCGGATTGAGGCCGTCAAATTCCGGCAGGTCATTGAGCGTCTTATCACGATAGCGGGCCGCCAACTCTTCCAGCAGCTCTTCCACGTGCACGATATCTACCAGGTAGCCGTGTTCATTCAGTTCCGCACCCTCCAACTGGAACTCCAGCCGGTAGTGATGGGAATGCCACTCGTTTTCCGGCCCCCAATCGCCGCCGATAAGGAAATGCTGGCCCACAAAGTCCCGCTGTACTGCCAATTTGTACATCGAATCCATCCCTCCGTTTGAGGTCCTGGTCTATTGCCGTCAGTCTTCAAAAGCGCGACCACCACTAAAAACTGTAGTCCAGAATGACCTGCAACGTCTGCTCCGGGCAGCTGTCAATGAGCCTGTAAGCCTCAGCCGCCTGCTCCAGCGGAAACCGGTGCGAAATCAACTCCTCTGCCGGCAGCTTCGCCAGCAGATGCCACGCGCTCTCCATGCGACGGGCCTTCGTCCAGCGGCCCCGCAACTGGGGCGCAACTGTGCTTACCTGGCTGCTGATCAGCCGGACGCGGTTGCGATGAAAGGAGCCCCCCAATTGCAGCGCGGCCGCCTTGGTCCCGTACCAGGAACCGACCACGATACGGCTGTCGAATCCGGCCGCCGAGACCGCCGCGTCCAGAGTCGGCGGCTGGCCCGAGAGTTCATAGATCAGGTCGGCGCCGCGCCTTTCTCCCACATCCGCCAGCGCCTCCCGCAGCCCTTCAGCGCCGTCCGCGCCGCCGGGATCGATCGTCTGGCTCGCGCCCAGCCGTTGGGCAATCCGCCGCCGTTGCGGCAGCGGGTCCACCGCGATCAGCGCGGCCAGTGGGAACTGCGCCAGCAGCGCGGTTGTCAGCAGCCCCACGATGCCCAGCCCCATCACCAGCACCCGCTCGCCCACAAGCGGCGCGCCGTCCATCACCAGGTTGACGGCCGTCTCGGCATTGGGCAACAGCGCGGCCTGCGCCGGCGCCATCCCTTCGGGCACCGGCAGCAGCGCCTGCGGGCTGGCGCAGAAGTGGCTTTCGTGGGGATGGAACGCGAAGTAGTAGCGGTTGTCCTCTTTGCCGGCTGCGTCGGGCTGCCTAACCGCTCCCGCTGTTTCCGCTTGTCGAGTCGGCTGGCTGGCAGTTTCACAAATGCGCCCGACGCAGGCATATCCGTATTTCAGCGGATAGGTGACCGCGTCGGTCAGACCTTCGAGCGAACTGTCAACGGACATGCCCGCGGGAACCTCTCCGCGGTAAAAGAGCATCTCCGTACCGGCGCTGATGGCGGAGACGACCGTTTCGACCAGCAGCTCTTCCCCTTGCGGCGGAGCCATCTCCTCCGTGCATACCTCGACCGCGCCCGGCGCCGTGAACAGCACCGCGCGCCGCTTCACACGGTTGGAAGCTGAATTCACGCCGCCGACCTGCCATTACGCGCGACCCTTTCTTCAAACTCCCCCCACAGCACCGTGTCGGTCACCAGCTGCACCTGCTCGACATTCTGTAGACGCGGCATAACTCCGCGGAACTCTTCCCCCGTGCCTGCCGGCTGGATCATCTGATAGCCGCCCAGGAAGACCGGCGCGATCGTGATCACGGCATAGTCCGCCAAGCCTCCTTCCAGGAAGCTGGTCAGAATGCGTGCGCCCCCCTCGACCATCAGCGACCCGATGCCCTCAGCGCCGAGGCAGGCGAGGAGAGCGGCCAGATCCACGCGGCCTTCTTCATCGGCGGGCAAAGTCAGGATGCGTGCACCGGCCTCTTCCAGCCGCTGCCGGCGTGACGACCGCGCTCCCCCGGGCGTGGTCGCGATCCAGGGCGCGCCGTAGCCTTGTAGGAGCCGGGCGTCCGGCGGCGTACGCAACTGGGAGTCGACGATCACCGGCTGCGGGTTGTCACCGGCAACCAGCCGCACCGTCAATGCGGGGTCGTCGGCCAGCACCGTTTCGATGCCCACCAGAATTGCGCTGTGTGCCGACCGCAGCGCGTGCGTCATCGTCAGGGAGGCGGGAGAGCTGATCGGCGTAGCCGTTCCCTGTTGGGTGGTCAGGCAACCGTCTAGGCTCTGGGCATAAGAGAGCGTGACGAAAGGCCGAGGAGTGAAAAGTAATGCATTTTTGCTTCTGTTTTCTTTTGCCTCACCGCCATTGTGGCTCTGTATACGGGCGCGCAATCCATCGAGCTGCAGCCGGTACGCTTCCGCCTGGCTATGCATGACGTGTTCACTCTCTTCTCTCTTCTCCGGCCCGCCCTGCCCGTTAAGCCTGATAATGTGCCGCATCCGGGCGACCTTCGTCTCCAGATAGGCGTGGCTCTCCGGGTTCGAGGGCATCTGCAAAGGGATCCGTTCCCGCACCGCGATGCCCAGCCCGGCCAGCCCTTCGATCTTGGCCGGGTTGTTCGTCAGCATCCGCACCGACCGCACGCCCAACTCCTGCAGGATCAGGGCCGCCGCCGTGTAGTCCCGTTCGTCGGCCTGGTGGCCCAACAGCAGGTTGGCGTCAACCGTGTCGTAACCCTCATCCTGCAGATTGTAGGCGCGCAGCTTCTCCTCCAGGCCGATGCCGCGTCCCTCCTGCCGCAGGTAGATGAGCGCGCCCCGCCCTTCCGCCGCGATGGCCTGCATCGCTCGCGTCAACTGCTCGCCGCAGTCACAGCGCTGCGAGCCGAGCACGTCGCCGGTGAAACATTCCGAGTGGATGCGCACGAGCAGATCATCGCCCTCTGCCTCGCCGAGTACCAGGGCCAGGTGGTTCTTTCCGTCCCCCGCGCTGCGGAAATGATGCAGGTAGAAGGCGCCGTCCGCAGTGGGGATGCGGGCCGTGACCGTGCGCTCCACTGCCGGAGGCAAGTGAACCGGCGGACCATTCTTCGATTCAGCGGAGCCGAGGGAGCGCTCCGCAACGGTTGTATCCGACATCTGTTTGGGCTGATTGAAAACTAGCTGAACCGCTCCTCCAGCCAGGGATCCCCCTCCATGTGGTAGCCGTAGCGTTCCCAGAAGCCTGGCCGGTCGCCGCGCATGAACTCCAACCCGCGCAGCCATTTGGCGCTCTTCCAGAAATATTTCTTTGGCACCAGCAAACGCAGGGGATAGCCGTGGTCCGGTTCGATCGGCTTGCCCTGGTAGAGGTAGGCGAGCATTGTGTCGTCGTCGTCCAGCACATCCAGGGCGATGTTTGTCGTATAGTCGCCGTCGCAATGGGCCATTACGTGCGTGGCAGCCGGGTCGACTTCAATGTGGCGCAGAAATTCACGCCAGGGCACACCCGTCCACGTCGTGTCCAGTTTGCTCCAGCGGGTGACGCAGTGGATGTCAACCGTCTGGGTCTTGGACGGCAGCGCCGTCAACTCCTCCCACGTGAAGCTCTTTTCCTGTGCAAGTCCTAAAACGCCCAGATCCCAACCATCCAGCGAAGCGTAATGATACGTCGGGCCATAGGTCAACACCGGAAATCGTTCGGTCACAAACTGGCCCGGCGGCACCCGCTCTTCGCGGGGATCGGTAGGCAGATTCTTGACCCGCTTAAGCCGTTCGACCTTGCGAAAAGGATTTTCGATACGCATTATTTCATCTCCATATAGCGGACAGTGAAAGGAAACGCCGTCCCACTCTCCCACAGTTGCAGTTGCTGACCACTAGCCCCTAATCACTATCCACTGCAGTAAAACGCTTGAGAACCAAGGAGGCGTTCTGCCCGCCCAGACCGAATCCGTTGCAAAGGCCGGCATTGACTTGGCAAGCGCGGCTGACGTTGGGTACGTAGTCGAGGTCGCAGTCCGGGTCCCGCTCATTGTAGTTGATCGTCGGCGCAATGCGCTGCGTCTGCATCGCCTGCACCAGCGCGGCCGCGCTCTGCGCGCCGGCTGCGCCCATCGCGTGGCCGATACTGCTCTTGAGGCTGGTGACCGGAATGTTGTAGGCGTCCTCGCCGAAGATCCGTTTGATGGCCGCGGTCTCCGATCTGTCGTTCAAAATTGTACCGGTGCCGTGAGCGACGATCCAATCGATCTCATCGGTGCCGAGGCCGCTTTCCTGCAGCGCGATGCGCATACATTCGGTTGCGCCATGTCCGCCCGGTTCCGGGGCCACCATGTCGAAGGCATCTTCACTCAGCCCGTAACCGGCGAACTCGGCCAGAATCTGCGCGCCGCGCGCCTGCGCGTGTTCCAGCGTTTCCAGCACAAACGCAGCCGAACCCTCGCCCACGACCATGCCGTCCCTGTCGCCGCTGAACGGGCGGCAGGCGCTCTCCGGCTCGTCGTTGCGCGTGCTGGCCGCGCCCAGGCGGCTGAACGTGGAGATCGCCATCTTGGTCAAGTACCCCTCCGCCCCGCCGGTCAGCATGATGTCCGCCTCCCCGCGCTGGAGTCGCCGCGCGGCTTCGCCGATGCTGGTGATGCCGGTCGCGCACGCTGTCACCTGGCTGTTGGTGGGGCCGGTGATGCCGTACTTGATGGCGATGAATGTCGGCGCGCTGCTGATCAACGCGGCGGTTGCGCTGGCCGGATTGAAGCGTTTGGGGCCGTTTTCCTCCAGCTTGCGGCCCTCCTCCTCAACGATATCCCAGCCGCCGAACGCCAGACCCATCTCCACGCCGACGCGCGAACGGTCCTCTTGCGAAAGGTCCAGACCGGAGCGGTCCAGCGCTTCCTGCGTCGCCTTCCACGCCAGTTGCGTGCCGCGGCTGGTGCGCCGCACGTCTTTGCGGTCCATGTAGTCGCGCGGCTCCCAATCGTTGACCCTGGCGGTGATCTTCGTTGGAAAATCGGTCGCGTCCCAGTGAAGAATAGGGCCGGTGCCCGACTTACCCGCCATCAACCCGGCCCACGAGCTTTCCAAATCGTGCCCCAGCGGCGTCACCATCCCAATCCCGGTAACAACAACGCGCCGGGCCGGGCCTCTCTCATTTCCGTTCATCTCAAAATTTCTCGTCTGTTCCCCACAGTTCCCAATAAATGGCCGCCCCTGCCGTCGCTAACCACTGACCACTGACCACTGACTACTGACTACTGCAGTTCTACCGCATCGTCAGCGCCATAACCGCCTTCTGGGCGTGCATCCTGTTCTCCGCCTCATCGTAAACGATCGACTGGGGCCCGTCGATTACCTCGTCGGTGACTTCGATGTTGCGGTCTGCCGGCAGACAGTGCATGTACAGGGCACTTTCGTTGGCCAGGGCCATGCGGCGGGCGTCGGTGATCCAGTCGGTGTACTGGCGTCCGATGCGCGCGCTCTCCTCGTCGTCATCGGTCGTCAGCAGCGCGCCCCAGCTCTTCGGGTAGAGGATGTCGGCATCCTTGAAGCCGGCATCGAAATCGTCGAGAATCTCGAAGCTGCCGCCGTGCTGCGCGACATTGTCCTGGGCCTGCTGGACGATGTCCGGCATCAGCTTGTATTCCGGCGGATGGGTCAGCCGCACGTTCATACCGAAGCGGGTCATCTGCAGAACCAGGCTCTGCGGCACCGAGATCGGCTTCTGGTAGCTGCTTGCGTAGGCCCAGCTGACGTTGATCGTCTTGCCCCTGGGATCGCCGACCTTCTCCACGATCGTCATCAGATCGGCCAGGATCTGGAACGGATGGTAGATGTCGCACTGCATGTTCAGCACCGGCGCCCGGCTGGCGTCCGCCACGCTGTTGATGTAGTCGTTGCCGATCTCCCAGTCGCACTGGCGGATGGCGATGCCGTCATAGTAGCGTCCAAAAATTTCACCGATCTCCTTGCCGGTGTCGCCATGGCTGATCTGTGTTGTTTCGTGGTCGATGAACGCCGCGTGCCCTCCCAGCTGGGCCATACCGGCCTCGAAGCTGGAGCGGGTGCGCGTGCTGGTAAAGAAGAAGAGCATGGCCAGCGCTTTGTCGCGTAAAAGCGGATGACCAATCCCCAGCGCACGCTCCCGTTTGAGCGTAAGCGCAACGTCCAGGACCGTCTCGATCTCCTCCTTGGAGAAGTCCATATCACTGATAAAATCGCGACCGCGCAAATCGGTTTGCATTCGAGCCTACTCCTGATTATATGTTAGGGATCTCATACCCTGCTTTCAGTAACTGCAACTCCACTCGTTCACACAGCGCGCACTCCACCGTCCACACGCGGCGCCACTGAAAACCCAAAGACTAACAACTGAAAACTATAAGCTAATCCTCGTTCCCGTCTCCCCTGCCAGCGCTCGTCCCAGATTCTGCGGATTCGTGATCAGGCAGTGGGCGTGAGGACTGCTGCTCTTTTCCAGAAATTCGATACAGGCGTCGATCTTGGGTTGCATACTGCCGGCGGCAAAATGTCCCTCCCCCCGGTACTGATTGGCCTCTGCCACGGTGAGCTGGTCCAGATCGACCTGTTCGGGCTTGCCAAAGTTCAGGGCCACCTTCTCCACGCCGGTGCTGATCAGAAAAAGATCGGCCCCCAAATCGACCGCCAACAGGCTACTGGCTATGTCCTTGTCGATCACCGCGGAAACGCCCCGCAGCGTGCCGTCGGCGTCGCGCACCACCGGTATGCCGCCTCCCCCGCAGGCCACCACCACCCAGCCCATTTCCACCGCCTGGCGGACCGCCTCGATCTCGACGATCTCCACCGGCCTCGGGCTGGAAACAACCCGCCGCCAGCCGCGCCCGGCATCCTCGACAACGTGCCAGCCCCTGCTTTCAAAAGAGCGCGCCGTCTCTTCATCCAGAAAACTGCCGATCGGCTTGGAAGGACTGTCGAAGGCCGGGTCGTTCTCGTCAACGCGCGTCTGCGTAATGATGGTGGTGGTCTCACGCCCGATCTGCCGCTCGCGGAAGTCGTTGTTGAGCGCCTGCTGCAGCATGAAGCCAATGCTCCCCTGCGTGTCCGCGACGACCAGGGTAAGGGGAATCGTGTGGACTTCGCCGAGGGCCAGCTCGTTGCGCCGCAGAATAAACCCCACCTGCGGCCCGTTGCCGTGGGTGATCACGACACCCTGCCAGCCGCTCTCCAGCATCCCGGCAATCTGCCCGGTCGTCTCATGCACAGCATCCCACTGGTGGACGATCTCCGGCCGGCTGCTGTCGGCGATCAGGGAGTTGCCGCCAATCGCGACGACAGCCAGGTTGGTCGCGCGGGAAGAACCGTTGTCATCGGCACCGGTATGGGAACTGTGATCTGTCATTGCCGGTTTCGGTCCGCGAAAACAAATCCGCTGTCGATCAGCGGATGCGGTCCCCTGATTATAAGAATCGACACCAGAAAAGTCAATGCAGCTTCTTGCGCGGGTCAGCGCAAACGCATCTAAGTCCAGACGCCAGAATCGCCCATGCAGGGCGCCCTACCCGATTCAGGCAGTCTTACGAGGCCTTGAGCTAATCCGATGCAATTATCCTGGGTCGGGTCGATCAAAGGCAGGGCAGTTCCTATTCTTGGACTTTTTTCTTGTCTTCTCAGACCTTTCCTCCAACCGTTTCAGGCAGCCTCATAAGGTCTCTCCGAATTCGTTGCGATTGTCCTGGGTTCGGGCGTGTTAAGTCGAGTCAAGTAGTGGTAAGTAGTGGCAGATAGTGGTAAGTAGTGGGGATTTCATTTTTTTGACCTATGCGCTTGCCTTCGCAGTCGTTTTCTCGCCGTCTCTGATGGGCATCGGCAGATGAAGTATGGGCAACTCTCAAACTTACAGCGGCCCTTCTTTGGCTTCAGAGTTTCTTTTGGTGAGAGCCAAGGTTCCTCAGGTTCAGAGCAAACGCATCTGCATTCGGTCGCCATTATAGCACATGAAGGGCGCCCACAAGGGGCGCCCTCACCCGTTTCAGGCAGGCCCCCGAGGTTAAGTCTTAGCCCAATGCAATTGGTCTGCGCCCTCGTGCGCGACGCGTCACTCAGAGACGTTTGCCGGCAACAGGATAGGAGCTTGTACGAAAGATATGTGGGGTGTTCTCAGGGGTGGCCGGGGCAGGCGGGCTGGGGGAGCGGCTATATCATATACCTTGGCTCGTTGTCCGGCTTTCGGGGCCTGCTTCACTGTGTGCAGGTGCAAGATTCTGAAGACCCTCTCCCCGCACCAGCGGCAACCGGATCGTAAACGTGCTGCCCTGCCCCACGCCTGCGCTGGCTACGTCAATCTCACCGTCGTGGGCCTCGACGAGCGCCTGCGCGATGGCCAGCCCCAGCCCAACGCCGCCGGTGTCACGAGTTCGATTTCTGTCCACCCGGTAAAAGCGGTCAAAGACGTGTGGAATGTCCTCGGCAGCAATGCCTTCACCGCTGTCGGCAACTGTGATCGCGGCCGTCTCTTCTTCCGACTGCAACGCAATTGAGATGATCCCGCCGGCCGGCGTGTGCTGCAATGCGTTTGCAAGGAGATTCTGCAGAGCCTGGGCGATTCGGAACCGGTCAACGGCAGCAAAAACCGGTGATGGCGGGAGACCGGGTTGCAGTGAGATACCCTTCTCTCCTGCAAGTGGAGAAAAGAGTTCTGCCATCTCCTCCAGCAGAACGATCAGATCTATGGGGCTACGCTGCAGCAGCAACTGGCGCGCCTCCGCCTGCGCCAACAGTCGCAGATCGTCGACCAGCCGGTGCAGATGCCGGGTCTGGTCATACAGGCGTGTGATCTCCGCCTTTTCAAGAGGGTAGACATCGTCCAGAATGGCCCGCAGGTTGCCTTCCAGAACCGTAAGGGGCGTACGCAGTTCATGGGCAATGTCGTTCAGCATGTTACGGCGCAGCGTCTCTGCGTCTTCCAGGGCAGCAGCCATCCTGTTGAAGGAATGTGACACCTCCCGCATTTCGGCGCTGCCCTGTTCTGCCACGCGAAAACTGAGATCGCCCTTGGCGATGGCCTGCGTCCCACTCACAAGATGAATGAGGGGCGCGGACAGCCAGCGGCTGACCAACATGCCGAAGACGATCGCCAGTATGGCGCCAAGCAGAAGAAGCTGCAACAAAAACGCGCTGGTCCGCTCCGCAAGACCTGCCGGGATGTCATCCGGTGCTGAGAAAGAAAAGACACGCCCAGGCGGCCGCTGCTGGTGGACCAGGTCGAGGAAGCCGACGGTCTGCCCTTCGACACGGATGGGTAGAGACTGCTGCAACTGGTGAGTTTCCAGGTGGTCTGGCCTCTCTGTGCCCGCGGTCGCGTAGAGAACTTGCCCTTCCGGGTCAGTGAGTATCAGGATTCTTCTGCGGGCTGCAGTGAAAAAAAGAGCGGAATCGGCTCCCTCCAGCAATGTTGAGACGCCCTGCCAGCTGCCATGGCTGGCATAATGCTCTTCCAATTGATTCGCTAGGCCAGCCGGCCTCTCAAAATAGAATAGAGCCAGCGAGCGCAGATTACTGTCGTTGAAGAACCGTCGCGCCGTGAGCGAAATGGTGCCAAAGGTGATTACGATGATCGCCGCGAAAGCCAGGCTCAACCGCACCCATAGCCGGTTCATTCCCGCTCTCCAGCCAGCCGGTAACCAACGCCGTAAACGGTCTGGACAAGCTGCGGCTTACGCGGATCTGCCTCGATCTTGCGGCGCAGGTTCTTGATGTGGCTGTCCAGCATCCGGTCGGCGCCGCTGTAATCGTACCCCAGTGCCCTGTCCATCAGCTCTGTGCGCGTGAAGACATAGCCGGGGCTTTCCATCAGCGTCTGCAGCAGACTGAACTCCGTAGGCGTCAGATCCACCACCGTGTCCCGCACCTGCACGTCGCGGCGCTCCACGTCCATCTTTAGCGCCCCAACAACCAACTTCGTCGCTCGCCCCGTGCTCCGCTGGCTGCGCCGCAACAGCGCCCGCACTCGCGCCACCACTTCACGCGGATTGAACGGCTTCGTAACATAATCGTCCGCACCCAGCTCCAGGCCGATGATCTTGTCCGTATCCTCGACCCGCGCCGTCAGCATGATGATCAGCGTGTTCGCCAGCTTCTCGTCGCCGCGGACT
>DAOUHY010000060.1:0-3205 GCA_034428435.1 Caldilineaceae bacterium | reverse complement strand
CGGAGAAGGTGGAGATGTGGATGTAGTCGCCGCCGAAGACGGAGCGGTAGAAGTCGAAGGCGTCGCGGCAGTTGCCGTCGAAGTTGAGATAGATGCTGAGTGTCATTTTGTCTCCTCGATGGTTGTTGTATTGGGTGGAGCGGCGGGGCCTGGGTTATCCCTGTTGGGCGGCGGCCCGCAGCTGGGCGATGTCGACTTTGGTCATGGTGAGATAGGCTTCCATTACGGCTTTCGGGTTTTTGTGCATGAGTTGGGGCAGTTCGGCGGGGGCTATCTGCCAGGAGAGGCCGAACCGGTCCTGGAGCCAGCCGCACTGCTGTGTTTGGCCGTCGTGGCCGAGTTTTTCCCAGAAGTAGTCGATTTCTTCCTGGGCGTCGCAGGCGATTTCGAAGGAGACGGCGGGCGTGAATTGGAAGTGTGGGCCGGCGTCGAAGGCGGTGAATTGCAGGCCTTCCAGTTCGAAGGTGACGATCTTGTTGCCCTCGGCGGGGCCGGCGGAGATATCGTCTACGGAGAGGATCCTGGCGTTTTTGAAGATGGATACGTAGAAGTTGGCGGCGGCTTCAGCCTGGCCGTCGAACCAGAGGTTGGGCCTGATTTTGCTGATGGCGGCCATGGGGGTCATTCTCCTTCCTGGTCGGTGCCGGCGGCGCTAGCGAAGTCGAGGTGGTTGAATACCCAGACGTGGCCGTCGAGGTCCTGGAAGTTGCGGCTGTAGATGAAGCCGGAGTCGCTGGGTTCGCTGACGGGTGTTGCGCCGGCGGCGATGGCGAGCTCGGTGCGACGGTCAACTTCCTCACGGCTGTCGAGGGCCAGGGCGATGATCGATTCGACGTTCTGGTGGTTGTCGACGATCTGTTTGCCGGGCAGGCCGCTCTTGAAAAAGTCCTCTGTCACTAACATGACGAAGGTGGTGTCGCGAATGTTCAGGCAGGCGGCCAGTTCGCTGGTGTACTGGGGGTAGACTTCGAACCCGACGTGGGCGAAGAAGCTTTTGGCGCGGTCGAGGTCACGAACGGGCAGATTGTAGAATGCCTGCTGGACGTTAAGCATGGTTAGCTCTCGCTTATGGATTGTGGCAGTACAGGGCTTAGTGGTGATACGGGGCGCGGCCTTGCGGCGGTATCACGGGGGGTCAGCGTTTGTGGCCGTTCATGGCTTTTTGCATGCGCTTGGCGTCGACGGAGAAGATTTCCCAGACGTGACCGTCGAGGTCCTGGAAGGCGCGGCCGTACATCCAGCCGGCATCGGTGGCGTCTCTGCATTCGCTGCCGCCGGCGGCGAGGGCTTTGGCGATGGTTTTGTCGACTTCGTCGCGGCAGTCGACGGAGAGGGCGACGACGACTTCGGCGCTGCGTTCGCTGTCGGCGATCTCTTTGCCGGGGATGAATTTTTGGAAGTATTCCTCCCTGAGCAACATGGCGAACATGTTGTCGCCGATGATCATACAGGAGGCGTGGTCGCCGGTAAACTGGTCGTCGAAGGTAAATCCGAGCGCGGTGAAGAAATCTACCGAGTTGCTGAGGTCGCTGACCGGTAGATTTACAAAGATACGTTTAGCCGTTTTCATTGCGGCTCTGGTCCCTTTCTTGTACAGAAGGTGTATTTTTTCGATAGGCATCTCATGATACAACAGGATTGGGGGCGGTGTGAAAGTGGGGGAGCGGCGGAATGGGTTTAGCTTTTGGTTGTCAGTTTTTAGTGAACGGCGCGCATACGGGTTGGTGGGGTGCATGCCAGTTTTTGGGTGGGAACAGTCTGGCGGGGAATCCATGCCAGCGGTGGCGGGAATCGTTTACAGGTTTTTGGAGAAACGCAGAGCAGGCACGAGGGCGAGGAGCGAGTGCCGCAGTGTTGTCTGCGGTGGTCTGGCTGGACACCTTCGATCAGGCACCTGTTACGAATATCGACACCCGGTCGACGAGGCATGTTGTAGGAGAGGGGGCGTTGCGGGGGCGGAGCCCCCGCACAAGGGAGGGCCGACTAGGCCCGACCGCCCAGAACTGCAGTAGTCAGTGGTCAGTAGTTAGTGATCAGTGAAGGCACAGACTGAGGGGCGATTGGCTTTGAGAGGAGCGAGGAGAGCGAAAACTTCGCTCGCTAAGTCTGGCGTCGCGCACTGAATGAGGCTCAGTCGTTGCGTTTTTGGTGAACGGCGCGCGAACGGGGTGCGGGGGTGGTACATTGGTTGTACGATTGGGGTGGTTTTATTTGACATTTGGGGCGGGAACTTATATCGTTTGGGGGGCGCCGGCGCGTTGTGGGCGTGGGCGGCCCGGTTTGGGGCTATAGCTCAGTTGGGAGAGCGCTACAATGGCATTGTAGAGGTCAAGGGTTCAAGTCCCTTTAGCTCCACCAGGCTGGATTGCGGGAGTGTGTTTGTGCGGGTGTAATATTACGCCCAGGCAGCAGGATTTGACCGGTTCAGGTCAGGTTTGATAAACTTTGTCGTCTGGTCCGCGGGCAAGTTACGCAGATTGGACCTGGTGAAGTGCCGGCGGTTTCGGGGCTGTAGCTCAGTTGGGAGAGCGCTACAATCGCACTGTAGAGGCCAGGGGTTCGAGTCCCCTCAGCTCCACACGGCAGGCGGGCGGGATTGGTGAGTGGGCCCGGGCCGGGCAGGCGGAAGGAATTGAATATTTGGGGCTATAGCTCAGTTGGGAGAGCGCTACAATGGCATTGTAGAGGTCAAGGGTTCAAGTCCCTTTAGCTCCACCATTATGTAGAGCGGCCGGCATCGTCTTATTGCAACTTTGGACAGGGGTAAAGGAGTAGGCGGGGTGGCCAGCAAGAGGTCTAAAGGAGCAGCAAAGGTTGCGGAGAAGGCAGCCGACGAGGGGGCCGGCGCGAAGCCGGTTCTTTTGTCTGGGGGCAATCCGCAGATTGCGAAGGCGGACGGGGATGCGCCGGTGCAGGCGTATATTGCGGCGATGCCGGGATGGAAGAGCGAGTTGGGGCGTCGACTTGATGCGTTGATCGGGCGTAATGTGCCGAACGTGCGCAAGGCGGTGCGGTGGAATTCGCCCTTTTACGGTATAGAGGGGCAGGGTTGGTTTCTGAGTTATCACGTTTTTACGCGTTACGTGAAGGTGACGTTTCTTTACGGGGCTTTGCTGGATCCTCTTCCGCCGGGCGCGGGCAAGGACAAGGACGCGCGCTGGTATGACATTTACGAGGACGAGTTTGACGAGGCGCAGACGGCGGA
>DAOUHY010000059.1:0-1873 GCA_034428435.1 Caldilineaceae bacterium | reverse complement strand
TTCGTCATTTCCAAATGAAGGCTGACGCGGCCGCCGCCAGCATGCAGGGTGATCTGCCGGGAGATCTGTACGCCGGTACGGGGGTCGGGCAGGCTCTCCATGCGAATCGACGCCGTGGCGCCCGACGAGTCCAGAATCTCCAGATCGTAGCGCCCAGTGTCAAGAACCGGATCCGGTGGACCGTGCCACTGGTCGGGGCTGTCCCAACCTTGGGGCGCCGGCCACGTCTTGTCGCCGCCGTAGTTTTTCCAGGCAACAATGCTCCCGTCGCCCATATTTTCTTCTGGAGAGAAAAGCTTGCCCGCGAGGTTGCGATCGAACCACAGATAGGGGTAGTCCCCCAGGTTATAGGCCATGATGCGGCCGCCGACGTCAGGCACCGCAACCAGGCTAACCAGGCCGTTACTCAGCCTGACAGCCTCCCATCCATGAAAACCGATATGTTCTATGCGGCAATCTGATACCGCGGCACCCTGACCAGCCATGCAGAAATTGCCTCCGACCCTTTGGAGCGAACTAAGTGGAGAACAAGCGAGGAGTTTCCTTCATCTTTCTGGGTTGCTTCATTCCTCGTCGAATGTCGCCCTCCGTATATAAAGCCTGGTCTCTTCCGCAGGACTCTTTTCGTATCCCTTCCAGGCGTAGGGATCAACGCCCGCCACCGGAATGACACGGCGCACATCGACACGAGCCACCGGCTGTTCATCGGACGTCCTGATCCAGGGCAGCAGTGATTCGCTGCTCAAATAGTGGTTGACCAGCACGCGGCGGTAACTATCCTTCGTGCGGTTTCGCAGAGATTGGTGCAGTAGATAACCGTTGAAAAATACGACACTGCCGGCCTTCACCTCAACCGGCACCTGAGGCGACTCATCAAACCCGGTCGCCATCTCGTCGTGCGTGTCGAACTCGTCCGGGTTGCCGTGTCTGCGCGTGGGATAGATATACCCAGGCCGCTGCGAACCCGGAATCACCCACATGCAGCCGTTCTCAACGTAGGCATCGTCGATCGCAATCCACGCCCCGATCAGCGAACGGTCGCGGGTCGGAATGTAGTTTTCGTCCTGATGCCAGGACTGTCCCTGGTAGCCTGGCGGCTTGATAAACAGCATCGACTGCATGCACTTTACATTGCCCGACCAGTGGGCCAGGTGCGCGCCTGTGATCTGGCTGAGCACGCCGCTGATCATCGTGTGCCGGGCGTATTTTTCCATGATCGGACTGACGTAATGCGGCTGATGGATGGCAAGAATCTTGGAGAGAACCTTCTCATCGCTCAGTTCCGGCGGCACCGGTTCGATGGTCAAATTGGGATAGCCCCCGCGCGCGACTTTGACAATGTCCCGCTTCAACTCATCCAACTCAGCCGCGTCCAACAGGTTGGACACGGCAAGATAGCCGTTGTCCACATAGAATTCGACCTGCTCCTGTTCCACTACAGTGGGAACTTCGATTCGTTTGCTCATCTGCTCGCCAGCCCTCATTCAATCAGGTCTATTCATTGTATGTAGGAACTCTTTACGCCTGCTCAGTATCTACCGCCTCTGAGTCGATCCACCTCCTGCATCCTCACGTCAGATCCGCAATCGACTCCTGAACCGCTGTGATCGTGTCCTCGATATCCTGCTCGCTGTGGGAGAGAGTCAGAAACATCGGGTGCATGGGATGAAGGTAGAACCCGCGCGCCAGGCACCCCTGCAGCATGGCGATGCAACGGTCCTTGTCCTCCTCGTCCATTACCGGCGTGGGCATCGGACCGGTGCCTGTCAAGCGGTAACCGAGCCCGCCCTCATCACAAGCCGCATTGATGCCTTCGATCAAGCGGTTGCCGATCTTCCACTGGTAAGCGATCCCGTCGCGTCGCTTGACCTCT
>DAOUHY010000058.1:0-6025 GCA_034428435.1 Caldilineaceae bacterium | reverse complement strand
ATGCGGCGTCCCGTTGTAGACGGTCAGTTCGACCATCTTCGGATCGATCATCAGCAGGCGCAGCGTTTCCGGCGTGTGCGTCAAAAGCAGACAGCCGATGATCGAATTGATGCAGACCGACTTGCCCGTCCCCGTGGCGCCGGCGATCAGAAGATGGGGCATCCGCGCCAAGTCGGTGACCACAGGCTTGCCCCGCACGTCCTCGCCCAGCGCGATAGGCAGGCGGCCCCCGACCTGTATGGTTTCGAACTCCTCGCTCTCCATCAGCTCCTTCAGGCCTACATTGTTGCTCTCCGTATTCGGCACCTCGATGCCGACGTAGCTCGTCCCCGGAATCGGCGCCTCGATCCGCACCGTGCGCGCCGCAAGCGCCAGGGCCAGATCGTTGCTCAGGCTGGCGATCTTGCTTACCTTCACCTTGGTGCGCTTCGTCTCCCCGCGCACCGTACGCTCGGTATAGCCCGGACGAATCAGATATTGCGTCACTGTGGGGCCGGCGTTGACCCCTTCAAAGTCAGCGGGAACGCCAAACAGCGCCAGCGTCTCCTCCAGCAACCGGCCACGGTAGCGGATCAGATCGTCACTGTCGATCGACCGGTCCCAGAAGTCCAACATATCGCTCAGTTGCGGGAGTTCCCACGCCGGTTCAACTTTTCCGTTTCTGTCTTTCAGATGCCGCTCAGCGCCCGTCGCCGACACCTCACCGTCAGAGTCGGCAAGCTCTTCCGACTGCATCGACGGCGCACCTTCGGCAGCGCGGCCGGCCTGCGCTACGGGGGAAAGTGACGTGGCGTGAGGAGCGGGAGCGTGGGTCTCGTTTCGCTCCTTTCTGGCCAGCTTCCTGGTTCTGAAGAGCTCTCTATGCCGTTCCTGCCGCCACAACTCTTGCAGTATTCCCCGCACATCCTGGCCCACCGCGCCGCCCCCAGCCCAGAGACCATCCCAGAACCGGCGGCCGGTGAGCAGCGTCAGCCCCGACAGCGCCACCAGAAGAATCACAATCCACGCACCCCAGCCGGGCAACCCATCCGCAAGCGCATTTGCGAAGAAGAGTCCGAGCGCCCCGCCCGCGCCCCCGTCGAGGACGCGCGCCGCCCGCGTCAAAGGCGGCAGAAACAGCGTTATGGCGGCAATGTATGCCAGAAAGATCAGAAGCAGGCCCGTCGGTACCCGCCAGGGTAGGATCGGCAGTTCGCTGTTCGACCGGCCTCCGTCGCGGGACGATAAGGAGCGCCGTTTCGGCCCTTCGATGGCGCGCAGGACCAGCCACAGGCCAAGGAAGCCGGTCAGCAAAGGTACGCCGGCCACGCCGTCACCGGTGGTATAACGCAGGAGATCGATCCACAGCCCTGTGACACTGCCGCGCGAATCAGTCAGCAGGCTCAACAGCGTAAAGACCGAAATCAACACCAGGCTGAGGCCGACAACCTCCACGCGGGCGATCGCGGCCAACCCGGCCAAAAACTGTTTCTGCGGGGTGGCTTTCTTCTTTGTACGCCTCTTGGTTGCCATATCAGTAGTCAAAGGTCGCGGCTCGTGGCCGGAAATCGCGCCAGCCACTGTAGGTCCAATAGCCCATTAAACTGCTCGCAAGGAGAGAACAAACGTTCCCAAAACAGTATACCAATGAACTCCGATTTCACCAAGCAGTTTCTAATCGATAGACGCTCTGAAACCCGACGTTTTGCCCGCGCTTTGCAACCGAATGATTGGCGTCTTCCCGTCGCCACAGAATCTCCCTCCTTGCCGTTTCCGAAAAGGGTGGGCATCAGGTTCAATTGAGTCGTGGAAAAGATCGCTCAAGACAGGAAAAAAATCAGGCCGCCGGTTGGTAAAATCGCACCACTCTCGCGCAATTCTCGTGACCGACGGCCATCATCTGCGTCAAACCCTGAAGAATATCTCTGTGGCCCTTCGTGGATAGACCAGATCTTGCTCCTTTGACTTTCAGTTCAGAAAAATGTCAACGAACTCCGGTCTGACCGCGCAACTGCTTCCAAGACCGCCTGCCGCCTACACCTGGATCACGACAGGCAGAATCATCGGCCGCCGTCCCATCTCATTGCTGCAGAAGCTGGCCAGGGCATTGCGTATGCGCCGCGAGAGCACCGTGGGCGTCGCCTTGCCTTTGACCTCGTTTCGCACGATCTCCTCCGCCCGCAGAATCAACCCCTCGTTGTCCCGGATATAGACAAAACCGCGACTGATAATCTCCGGACCGTAAAGGATCGAGCCGTCGAACTCGTCCAGCGCTACGATACACACGAGAAAGCCGTCGCTTCCCAGATGGCGCCGGTCGCGCAGGACGACGCTGCCGATGTCGCCCACGCCCAACCCGTCGACAAAAACGTGGTTGGCGCTCACGTGCTCGCCCAACCGCGCCTCGACCGCATCGCTTTCTTCCTCGAAATGGCCGAACTCGACCACCTGTCCGTCTTCGACGACGAAGACGTTCTCCGGTGCAATCCCGGCCTCCTCCGCCAGCTCTCCATGCAGGACAAGGTGCCGGTATGCACCATGCACAGGGATGAAATAGCGCGGTCGCACCAACTCCAGCATCCGGCGGTAGTCCGCCTTGCCGCCGTGTCCGCTCACGTGTACGTCGTCCGACAGTTCGTGATAGAAGACCCGGGCCCCGCGCCGGTACAGATTGTCCACAGTGCGGTTGAACAACTCCTCGTTACCCGGGATCGGTGTCGCGCTCAGCACCACCGTGTCGCCCTTGCGCAGGCTGATCTGACGCTGGTCCCCGATGCTCATGCGCACCATGGCGCTGGTCGGCTCACCCTGGCTGCCGGTGGCGATGATCGTCACCTGGTGGGAGGGCAGATCTTCCATCTCCTTGGCCGTCAAAAGCTCGTCCTGCCGGATATCGAGGTAACCGAGACCGATCGCGATCTTCACGTTATTGATCATCGAGCGCCCGATCATCCCGACCCGCCGTCCATGCTTACGGGATATCGTGATGATCTGCTGCACGCGGCTGATGTTGCTGGCAAAGGTCGCCAGAATCACCCGCCCATCCACCTGCGAGAAGATACTATCAAGCGTCTCCTCAACCTTGGTTTCGCTGGGCGTACTGCCTTCCGCCTCTATATTCGTGCTGTCCCCCAGCAGCAGCACACCATCGTCGCCCCAGCGCTCCAGCTTGTCCACCTCGGTCAACTTGCCGTCCACAGGCGTATCGTCGAACTTGTAGTCGCTCGTGAGGATCACCCGGCCCGCCGGCGTGGAAACACTGACCCCCACACTGTCCGGGAAGCTGTGGCAGGTATGGAAGAACTCCACTGTGAACGGTTCCAGAGCGATCACGTCACTCTCCGTTACCGTGTGCAGTTCCGTCTGCGCCAGCAGGCCATGCTCCGACAGCTTGCCCTGAAGGAGACCCCTCGTCAGCGCCGTGGCGTAGACCGGCGCATCCAGACCCTGGTCGATCAGATAGGGCAACGCGCCGATATGGTCCTCATGTCCGTGCGTCAGCACGATGCCGCGAATCCAGTCCAACCGGTCCAGAAGATACTCGGACTCCGGGATCACCACATCCACGCCATGCATATCGCTGTCCGGAAACATCAGGCCGGCGTCAACGATGAGAATGTTTTCGCCGGACTCCAGAACCATCATGTTCTTTCCGATTCCACCAAGTCCTCCCAGCGGAATCACCCGCAATTGTGTCGTGTCGATGTCGTCCTCTGAAGGACGGTCCGTTTCGATAAGTGCTACATCTGTTTGATCCATTCGATCTCTCCTTTGCAAGGCAATGCAGACAAAACGCCTGCTTTGCCGGGAATCTCGTCTAACACAAAAACGCCGGGCAGCAACAGCTCCCAGCGCGAAAAAAAGTCTCTAATCTATGAAAGTTCAACATATGCGCGCAGGGCGAGCAGAGAACCAAATAAAGGGAAAGCCCTTCATCGTTCACCCTTTGGCCACCCTGAATTGCACAAACGCCCGCGTCGGCGGCCAAACTCGCTCCTCAGATTCAGTTATTCCCCTCCATTGTACCTGTGAATGGCCCGTTTGTCTACTTTTTGCCGCAACGCGGTGAATCCCAATATTGGGGCAAACTTTCGTATCTCTCCGGAACCACCCAAGCCATGGTCAGTTCCCATCCCAGTTTCCGCCAGAATAAGCGCCGTCACTGACTACTGACTACTAACTGCTGCAGTTCTGGGCGGTCGGGCCTATTCGGCCCTCCCTTGTGCGGGGGCTCCGCCCCCGCAACGCCCCCTCTCCTACAACATGCCTCGCCGACCTGGTGTTGATATTCGTAACAGGTGCCTAATCGAAGGTGTCTAGCCAGACCGCGTCCCGCCAGTCCCATCAAATCCCTGTAGGGGCAGGCCTTGTGCCTGCCCACTCCCACCCCAAATCTGGGATGCATCCACGCTATCGGGACAAGACGTTGCAGGAGAACCTTGAGCGAGGGGAAGGAGAGCCCAGAGCGTATGTGACATGGCTTTTGGGGTGATATCGGGGCAGAAAGTCGTCGCGCGGGCCAGCAGACCTGCACGCGAAAACGCGTGGGCCGGACTGAGATGCCCACGCTAGTTTCGGTTCGTGTCCTGTTCTCTTAGATGCCCGCTGCCACGCGGGCGGGGCAGTGGCCGGCTGCGGCCAAAGCCGCTCGCGGCCTGTACAGACCGCCGCGAGTTAATACACGCCCAGATAACGGTCCAACTCCCACTGCGTTACAAAATTGCGATAGCTGTCCCACTCCTGCGTCTTTGCCTCGACATAGCGTTCGAAAACGTGCTGGCCCAGCGCCTTCTGCACCACCTCGTCCTCACGCAGCGCATCCAGCGCCTCGCCCAGGTTGCCCGGCAACGTCTCCAGCCCGGAGCGGTCGCCGTTCATCTGGTACAGGTCCTCCTCGGCCGGCATCGGCGGGTCCAGCTTGCGCTCGATGCCATCGAGTCCCGCCGCCAGCATCACCGCAAATGCCAGGTAGGGATTCGCGCTCGGGTCGGGGCAGCGTAGTTCGCAGCGCGTACTCTGCGTCCGGTTGGGATTGATGCGCGGAATGCGGATCAGCGCGCTGCGGTTTGTGCGCCCCCACGAGATATAGACCGGCGCATCAAAGCCGGGTACCAGCAGCTTGTAGCTGTTCACCAGCGGCGCGATGATCGGCGTGATCGCCGCCGCGTGCGCAAGCTGACCCGCGATAAAGTGCAGCGCCGTCTTGCTCAGGCCATACTCATCGTCGGCGTCGTACATGCAGGTCTCATCTTCACCGAAACGCCACAGGCTCTGATGAACGTGCATGCCTGAACCGTTCACCCCGGTGATCGGCTTAGGCATGAAGGTGCAGTGAAGCCCGTTCTTCTGCGCGATCGCCTTCAGCGTTGTCCGCAATGTGATCGTGTTGTCCGCCGCCGCCAGGGCGGGACCGTACTGGAAGTCGATCTCATTCTGCCCGCTGGCGACCTCGTGGTGGGATGCCTCGACCTTAATGCCCAAAGCGTTCAGCGCATCCACCATCTGGCGGCGCACACCATGCGCCGAATCGGAGCTCACGTCGAAATAGCCCGCCTCGTCGTGGGGCGTCAATGGGTAAAGGCTGTTATCCTGGTGGCGCCGGAAAAGGAAAAACTCCAGCTCCGGTCCAACGAGGAAATCAAATCCCAGATCCTGGGCCCGCTTCAACTGCCGGCGCAAGATATAACGGGGATCGCCCGCAAAGGGGTCGCCGTTCGGGGTGAAAACATCACAGACTACGCGGGCCGTGGACAGCTCCATCTCCCAGGGAATCGGCATGAATGTATCCAGGTCCGGCACCAGATACATATCGCTCTCAGCGACGCGCGCGAAACCCTCAATCGAACTGCCGTCGAACCAGACACCGTTCTCGACCGCGCGATCCCAGAGTTCAATCGGGATCGTAACCTGCTTGACGATGCCCACGATATCGCTGAACTGAAGACGCACAAAGCGCACGTTGTGTCTCTTGATCGTGTCGTCGATCTTTTCCAGCGTCTCCATCAGTTTTTCGTCTGCAAATGCATCCAAGAGCATATCTGCCTTC
>DAOUHY010000057.1:0-2315 GCA_034428435.1 Caldilineaceae bacterium | reverse complement strand
TCGGCCTGGACATGGGCGTGCATTACGCCGATATCATCCGCTACTATCTCGGCGAATACGCGCGCATCTTCGGGCGGGGGCTGATCGTGGAGCCGGTCCGCCGGCGTCCCGTCGCCGAGAATCACCCGCTGATCTCGTACCGGGAGCAGACGCCCACCTACCCGGAGTCGATCGAGGCCACGGGCGAGGACTCTATCCTCGCCCAGTATGTAATGGAGTCGGGCGCGACAGTGCAGTTCTCGCACCTTGGCGGGGGCCGGGGGAGCAGCCGTTTTGAACGCAGTGTTCACGGCCGCCGCGGCGCGCTGGACATTCCCCGGGACCGGACGGGCGGTGCGGTGCAACTGCGGCTGGCGGATCGGACGTTGGAGGGCAAGGAGATCCTGGACCTGCTGCCCGACTTCTCTCTGAACGAGATTACCGCGCGGTTGTTCGGCGCGGACGGCGTTGTCTATGATCTGCCCGACGTCGCCCATGCCGAGATGGCGCTGGACGCCAGGCTGCTGGCGATCGAGTATCACGACTTCGCTGAGGCGGTTCTGCAGGGACGGGCGCCGGAGGTCGACGGGCGCGACGGCATGATCGCGGTGGCTGCCATTCTGGGCGCGTACGAATCCGCGGCTGTGGGGCGCGCCGTCGAACTTGAGGAGTTGTTGTCGGGCGCGGTGCGGACCTACCAGGAGGAGATCGACGACGCGCTGGGGCTGTAGTGTAAGCGGGGCGGCGGGGCAGGTTCGGAGATCAACGTAAACGTGCGCAACACCTTTGCCATGTGAGTGCGGGGTTCTTTCGCCGGTTCACGGCGGCTACTCGCGCTGCGTCGCCAGAGGATTCGGCGATACAACCTCGAGAAGCATCGGGTCTCCGGGGACATCCACCAGCCAGCCGGCCACCCATCCCAGCTCTTCTTCCGTTGAAAAGGCAACGGTCTTGGCTACGTAGAACCAGCCGCTGTCTACCGTGCGGCCGAGCAGGCGCAGCCGTTCGCCGGGCGGGATAAGCCCCAGCGAATCGTAGGTCTGGCCGGGCCCGCGGCGGAGATTCAACACAGCAGAGGAACGGGCATAGAGGGGGGCGCCTTCTGCGGCGGCAGGGGTCGCCGCGACGGTGGCGGTGGCGAGGCCCACGGTCGGTTCGCCGGCAGCAGACGCCGTCGCCAGTTGCTGCTGGGCCCGGATGGCCCGCTCTTCTTCCAGGCGCAGCGCGACGCGCGCTTCCACGGTTGCTTCAAGCGCGGCGGTGGCGGCGTATTGGGGTTGATTCTTGGACCATTCTTCGGTCAGGCGCATAGAGACCCGCGCCTCCACGGTTCCCTCCTGCGCGGTCGCGGGCCCACTCTCGGAGCGAATCGCCAGCGCGGAGAGTGCGATCAAGGTGATGATCAGGGGAACGGCCAACGCGCCCAGCCAGAGAAATCGCCGGGTCCTGTTGACGGGCGCGGGGATTTCGATGATGACTTCCGGTCTCAGTATCGGTATCTGGCGCCGGTGGGGCACAAGCGCGTGGGATTGATGCACTTCGGCTTCGCTATCAGCGCGTGAGTGTGTACTGCCCGTGTCAGCAGAATGCGGTCCGCCGGAGGAGGACGCTCCGTGGCCCCAATCGCCATCGTCAGCGGGGTTTGTCGATTGTTCTCCTTCTTGGGAGGCGCGCGGTGCTTTGTGGTTAATCACTTTTGCAACGAAGATCAGATAAATTTAAGTCGCATATCAACGGTGGCTGTCGATGTCAACGGGCAAGGGCGGGCGGTGTGACCCGATATTTGAGTGTATCACATGCGCGACCGCTTCGCTATACCAAAGCTGGAAACGGGAACACCTGCTGCGCAACTTGCCGGCGCCCCTTATGTCATTCTGACCCCTTAGATTACTCAACATCACCGTGACGGCGAGGCCGTTCGTCTTAAAGGAGACCCCATGCTCATCTCAATACAGGAAAACCTGTTGCCGGGCGACACGCTGAACGAAAAGCTCGACTGCGCCGAAGCGCTGCAGATCGACGGTGTCGAGATCCAGGGCCGGTCGCGACTCTATGACCGCATCAGTGAATACGAGGCCGCTTTCAGTAACCGTTCGGTGCGCATCTCGTCCATTTGCGGCCAGTCGACGTTCGACTGGCTGGACCCGGACCCTGCCAAACGCGAGGCCAGCATCGACGAATCCCGGCGCAACTTGGAAGCCTGCGGCTATTTCGGTGCGGCCGGGCAGATTGTGCCGCCGATCTTCGGTCCGCCGCGGCTGCCGGACCTTTCGCCGCTCAAGGATGCGATCGCGCTGGAAAAGGAGCTGCTGGTCGAGATCACGCGCGATCTGGCC
>DAOUHY010000056.1:0-12945 GCA_034428435.1 Caldilineaceae bacterium | reverse complement strand
GCCCAGCGCGCCCAGCACACCGGTCGCCTCGTAGGGCAGAAAGATCTTGGAAGCCTCCCCCTCTGACATCACCTTCAGGGCCTCCAGATACTGGATGGCAATCAGCCTGTCGTCCGGCTCCGCATCCTTGATCGCGTTGAACACCGTCGTAATCGCGTTGCCCTGACCCGTGGCCTCCACCTCCAGCTTGTACCGCTCCGCGTCGGCCACCCGCTTGACCGCCTCGGCTTCACCCTCTGCCTTCAGAATCTGCGCCTGGCGGTCGCCGTCCGCGTCCAGAATGGCGGCCCGCTTCTCCCGCTCGGCCTTCATCTGCCGGTGCATCGCCTCGGTGACGTCCGCCGGCGGGTCAATGCGCTTGATCTCCACCCGCACCACCCGTACGCCCCACTTGTCAGTGGCGTCATCCAGCACCTCGCGCAGCTTGGCGTTGATATGATCGCGGCTCGTCAGCGCCGCGTCCAGTTCCATCTCGCCCACCACGTTACGCAGATTGGTCTGCGCCAACTTGGTTGCCGCGTTGTAGAAATCCGCCACATTGTAGACCAGCTTGACCGGGTCCGTGGCCTCAAAGTAGACGATTGCATCCACGGTGACCACAACATTGTCCTTAGTGATCACCTCCTGCGGCGGTACGTCTACCACCTGCTCACGCATGTCCACCTTCTGAATTGCGTCAACAAAGGGCACGATTAGCGTGAGACCCGGCTGGACCGTACGCTGGTAACGCCCCAGACGCTCGACGACGCCCTTCTGATAAGGCTGCACAATGCGGATGCTTGCAATCGCAACGACAATCACGAATACGGCGATAATCGCCAGTAGTAGAATCGGCCCCAGTGTTGCAAACATTTCGTTTCTCCTTTATTCTGCCGCTCCGTTACGCGGCTGACTCGACCTGCTCGTCTGAATCCCTGCTCTCTTCGTCAGCTGCCTGAACCTGCAGACGTACACCGTCTACGCCCACCACCTTCACGACCTCGCCTACATCCAACGGCACGTTCTCCATCGACTCGGCGCGCCATCTCTCGCTCTCTACCCGTACCATACCTGTACCCTCTAGCGGGTCAACTGTCTGTAAGACGACCCCCCACTTGCCGATCATCCGGTTGCCCGCGATCGGCTGCACACCGGGCCGTGAAATGCGGTCGGCGAACGGCCGCGCCAGCACGACGGCAGCTATCGTAATCACGATGAAAACCACGATCTGCCATGCCATGCCTGCGCCCAAAAAGGCCACCAGCGCCGCGCCCAGCGCGCCGATGCCAAAACAGAGCAGCACGAACCCCGCCGTAAATATCTCAAACAAAAAGAACAATACGGCTAAAATGATCCATCCCCAGCGCACAATCTCATCAACGTTTTCGCCAAACACGATTGCCTCCAGTAGTTCTGAGGGAGGGAAATCACAACCGTCATCCCGCAAACAGCTGTTCCTCACTGTTTCGCGGCGCTGTCGCGTCCATTCGGGACGCGCACTCAGATCTCAGACCTCGCCATCAGTATACGCGAACTATATGCCCTTTCCTAACACTAAGCTGACATCCCGCAGACGCAAACCTGACTCCCCCAATGAACGCGAAAAGGCCGGACATGCACCTTTGCATGCCCGGCCACCCGGAGCCGAAATAGGTTGGAAAATAGAGGGCAAAGAAGGATGAATTCCCTCCTTTTCCATCCCCTTTAGCTCAGCAGCTAAATCCAGTTCTGGTCCTGCAGAAAACTCGTCAACCCGGGGATCGAGAACCGTTTGCCCTGATAAGCCTGAAAACCGTAGTATGCCAGGGCCAGGAAACCCATCAACACCAGTAGCGGCATCAGACAAGCTACAACAAGCCCTGTGACCAGCCACCCAATGATCGGCACCACTGCCACAATCGTCAGACTGACACCCAGGAGCAATCCGAACACGATGAAAGTTGCCGATAGCGCCAGACTCTGGATCGCATGGAAGCGTTGAAACGGGCGCTTCTTGCTGCTCGCACTCAACAGAACTATGGCTGGCATCACCAACGGTATCAGAAATTGCGTCACGTAACACAGCATCGCGATTAACCGGTCGTCGCTGTCTGCCGTTACGTCGACGGCCGCACTGTGCATGAACTCCCCGCGTCGCAGAGCACTCGCCGCCGCACCGGCCTGCGTGCGTGCCGAGTCCGCAAACTGTTCGGCAGGGGATGGCTCAGGCCGCTCGCCATAGCCGGCATCGGTGGGACCGTCACCGACGGATGAGAGCGACTCTTCTTCGTCTACCGATTCCGTGGCAGATGCCGGATGTGGCGACTCTGAAGTCGTCTCATCAACTTCATCCGACCCCGCCTGCGAGGAGTCCATCGCGTATTCCTGTTCGTCTTTCTGGTTCTCCACTGCTCTTCTCCGTCGACTACGTGCGACAGCTTATGCCCAATCAGGTTGCCCATCTCTGTGGCCAGCCCCGCTGAACCCTTCTACCATCTGCGACATCCAGACATCGGGGGAATCCACGATCTCTTCTGCAGACGCTGCAACGGATGTCCAATCCGCCAAGTAATCATTTCACTATCTGTATGCCGTTATATCAACTTTACGCAGATTCCCGCCGAAAGTTTCCGAACGGCCCCGCACAATGTGCTACAATTGCCGCTATGGTTCTTCAACCCCCAACGCCCCACACCCCGAGTGCATAAATGGTCCGTATTGTTTTCATGGGCACGCCCGACTTCGCCTTGCCCTCACTCTCAATCTTACACCGTGTGTCCGTACAGACTGATTGGCAGGTTGTCGGCGTTGTCACACAGCCCGATAGACGCGCCGGCCGCGGCAAAAAACTGGTCGCCGGGCCCGTCAAACTGTTCGCCTTGGAACACCGCCTGCCCCTGTTGCAGCCGAAGAGCTTCCGGCACAACGTCGGCCCGCGCACGCCTGAACAACCGGACCCCCTCCCCTGGCTGCGCAGCTTGGCGCCGGATCTAATCGTCGTCGCCGCCTTTGGACAGATTCTCCCGCCGAGCGTGCTGAACATCCCGACCTACGGCTGTCTCAATGTGCACGCAAGTCTCCTCCCCGCCTACCGCGGCGCATCTCCGATAACCGCAGCACTTCTCGATGGCCTGTCCGAAACAGGCGTTACCATCATGCTGATGGACGCCGGTATGGATACCGGGCCCGTTCTCACCCAGGCTACCCTGCCTGTCCTCGTCCGCGATACCACCGACACACTCAGCCAGCGGCTGGCAGCTCTCGGCGCCGAGCTGCTCGCCGAGACGATTCCCAGCTGGCTGGACGGGAACACCGCTCCCGTCGCACAAGCCGAACTGCCCGGCGAGCCCTCCGTCTGCCCGCTGGTCAAAAAACAGGACGGCCGCATAGACTGGACACTGCCGGCCCACCGCGTCGAACGTATGACCCGCGCCTATACCCCTTGGCCGGCCGCCTTTACCTCCTGGAAAGGGCAGAACTTCAAACTGTGACAGGGCAGCGTCATCCCCGGCCATGCCGTGCCCGGCCTTGTGATCGAAGTCGACGGTCGAGTCGCCGTCGGAACCGGCGACGGCCTTCTGGCTTTGCACGAGGTTCAGCCTGCCGGCAAAAAGCGTATGGCTGCCGCCACATTCCTCAACGGCGCCCCCGATTTCATCGGCGCCCGCCTGGGTGGTTGACCGCCACAATGCCGCGCAGAATGGCACCGGGCATCGACCTGTTCGATTTGGCAGCTCTGCCGCTGCATGGTATACTCCTGCCTGTGTCGGGGCGTAGCGCAGCTCGGTAGCGCGCTTCAATGGGGTTGAAGAGGTCGGAGGTTCAAATCCTCTCGCCCCGACCTGAATCCAAGGAGAGGCGACATCGGTTCTACACTTCGAGTGATGTCGCCTCTCCTTTTGCTTGCTCCAACCCCTCAACCTGATCAAACCGGAGTCGAGCCAAAAGCTGCCGCGGCGCCGAAATCGCCGTACCAGGTTCCGCAACGTCACTGTCCGTCCAACCCCCGTAACATTTCGCAGTCATCCATCCCTTCCTGAACCCGTCATCCCCCTGCGTCACGGATAAGTCGTAGACTGCCAACCCAGATCTCTTCCTTGCCCTCAAACGCTTTCTCGAATAAGCTTTCTTGACCCATGTTGAAAAGGAATCAGGTCAAGTTGGCCCTGACCGTGCTAGGCGCCTGGCTGATACTGGCAGCCGCAATGGCTGTCCTTCCCTTCCTCTCTTCTCTCCCGGGCTCCGAAACGGTACAAGAGAACCCTCCGGCGATCGAAGGACTGCGCGTCCGCAGCATCCATCCCGGTGAACTGGATGTCTCGTGGGATGCCCCCGCCGACACGCCTCTCGACTATCGTCTCTCCTGGGCCCGCGCCGGCCAGAACTTCCCCGTACAGCACGACAAACCCGGCAACGCCTACCCAACCAACCATTCCCACGTGATCACCGGCCTGAATCAAGGCGTGCGATACCAGGTGCGGGTCCGCGCCCGCTACGACGGCGCTGAAAGTGATTGGAGTTCCCCTGTAGAATCGGTGGTCGCAACCTCTTCCACCGATCCGGCAGCGCCCGCGGCCGCTCTGCCCGGACCGCCCCTCGACCTCAAGGCGGAAGCATCCCACAATAGCGTAACGCTGAACTGGTCGGCGCCGGAAAGCTCTGGCACTGTTAGCGGCTATCAGATTCTGCGTCGCGATCGCGAAGCGGATTCTGACGGTCAGTTCCAGGTCTTGGAAGAAAACACCGGTAGTTCGGCAACGAGCTATGTTGACACCACAGTCCTGCCCGGCAGGCGCCACACCTATCGCGTCAGTGCACGGAATGAGAACGCTCCGGGCTCCGAGTATGCCGATGTTGAAGCCAGCACACAGCGCGCAACGACAGCATCTGCGCTGGTGCCCACACCGATTCCCTCCCCCGCTGCCGCGCCAACTGCGTCACCGGCCCCCGCCGCCACAACCCCACTCCAGGCCCCCCAGACGCCGTCGCAGAGCGACCTGATGCCGGCCCTCGTCTCCGAAAGAGACGCCCTGATCGCACTCTACCATGCTACTGGCGGCGCGAACTGGACCCGGGACGGCAACTGGCTGACCGATGAGCCGCTCAAGACTTGGCACGGTGTCACCACCGACAGAAACGGCAGCGTGATCGAACTCAATCTCAACAGGAACCGCCTGAGCGGGTATATCCCAGCCGGATTGGAAAGCCTCCCCAACCTGAAAATACTGCGCATGTCTGGCAACAACCTGGAGGGACCGATTCCGGCCGGCTTGGGCAACCTCTCTGCTCTCACAAATCTTGAGCTGGACAACAACAACCTCAGCGGGTTAATCCCCGCTGAACTGGGTAATCTCCTGAATCTGACATGGCTGGATCTGTCAGGAAACGATCTCAGCGGCCCGCTCCCCACCGAGCTCAGCCAGCTCACCGGTCTGTCGGTTGTCGCACTGTCAGACAACGACCTGACCGGCGCCTTCCCTTGGTGGCTGAGCGAACTTGATGACCTCCTGATTCTTCATCTTGCAAGCAATGATTTCACCGGCTGCATGCCGGCAGATCTGCTCAACATTCTGATCGAGGACCTCAGCGACACCCGCCTGCCCACCTGCAGAGAGGCGCTGACCACCTTCTACTTTGCCACCGGCGGCCCGCAGTGGCGGCGCAACACATACTGGCGGGACGCCGACAGCCCCCTCGCCCAATGGTTCGGCGTCACCACCGACGACGCCGGACGCGTTACCGCCATCGATCTCTCCGCAAACAGGTTGACCGGCTCCCTTCCCCCGCGCTTAGGCGCCCTCGTCCATCTGCACACACTTGACCTCTCCGACAACGAGCTGGTCGGATCGATTCCACCCGAACTGACCGACCTGACCAACCTGTCGGCCCTGTATCTCGGTGGCAATAGGTTGACCGGATGCATTCCTGCCAAACTCCTTGAAATCCAAAACAACGACCTGGCCACCCTCGGCCTGGCCACTTGCCAATAAACGCCCTCCCCCGAAGGCATCTCGTCACCTCTCGCTCTCTCCAGTTCGCGACCCTGAATCAGCCGAGCGAAGGCAACTCTCTCTCCTCTCTACTATCTCCTGGCCTTTGGGGCCGTCTTCCTTCCGCTGCGTAGCTACGGTATCTCTAACTATCCACCAAATGATATAATTGAATGAAACCGAATCGTGCCATTCCCCCGACCACTCGAAACTTGCTATCTGTTTTAGTAGAAGGAGATTCCAATGCGAATACCCAACACCGTCCGCCTATCCGTACTACTGCTGTGTGCAGCAGTTGCCTTTGCCGTCTTCTACGCTACCTCCCCAATCACCCCTTCCTTCGCCAGTGAAGGAGACGACCACGCCCACGAGGAAGCCCCCACGCTTGAAACGCTGACCGAGCGCATTGCCGCATTGGAAGCCCGCCTGGCCGAACTTGAAACAGCCGAGGACGAGATGGCCGCAGAAAGACTCGCCCATTCCGTCTATGACGCAGTCTCCGCAGCCTATCTTCTCGACAAGGTCGACATCCACGCACTGCACAGACGCTTGAAAGACGGTGACGGCATCATGCCGGGCGACGCCGGACAGATCAAATACCTCGTGCCCCTCCTGAATGCAGTTGACTGGCCGCAGGAACTGGCCGAAGAGGCGGAGACGCTGGCCGCAACACTTACAGATCTCACAGCGTCACTTGCCGACGACGATCTGGAAAACGCTGTGCCCCTCTCCTCGACCGCACACGACCAGCAGCACCACTTTTCCAGCAGCGTCTTCGACTGGTTTGACTGCCTGCAACTGTCCGAAAAGGAGATGGAAGCGGAAACTCACGAAGAGGGCGAAGAAACTGAGTCGGCCCATGATGACCACGGCCACAGTCATAGCCATGACGACGAAGAAACGGGCGAAGACAGCGCCGGCCAGGAAAGTGGAAACGACAAATGCGTCCAAGTTGAAACCGACGAAACACAGGACGACGGCCACGACCACAGTCACGGAGGCTAGCCTGTGATCGCGACTCAACTGCATAGAGGCACAGTCATATTGCTTTGGGTAGGAGTGCTACTGGCCACTATCCACTACCCACTATCCACTGCCGTCCTGGCCCATGCCGACTACGATGATGCCGTGCCCGCCGCCGGCGAAGTCGTCTCCCAGGCGCCGCAGCAGGTACAGGTCTGGTTCACCCAGGAGCTCTTCCGCCGTGAAGGCCAAAACAGCCTCGAGGTCTACGGCCCCGATGACCAGAAAGTAGACCAGGACGACGCCGCCATCGACGATGACAACCGCAAACTGATGACCGTCTCGCTCCAATCGGACCTGCCCAACGGCGTCTACACCGTCCGCTGGCGCACCTTGTCCGCAGACGACGGCGATGACGCCGAAGGCGAGTTCCAGTTCACCATCCAGGCTGACGAGCCTGAGGCCACACCAGCAGCAACCTCAACCGCCGCACCAACTGCAACGGCGGTGCCCGACCAATCCTCGCCCACGAATACGGCCGCGCCGGAAAGTGCTGAGACTGAATCGACACCATCGGCTTCCGATCAAGCTTCAGATGAGTCCGAACTGCCTCCAGACCAGGCTGACCAAGGACTAGGGATTCCCTGCATGGGCAGTTCGTTCCCGGTACTACTGCTTCTCGGCGCATTTCTCCTGGCCCGAAGACGCAAAGGGCCGGGCGAGAGCCAGTCTCCGAGCAACTCGCGCAACTTGAGCGGAGAAGACAGTTAGCTGCACGATGTCAAAGCCGCCCTGGCATGGCGCGGCCAAGCCAATAGGGGCGGCCGCCAAAATGATGATAGCAGCAGGCCTGCCGCTGGCGTTGTTCGCCGCGGCAATGGCCCTGGTGCTTTCGCCCCCGGCCGTCCGCGCCCACGCCCTGCTCGTACGCGCCGACCCCCAGCCGGACGCAGAACTCACCCAGCCGCCCGCAGCCATCCAATTCTGGTTCAGCGAACCGCTGGAAGAGACCTTCACCGGTGCCCGCGTCCTCGACGCCGCTGGAACCGAAATCCCGACCGGCGCGCCGCAATTCGACCCCGACGACCCCAACCACCTCACCCTCCCGCTTGAGAGCATCGAACCGGGCGTCTACACCGTCGTCTGGCAGACCCTCTCCAGCGTCGACGGCCACGAATGGGTCGGCTCCTTCCCCCTCACCATCCTCAATCCCGACGGCACGCGTCCCGCAGGCACCGCCGTCGAGGTCCCCGTCCACAGCCAGCAAGGGCTTCCGCCCCTCACCGACTCAATCCTCCGCTGGATCTCGCTGCTCGCCGCTGCACTGCTGGTAGGACCGCTGTCCGTCCGCTGGCTGCTGGCGCAATCTAGGACCGACAAACTTCCCGAACGTCTCGTCGATACACTGCTCAGATCAACAGCCATGGTAGGCGTGTTGCTCCTGATAGCATCAGGATGGCTGCAATTCCTATTTCAGGCACTGCGCCTAGGAGGCACTGACGGATTCCTGGAGCTCCTGCTCGCCACCCGACCCGGTCGACTCCTCCTTATCCGGCAGGCGCTGCTGGCGGGCGTCATTCCCCTGCTCTACCCCAACGGCTGGGCTAAGATTCTCTTTCGCCGGCCCATTCCACCCGATTTAGCCCCGCGCCTGTGGCCAATTCTCTACGTGCTCCATACGTGGCTCATCGGCTTCGCGCTGGGGGGAACCATAATCTACGGCCCGAATCTGTGGATCTTTGTGGCCGTGATCATCTTCGTGTGCAGCGCCTGGTCCGAACTCCTCTTCGGCGGCGAACAAACATGGCATAGGGCCTTCCCCCAGCGTACCGGGGCCACCCTGCTCACTGCAGCCGCACTCTTTACCTTGGCTGCCAGCAGCCATGCCGCTGCCGCCCCCGGCAGTGGCTGGGCCGTCGCCGCTGACTTCGCCCACCTTTTTGCCGCCGCCGTCTGGGCCGGCGGTCTCATCTTTCTGGCGCTCCTCCTGTTCCAGCTTCATCGACGGCGTACACTGCCCGACCCCGACTGGATGGTCCTCCTGTTGACGCGCTACTCCCTGAGCGCCCAGATAGCTGTATTCCTGCTGGCCCTGACCGGCCTCTTCGGCAGTTTCGTGCAACTGCCGGACGCCTCCAGCCTCTTCACGACAACCTACGGGCGCGTCCTGCTCATTAAACTGGTGATCGTCGCCGCCATCCTCGCCCTCGCCTACTTCAACAATCGTGCAGTGAAGCGTGCCCAGGATACCGTCGCTAACACATCCGAGCTCAGCCGCTTCACGCGCCGCGTGGCCGCCGAAGCTGGCATGGCTGCCCTGCTGTTCATTTCAGTGGCAGTACTTGTGCAGACCCCCACTCCGAACCTTCCGCCGCCAACTGCCCCCGCGGCGCCCTCGCTGCCCTTCAACGAAATGGCTTACGATGGTGATCTGGCCGTCCACCTGCAGATAACGCCCAATCAGGTCGGCCGCAACCGCTATTGGGTTCATCTCTCCCATCCTGACTCCTCTGACATCGGTGAAGTCCAACTGGTGCGTCTCTTCTTCTCCCACGAGTCAGGTGAGATGGGGCAGGCCCGCCTCGACCTGGCCGGCCTGGGCGAGGACGCCTTCGCCGCCGAAGGCGCTTTCCTCAACCGCGACGGCCAGTGGAACCTGTCCGTATATGTGCGCCGCAGAGGTATGAACGACGCATTAGCCGAAATCACCGTCCCCGTCCCGTCAGCCGAAACTGTACAACACATCTCCCGCTCACCGTGGCGCAACCCGGTTCCCCGGCTGCCGGCAGAAACAGTCGTCGGCGCGCTGCTGATCGCCCTGTCCCTTATCCCGCTCCTCTGGCGCCGTCCCCTGCTGCATGCCAGCCGCCCCCTTTACATCGTCTTGGCGATGGCCGCCTTCTTCTTCCTCCTCAGCGGCGCACTCCTTGCCCTGACAGCCCTCCTGTAGCCCCGCGACCCGTCCCCTCTACCCGTTCAAGAACGATCTCAGTGTCCCCGCCGCACCGCATATCTTTCTCTTACACTGTGCAAACGTGCCTGTGATGAACGCAGACTACACTGAATTCAGAAAACACACGGCCACAGCAGGTCCGGTGCGAGGCATTCTGTGCCGGATTGGGATTAGGAACCGAAAGGGAGAGATAAATGAGATTCGATCGCTTGACCGAGAAGGCAGGTGAAGCAATTGTCGAGGCCCAGAACGAGGCCAGGGAATACAAGCATGCCAGCATCGAGCCGGAGCATCTCCTGCTCGCGCTACTGCGCCAGCAGGGCGGCGTCGTGCCTGCCGTGATAGGTCGTATGGGCGCAGACAGGGAAAGCCTTCAGGCCGGCGTCGAACAGCGCCTCGCCGCCAAGGCACGCGTCAGCGGCGGCGCAATGGAAATGCGCATGGGCCGCGATCTGGCTCAGCTTCTCGAAGAAGCTGAAACGATCGCCGCCAACATGAAGGACGAGTACACCTCCACCGAGCATCTCCTCATGGCGATGGCCTCGTCCCGTAACGGTGACGTCCGCCAGCTGTTGGAACGCCACGGAGTCGACTACAACGCCATCATGCTGGGCCTGGCCGCTGTGCGCGGCAGCCAGCGTGTCACCAGCCAGAACCCTGAGGCCCAGTATGAAGCCCTTGCAAAATACGGTCGCGACCTGACCGCCGAAGCCGGCAAAGGCAACCTCGATCCCATCATCGGCCGCGATCAGGAGATCCGCCGCGTCGTGCAGATCCTCAGCCGCCGCACCAAGAACAACCCTGTCCTCATCGGCGAACCCGGCGTCGGCAAGACCGCCATCGCTGAGGGTTTGGCCCAACGCATCATCAACGGCGACGTGCCCACAACGCTCAAAAACAAGCGTCTGGTCGCGCTCGACTTGGGCTCTCTGGTGGCCGGCGCCAAGTATCGCGGCGAGTTCGAGGAGCGGCTTAAGGCCGTTCTCAATGAAATCCGCGACGCCCAAGGCGAGGTCCTCCTCTTCATCGACGAGATGCACACCCTCGTTGGCGCCGGTGCCGCCGAGGGCTCGATGGACGCCTCCAACATGCTCAAGCCCATGCTGGCCCGCGGCGAGCTCCATGCCATCGGCGCCACCACCCTCGACGAGTACCGTAAACATATCGAAAAAGACGCCGCCCTCGAACGTCGCTTCCAGCCCGTCTTCGTCGGCGAACCCACCGTCGAGGATACCGTCTCCATCCTGCGCGGGCTCAAGGAGCGCTACGAAGTCCATCACGGCGTGCGCGTGACCGATGGCGCCGTCATCGCCGCCGCCCAGCTCAGCCACCGCTACATCAGTGACCGCCAGCTCCCCGACAAGGCCATCGACCTCGTCGACGAGGCCGCCAGCAGACTGCGCATGCAGGTCGACTCCAAACCGAAAAAGCTGGACGAGTTGGAACGCCAGGCGATGCAGCTTGAAATCGAACGCGAAGCCCTGCGCAAGGAGTCCGACGAGGCCAGCAAACAGCGCCTCGATGCCCTCGAAAAAGAGCTGGCCGACCTGCAGGAAACCAGCTCCGAGCTCTCCATCCGCTGGCAGGCCGAACGGGACGCCATCCAGGCACTGCGCACCCTGAAAGAAGAAAGCGAGCAGCTGCGCACCGATATCGAGCACGCCGAGCGCGACTACGATCTGCAGCGGGCTGCCGAGCTGCGCTACGGGCGCATGAACGAACTGCAGCAGCAGCTTGACGCCGCCAGCCAGAATGTCGCCGCCATCCAGGCCGGCGGCGCGCTTCTGAAAGAGGAGGTCGACGACGATGAGATCGCCGCCGTCGTCAGCGAATGGACCGGCATCCCCGTCAACAAGCTGATGGAAGGCGAGCGCGAACGGCTCGTGCGCATGGACGAAGAACTGCACAAACGCGTGGTCGGCCAGGAACAGGCCGTCGCCGCCGTCGCCGCCGCCATTCGCCGCAGCCGCGCCGGCCTCCAGGACCCCAACCGCCCCATCGGCAGCTTCATCTTCCTCGGTCCCACCGGCGTCGGCAAGACCGAACTGGCGCGCGCCCTGGCCGAATACCTCTTCGATGACGAACACAACCTCGTTCGCATCGACATGAGCGAATACCAGGAGCGCCACACCGTCGCCCGCCTCCTCGGCGCCCCGCCCGGCTACGTCGGCTATGACGAAGGCGGTCAGCTCACGGAGGCCGTGCGCCGCCGCCCCTACTCAGTCGTTCTATTCGATGAGATCGAGAAGGCCCACGTCGAGGTGTTCAACGTCCTGTTGCAGGTGCTTGACGACGGCCGGCTGACCGATGGACAGGGCCGCACCGTCGACTTCCGCAACACCGTCATTATCATGACCAGCAATGTCGGCAGCCAGTACATCCTCGACGTCGCCGGGCTCGATGAAGAGGTAGAGCGCCGTGTGATGACCGCTATGCGCCAGCAGTTCCGGCCGGAGTTTCTCAACCGCGTCGACGAGAATGTCATCTTCCACAGCCTGTCGGCCGGGCACCTGGAGGGCATCGCCGAAATCCAGCTCGAACGCCTGCGCGCCCTGCTGGCCGACCGCGACATTACTCTCGATCTGACCGACGAGGCCAAGGCCTTGATCGTTCAGGACGGCTACGACCCGGCCTACGGCGCCCGTCCGCTCAAGCGCGCCATCCAGCGCACCGTGGCCGATCCGCTGGCGTTGGAAATCCTCGACGGACGTGTGGGCAGCGGCGATCATGTACTCGCCGCCGAACAGGACGGACAGATCGCCTTTTCCGTAGCCGCCGCTTCCGAGCTGGTGCCCGCAGTCCAGGTCAGCAGCTAGGCCTCGTCGACACTTCCTTCCAACCAGCCATCACACCGTAGGGGCACCCCTTGTGGGTGCCCTCGTAGTTGCCTCACTGTCTCCTTCGTGGAGGGACAACATGATAGGCCCGCAATTTCCTGCTCAGACTAACGTCGACGACACCTGCCCACTCAAGACCTGGCCGCCCACCATTCATTCACTTCCTGCGTTATCTGATCGCCGCCCTGGCTTTTCCACTGCTCGACAAACTCGTCGAACGCGCTCATCGGTTTGTCGCCGATGA
>DAOUHY010000055.1:0-1955 GCA_034428435.1 Caldilineaceae bacterium | reverse complement strand
CGCGGCTGGCTGCGGCGACCAAGGTGCCCATTTGTGTAAGCGAGCGTCTTTTCACCCGGTTCGGCTTCCGGCAGGTAGTAGAAAAGAACGCGGCGCACATCGTGATGCCCGACATGGCCTGGACGGGCGGATTGACCGAGACGCGCAAGATTGTCGCGCTGGCGGATACCTATTATCTGCCCTTTACAACGCATGACACGATCGGCCCCGTAGCGTTGTGGTCGGCCGCGCACTTGGCGGCGCACGCGCCTAATGCCATGATCATGGAGACTGTACGGGCGTACACGGAGGGCTGGTACAACGACGTGATGACGGAACGGCTGGTGATCCGGGACGGGCACCTGGAGTTTCCTGACCGGCCCGGGCTCGGAACGGCGCTGCGGCCGGAGGTTCTGGCGCGTAGTGATGTTCACGTTGAGGTCAGCGACGCGTCCAGTCTTAAGGATGTTTCGACTGGATGAGGCATTCTCACTATAGCATTGTTGAACCTAGAGCATCTTCCTTTGCCATTTCATTTTTCTCGGTCGAGAACAAAACGTGAATCAAACTTGATGAAATCACAAACAGATTGGAAAACCCTGGACAGAAAGAAGGATGATAACATCGATCTTAGCGATATACCGGAAGTGACGGCAGAACAGATAGCTCTCGCCTACTTGCGAATTGGCGGTAAGCCTGTTTCAAGACGAAAGGTGAGGGTGAACATCTACTTGGATGCCGAAGTGGTGGCGTATTTCAGGGAGAAAGCTGGTGGCCAGGGATATCAGACGTTGGTCAATGAGGCACTGAAGGAAAGCATTCGAAGAAAGAATATTGAGACGCTACAGCGACGCGTCATTCGAGAAGAAATGAACTCAGGAGCAGACCCAGCTTAGTTTGCTGGCTTTGGCAGTGTGCTCTAACCGTTTCCAGTGACTGCAGAGTCTTGCCTGTTGGCAAAGAATAACCATTGCGTCGACGCGGTAGGGTAACCTCCAGTACAATCCAGTGCTGAAAAGGTGCACTTTTCACCAGCCCACTTTTGCATCCCAAATCTATTACTGAAGAGAAGAGCTCATGAACTTGAAAGCAGTGATTGCTTACCCCGGATTCGGGGATATCGAGATAGAAAGGGAGATCCTGAGCGCCGCGGGTCTGGAGGTAGAGCATGCCGGCAACCTGGACACGGAGGAAGCCAGGCAGGCCGCGCGGGGATGTGATGCTATGATGGTAACGATCCAGCCGGTGCGGGCGGATCTGATTCAGAGCCTGGAACGATGCCGACTAATCTGCCGCGTTGGGACGGGGTTGGATGCCATCGACATCGAAGCGGCCACGGAACGGGGCATTTGGGTGACTTACGCTCCCGACTATTCGATTGATGAGGTCTCTACGCACGCTATTGCGCTTGTGCTGGCACAGGCGCGCGGTCTGCCGGGTCTTCTGGGCGCGACGCGCCAGGGAATATGGAACAGTGAATCGGGCGGTATTCTCTACCGGTTAAGCGACCAGACGCTGGGCGTCATTGGTTGCGGCCGGATCGGCCAAGCGACAGCGGCCAAGGGTCGCGGATTGGGGCTGGAGGTCCTGGTATACGACCCGTACGTGGACGCGGCGGCGATGGAGGCGCTGGGGGCGAAGCTCGTCGATCTGGACACGGTTCTGCGAAACTCCGACTATATTTCGTTGCATTCGCCGCTTACGGAGGAGACCCGCCACCTTATCAATGCAGAGACGCTGGCGATGATGAAGCCGACTGCCTACCTTGTGAACGCGGCGCGCGGCGCCTTAGTGGACGAGGACGCGCTGCTGGCAGCAGTTCAGGGCGGGCAGATAGCCGGCGCCGCGCTGGACGTTTTGAATGTCGAGCCGGTGGCTGCGGACCATCCCTTCCTGAAGGAAGAGCGCATCTTGCTCACGCCGCACGCCGGGTGGTATTCTGAGGAATCCAAGATTGACGTGCGCGTACAGGGAGC
>DAOUHY010000054.1:0-7733 GCA_034428435.1 Caldilineaceae bacterium | reverse complement strand
CATCACAACGCCCTGCCAGCTCAAAAGACTCAGCATCATGGAGGCGGGTTTGCCGCTAAACCATCTCGAAGGGAACCATGGCACTGCTTCCAGGTCGTCGAAAACAGTTGAAGTCAAAGGGCCCTCTTTACCGAGCCGTCCGATAATCTCTACTCGAAGCGATTCGTTTGCCTCCATCCACTCGCGCGCCCTCTCTATCCCCGCGCCCTTCCTCTCAAATAGACTCCCGATCCAGCGCCGAAAGAGCGGATAGTCTTCCGTCAGAACGTAGGAGGCGCGGTGCGCGTCGTCCTCAATGATCAGGCGCTCCTGCTGTAGTTCTTCCAGCCACGCTGGGTCAAATACCCCCATCCTGCTCCACAACACCAGCAGCTGCGTCCGCTCCACCGCCCGGATCGGATCGATCTGCAGACAGTTGATCTGCCTCATTAGCTCGATGATACCCGCCTTGCTGGCCTCAACGCGCGGCCCTTCCAGCCGCTGCACGGTAACGGCCAGGCGTCTGGCTTCAGTCTCGGTAAGCGTGATCTTTTCCATTTGATCGGTCGACGGTGATGTCAAAATCTGTTGTCCGGCTGATGAGGTGGTAAATCCTCCAGCAGTGCCTGTTCCTTCTGCAGCGCTGGACGCCCTTTAGGTTTGCTTCCGACAGGAGACGAAGCGCAGTAAGCTTTCCTTAAACGCACCTGAAATACTCACGATCGTCAGGCACACCATACGCTTCCTTTCTGCAATCTCCTGCCAATCGCAAAAGGAAAGCATCATTGGCATCGCTGCGCCATTTTGGCGCGCAGCCAGTCGCAGCCGTGTTACAAGAGGCCGCTACCTATGCCAGTTTCGCAAGAAGGGATTGTCCGTTCAAGCGCTCGCACGCCGCCGGCGAGGAGGAGATTCCCGGCGCCGCAAGTTGCAGAAAGCGTTGGTCCGGGCATGAGGTCGGCATCTGGCAGCCCGCGGAACAGTCGCTGAGCTAGCCGGTTCGGGGTTGGAAGACCGCCCAGTCTGGTATTTCCTGTTTCGGCGTCAGAACTGTGATTCATGGATTCGTCGGCAACGCTGCCGCTCCACTATCTGGACCAGCATACTGATTCACAGCATGTGAGGCTTCGTCACCTCAACACCGCCTCGCCGATCGCACGGTACCCCTGCGCCGCCGCGATCAGATCGTCCAGCTTCAGTCTCTCATTGATGATGTGCGCATCGGCCTCCGTCGCCGGTCCAAAGCCGATCGTCGGAATGCCCGCCACACCCGCACTGTAAGCAGCATTCGTGCAGAATCGATACGCGTTCAACCCCGCATCGATCCCCGCCCCGTGCACCGCCGCCAGCGCGCCCGTCACAAACGGGTCGGCGTCATCCGCCAGCCACGCCGGAAAGAACTTCTCCGTCACAAAAGTGTGCCCCGTATAGCTCGTATACTCCCCCGTCCCCACACGCGCATCCAGCTGAATGTCCGCCAGCTCAGGTCGCTCGCTGATGTCCGCCAGCACACGCTCCGCCGCCTCCCCGGGCAGTAGCCGTCGGTCATACGTCACCCGGCAAATGCTGGGAATAACCGAATGACCCGGGTAGGGCTCGCTGATGATATCCGTCAACGCAAAGATCGCCGGCCCCATCTGCGGGTGCTCGTCCAGCGCCAGGTCCTCCACCGCCGCGATCACCCGCATCATGTCCAGCACCGCGTTGCGTCCCATCTGCGGCGCCGACGAATGCGATGGCCGCCCCGTCGTCGTCAGGTGGATCTCGGCCCGGCCGCGTCCCCCCCGCACTACCTGCAGATCCGACGCCTCACCGATCACAACGAAATCCGCGCCCGTCTGCTCGATCACCTTCTCCAGCGCCACACCCTCCAGCACCTCCTCCATCACCGACGCGCTCACCACGGCCTCGCCCTTCATCTCAGCCCGGTCCAGCCCGCCGATGCCATGCACCATCGCCGCCAGCGCGCCCTTCATGTCCGCCGCGCCGCGCCCGTGCAGCGCCCCGTCCTGTATCTCCCCACTGAACGGGTCCAACTCCCACGGCACCCCCGGCGAAACACCGACCGTATCCGTATGCGCGTCAAAAACGATCGTCGGCCCGGGCTGCGCACCCTCGACCACCCCAACGACGTTGCCCACGCTATCCGTCCACACCCTGTCGAACCCCAGCCCCGTCATCTCCTCCTCGATACGGCGGGAGACCTGCGCCTCCTCACCGCTCAGGCTCTGGATGCGGACGATATCTCGCGTAAACGAGATCAGGCGATCTCTATCAAGCATTCGAATTTCCTTGCATTTGAGAATCTGAACTGCTTTTGCCGTGGCTTCCTTCTTGTCGACGCACGGCCCGGTGATCTCGAAAGTTCCCCGTTTCGGGCGCACGCGACAGAAATATAGCTGAAATACCGAAATTCGCGCAACTGCTATTTTTTGGCGCCCGCAAGTGATGCACCCAACCGCAAGCAAACCGGGCATCGAAACCCGGGTCGATTCCGATGCTTTGCAAAGCGCCTGCCTCTCAGATACACTACAACATAACGCTGCGGCCAACTGCCAGCATTCCTGCGCCGCACCAGCCGCCGGCCAAAGGAGACTCCCCCTCACATGAATACAACCAGCGCATTTAAGTCGATCGAAGAAACGACAGACTCTCTTGGCGGCCAGCAATACATCGCCAATGACGAAATCGCCACAACCGTCTACCTGTCGCAGCAGTTGGGCAAACCGCTGCTGACCGAAGGGCCGGCCGGCGTCGGCAAGACCGAGCTCGCCAAAGCCATCGCCGGCTCGCTCGACCGCACCCTCATCCGCCTGCAGTGCTACGAGGGACTGGACGAGACCAAGGCCCTCTACGAATGGGAGTACGCCAAGCAACTCCTCTACACCCAGCTGCTCCGCGATCAACTGCAGCAGACCCTCGCCGGCGCAAACTCGCTCGCCGAAGCCGCCGACCGCCTCACCGACGAGGAAGACGTCTTCTTCTCCATGCGCTTCCGCCTCCAACGCCCCCTCCTGCGCGCCATTCTCAGCGACGAACCGGTTGTGCTCCTCATCGACGAAATCGACCGCGCCGATGCCGAATTCGAGGCCTTCCTGCTTGAGGTATTGAGCGACTTCCAGGTCAGCGTGCCCGAACTCGGCACGCTCGCGGCCAACCACGTGCCCATCGTCGTCCTCACCAGCAACAACACCCGCGAACTGAGCGAAGCCCTCAAACGGCGCTGTCTCTACCTCTTCATCGACTACCCCTCCCTTGAGCAGGAGCTCAGCGTCGTCCGCCTCAAGGTACCCGACCTGGCGCCGCAGATGGCCCGCCAGGCCGTGGAGCTTGTCCAAAGCCTGCGCCAGATCGACCTGCGCAAACACCCCAGCATCTCCGAAACCTTGGACTGGGCACAGGCTCTGGTCACGCTCAACTCCGAAAACCTCGATCGCAAGACGCTCGAGACGACGCTCAGCGTACTGCTGAAACACGAGACCGACCTGCGTAAAGTACAGCGCCAATTGGGAAGGATGGACGGCCAGGACGACGACGAAGATGAGACCGATTGGGACGAAGAACTGCCCCGCCGCCGCCGGCGCATCGACTGATCTCCGTTCAGTTATAGAGCCATCTGGGGGCATGTCGGGAAACCAAGAGCACGACGCCTGAGTTCCCGGTTGCAGAGGAGAATCCCATGGAAGAGCGAATTGTAAAGTTCATTTCCGCCTTGCGGTCCGGCGGCGTGCGCGTCAGCCTCGCCGAGAGCGCCGATGCCTTCTCCGCCGTCGATGACCTCGGCATCCAGGACCGGGACGCCTTCCGCCTCAGCCTGCGCGCAACCCTGGTCAAAGACGCAGAGAGCCTGCCGACCTTCGAAGAGCTCTTCCCACTCTTCTTCGGCAGCGGCGAGCCGCCCCCCCTCATGAACCTGATGGAAGACCTGACCGAAGAAGAGGCCAACATGCTGGCCCAGGCCCTCCAGGAATTCGGACAGCGCCTCCGCGAAATGCTGGAACGGCTGCTGCGCGGCGAGGAACTCTCACAAGAAGAGCTCGACGCCCTCGGTCAGATGGTGGGCCTCAACCATGCCGATGATCTGCGCTATCGTGAATGGATGGCGCGCCGCATGCAGCGTGCCCTCCAGTTCGAACAGGTGCGCAAAGCCATGCAGGAAGTCATGGAGCTCATGGCCCAGATGGGCATGAACAAGGAACGCCTGGACCAGATGCGCCAGCTCATCGCCCAGAACATGGACGCCCTGCGCGAGCAGCTGCGCCAGCACGCCGGCCAGCGCATCGCCGAAAACATGGCCGAGCAGCGCCCCGAAGACCAGCTCGAAGGGCTCATGGACCGACCCTTTCAGGCCCTCTCCGACAGCGACATGCAGAAACTGCGCCAGGAAGTCCGGCGACTGGCTGCCCTCCTACGCAGCCGCATCGCCCTCCGCCAGAAGAGGGCCAAGTCCGGACACCTCGACGCCAAAGCCACCATCCGTGCCAACCTCAAACACGGCGGCGTCCCCTTTCATATCAAGCACCGCGATCGCACCCTCAAGCCCAAACTGGTCGTGATCTGCGACATCAGTACCTCCATGCGCCACTGCTCCGAGCTCATGCTCTCCCTCCTCTACGAGCTGCAGGACCAGGTGAGCAAGTCACACGCCTTCGCCTTCATCGACCATCTCGAGTACATCACCCCCGACTTCCAGGGCAACCGCGCCAATGAAGCCATCCAACAGGTCCTGATCAGAATGCCCCCCGGCTACTACAGCACAGACCTCGGCCACAGCCTCCAGAACTTCGCCGACGACTACCTCGACACCATCGACCACCGCACAACCCTCATCGTCGTCGGTGACGGCCGCAACAACTACAACGATCCCCGGCTCGATATCTTCAGAAAAATGGCCCGTCGCAGCCGCCGCACCCTATGGCTCAATCCCGAACTGCCCATGCTGTGGGGCTCCGGCGACAGCGATATGCTCGAATACCTGCCCCTCTGCGACACCATCCTGCAGGTAAGTACCCTTTCCGAACTGGCGGCAGCGGTGGACCAGCTGCTGGTCGAAAAGTCATAACGGCACCGGCACGTGGCAGGGACTGCCTGTTGCTCTTTGGCCGTCGCTGATCTTCGGGCGTTATGAGAGCACTCGTTCGGGTCGTAAGCTGGGCCGCTGGGCTCTGTCTGTTGGGCGCGCTGCTCTTCTTCGCACTGCAACAGTACAATTTCGTCGAGCCTGCCCGCGAGCTGCTGCTCGATGCCGCCGGCGTAAGCCTCTCCCCTCGTGTCGACCCCTGCCTGCAAAACGACTCTGCCGGGGACATCGTTGCCAGTATCGACTACACAGACGCACACGCTCTCGATGCTCTCTTCGAGCAGGTCGACATCTGGCACGTCGAACCGGAACAACAGTCCGCTGTCGCCCTCGTGTCGCCGGCCCAGCAACAGTGGCTGACCCAGGAAGGCTTTCCATTCTCACAAAATACGGAGCTGACCGCCTCCTTGCCCGACCCCTGCGCCTTCCAGGCCCTAGCCGGCAGCCGCAGCATTCCCGGCTACGCCTGCTATCACACAGTCGAAGCAACCCACGCCGACCTCGCCTCCCTCGCCGAACAGCACCCCGACCTCGCCCAACTGACCGACATCGGCAACAGCTGGTACAAGATCCGCTCCTTTGGCCTGGCCGGCTCCGATATTCAGGCCCTCGTCCTCACCAACACCCAGACTACCGACATCGAAAAAGGCGAGCTGGTCGTCATTGCCGCGCAACACCCTCGCGAACTGGCTACCACCGAAATCGCAACCCTCTTCGCCGAACTGCTGCTCTCCCATTACGGCGCCGACCCCGACCTGACATGGCTCCTCGACTACAACCGTATTCACATCATCCCACTCGCCAATCCCGATGGCCGTACCTGGGTCGAAAAGGGGCACCTCTGGCGCAAAAACACCAACAGTACCAATGGCTGTGACTTCCCCAAGCACGGTGTCGACCTCAACCGCAACGGCAGCTTCCTGTGGAACCACTGCAACGGCTGTTCGTCCGGCGATGTCTGCTCCAACTTCTACCGTGGCGACGAGCCAGCATCCGAGCCTGAGACCCAAGCGATCGAAGCCTATCTCCGTGACGTCTTTGCCGACCAGCGCGGCGAAGGTTATAACGATCTCGCTCCCGAGGACACAAACGGCGTTTTCATCTCGCTCCACTCCTACGGCCGGCTCCTCTTCTACCCCTGGGAGCACTCCTCCACACCCGCGCCAAACCGCAATGGGCTGCGCCGCCTCGGCCGCAAGCTGGGCTATTTCCCCGACTACAAAGTCTGCAACCCCGAGCTTTGCATGTACCGTTTCGATGGCAGCACAACCGATTTCGCCTACGGCACCCTCGGCGTCGCCGCCTTTACCTACGAGCTCGGCACCGCCTTCTTCCAAACCTGCCCCTACTTCGAGTCCTATATCGCCGACCAGATCCTCGACTCTCTCGTCTATGCCGCCAAAACGGCCCGCCGTCCCTACCAGCTGCCGGCCGGACCCGACGTGACCGCCGCCAGCGCCGACCCGCCGCGCCTGCTTCCGGGGAAGGAAGTCACACTGCCCGCAACCGCCGACGACACCCGCAGCGCTGGCACCGGCTCTGACACCGAACCCGCCCAGCCAATCAGCGCCGCCCGCTTTTCTATCGGCACGCCCTCCTGGCTCGCAACCACCTTCCAAACGCTGCAGCCCCTCGACGGCGAATACGACTCCACCGTCGAATCCCTGACGGCGTCGCTCGACACCACCGGTTGGCAACCCGGCGCCTACACCATCTTCCTCGAAGCCCAGGACGCCGACGGCAACTGGGGTCCTCCCACCGCCGTTTCCATTGAGGTCGTCGCCATCGCCACTGAGCGAACTCCCAAACAGTACTTTCAGTACCTGCCTCGAGTGTGGCGGTGACTTTGCGTTTGCTTCAGCAACAATCTCTTTTCACCAGCCAACTACCTTAAGCCTTCCCTTATCCTTTTCACCCCGCGGTCCAATCTTAGCCGATCAGATTCTCTCACTGTATAATGCAACCTGATTTGGCATGGCAGGCAGGCCGCCTGCTCTCCCAGCCCATATAAAGAAGCCGGTTGGCTCCCATACGCCAATCAGGCGCGCACATGGCAGGAAGGAGTTCATCGATGGCGAAGATGCAAGCGGACTATATCTGGATGAACGGGGAGATCATCCCGTGGGAGCAGGCAACGGTGCATGTATTCACCCATGCGCTGCACTACGGCAGTAGCGCCTTTGAGGGGATTCGCGCCTACGAAATCAACGACGCAGCTGCGATCTTCCGCGGCCCGGAGCACTTCGAGCGCCTGCTATACTCCTGCAAAGTGGCCCATATTCCATCGCCCCTCGATGTTGACGAATGGATGGATGTGGCCAAAGCCGTCCTGCTTAAAAACAAGCATCACAGCGCCTACATCCGGCCGTTGGTCTTCCGCGGCTACGAGAGCCTGGGTGTAGATGGCCGCGGTTGTCCCGTCGAGGCCATCCTGGCTTCCGTGCCTTGGGGTCGCTATCTCGGCGCAGAAGCTATCGAAGAGGGGGTCGATGTGCAGGTAAGCAGCTGGCGTCGCATGGCCTCGAACATGTTCAGCCCAATGGCAAAGATCGGCGGCCAGTACGTCAGCAGCCAGAATGTCGTTATGGAGGCCAAGGACAACGGCTTCACCGAAGGCATCGCCCTCGACATAAACGGTCAGGTTAGTGAAGGCAGCGGCGAGAACATCTTCGTC
>DAOUHY010000053.1:0-11721 GCA_034428435.1 Caldilineaceae bacterium | reverse complement strand
TGACTACGCCTTGGGCGGTGTGAAGGAGTACTACATTCTCGATCCCAGCGGCGGGCACATGCATTTCTACCGTATCACGTTGGAGGACAGTTTCGAGGAGATTGCGCCTGATGACCAGGGTGTCATCCGATCGGAGATACTGCCCGGCTTGCAGTTTCGGCATTCGGATCTTTGGCGGCAGCCGCGCCTGGAAGAGTTAGCATTAGACGAGGTGTATTCGGGGTTTGTCATTCCGACTTATCAGGTCGCGGTCAACAGGGCGGAAGAGGCAGAGTCGCTGGCCGAGGCAGAGTCGCTGGCCGAGGCAGAGTCGCAACGTGCGGACGCCGAAGCCCAGCGTGCGGATGCGGGAGAGGAGGCTCACCGGCAGGCGGTTAAGCGCGTGCAGGAGTTGGAGGCCGAATTGGCCGGCCTGCGGCAACGAAAGTCCTGAAAGCAGTTCGAACTTGCATATCTCCGGCTCAAGGAAATAACTGTTCCCCACCGGCCTGTCAGAAACGTAGGGGCATAAGTCTGGGTTGCCGAAGGCAGACCTTGATAGTTGCCTTTGCTGGCGCTGATGGGGAAGACAGCTCCGCAAGAAGGTCCAGAGCAGTAGTAACAACACATATTTCAGTCCGGCGCATAAGCAGGCGCGCGGGCAGAACGCTACCATCCACATTTTCTTCTCGCAGGAGTGCCTTATATGCCACCAAATGTACTTTTTCTGATGAGCGACGAACATCGCGCGGACATTACCGGCTACGAGGGCGACCCGGTGGTGCGTACGCCCACGCTGGACGGTTTGGCAGAGTCGGGCGTGGTGTTTAGAAACGCTTACGCGGCTTCGCCGATCTGTATACCGGGGCGACAGGCGATGATGTCGGGTCAGCTGCCGCGTACTTGCGGCTGCGAAGTCTTTGCCCAGGATTTGCCGGTGGGGCATATGACGTTTGCCCGACGATTCAGCCAGTATGCGTATCATACGGCGGCGGCGGGCAAGCTGCATCACACTGGGACGGACCAGATGCAGGGGTGGAGCCAGCGCATTGGGTCGGCGATGCAGGTGGGCCCGCATTTTGTCGCGGACCGGGACGAGGACTCTTTTGCCCGGTACACGAGGGGGTTGGGGGAGGTTAAGTGGAGCGACACGAAGGAGGTGCTGCGGGCGGGTGTGGGCCACTCGCCCCACATCGTCCAGGACGAGTATGCGTTGACCGGCGCGCTCGACTTAATTGAGCAGTACTTCACCGATCCGTACTATGACCGGCAGCAGCCGGAACGTCCGCTGCTGCTGAAAGTCAGTCTGAATCAACCTCACTACCCGTACTTCACGAGTGAAGAGAAGTTTACATACTACCTGAACCGGGTGGAGCCGTTTCTGGATGAACCGGTATTCGACCATCCATTTCTGAGCCAGAAGCAGGTGCGGCCGGGCGTGGATGCCTCGCCGCGGGAGTTGCGGCGCGCCGTCGCCGGCTACTATGGCATGATCGAGTCGATCGACGAGATGTACGGTTCGCTGTTGACGGCATTGGAGCACGTGGGCCAGGATCTTGACGATTGGATCATCGTCTACACCAGTGACCACGGCGAGATGCTGGGCGAGCACGGTATCTGGGAGAAGCAGAAGTTTTTCGAGGCCAGTGCGCGCGTGCCGCTGATCATACGCTGGCCCAAGTCATTTGGCGGCGGCAGGGTTGTCGATGAAAACGTCAATCTGTGCGACCTGTTCGCGACGCTGTGCGAGCTGTGCGAGATCCCGATACCGGAAGGGCTGGACAGCCGCAGTCTGGCGCCGCTGATGCGGGGGGAAGGAGCAGACTGGCGCAATGAGAGCGTCAGCCAGTTTGGGGCGCGCAATCTGATGATCAAGTGGGATGATCTGAAGTATCAGTATTACGGTGAGGAGATGCCGGAGGTGCTGTTCGATCTGGAACGGGATGCGTCAGAGCGGCAGAATTTCATTGACGATGCCCGGTATGCAGGGGTGCTGGAGGAGTTTCGGGAAAGACGGTTTGAGTTGGGATTTGGGCCCGGCGCGCAGGCGGGGTATGTGAATGCGGGGTACTGAGAAAATCTGCGAGCCAAGTTTGTGCCAAGCGCTAAGCGCGGTCTGGTTCGCAGTGACGCAGTCACAAATGCAATAGACGACAAGAAGTCTGGAGAATTGGCAATGCGGATGAGGAGGACCCAGGACGAATGCATCCTCGAATCCCCGGTTGGGGAGGGGGAGACGTTTACTGACACCGACCCCTGGCGCGTGTTTCGGATCATGGGCGAGTTCGTTGAGGGCTTTGACACGCTGGCGGGGCTTGGGGCAGCGATCTCGATTTTTGGCTCGGCGCGCACGCGGCCGGACGATGCCAACTATCTGGCGGCTGTGGAGACGGCGCGTCTGTTGGCTGAGTCCGGGCTAACGGTTATCACCGGCGGCGGGCCGGGGATTATGGAGGCCGGGAACCGGGGGGCGCAGCCGGAGGAGGGGGCCTCGGTCGGACTGGGCATCGAGCTGCCCTTTGAGCAGGGGGTGAATGAGTATGTCGACATAGGAATCGAGTTTCGCTACTTTTTTGTACGCAAGATGAATTTCGTCAAGTATTCGCAGGGATTCATTATTTTTCCGGGCGGGTTCGGCACGCTGGATGAACTGTTTGAAGCGTTGACGCTGATCCAGACCGGAAAGATCAGGCAGTTCCCAGTGGTGCTCTTCAACTCCGACTATTGGCGGGGGTTGCTGGACTGGCTACGCGGCACGATGCTGGCGGATGGGAATATCTCAGGCCCTGATCTCGAACTGATGCGGCTGGCGGATTCCCCAGAAGAGGTCCACGAACTGATTTTGCAGGGGCTTTCGAAGCAGGCCAGTTGGTGCGAGAAGTCGGCGGAGGCGGCGCGGGCGGCGACACGGCTGGTTCTGGAGGTGAGCAGATAGATGGCACGCAGACGCAAGGGGCTGAATCGACATCAGAAGGCGACTTTCAAGGGCGGGGAACACCGTGTGCGGGGAGAGACGATCCAGCGCCTGATTGAGATGGCTTACAGCGAGGACCCTGTCGAACGGCTGCATGCGGCCGAGAACCTCTGTCCATGCCATGTGCGCAAGCGGGTTGAGGCGGCGTGGGAGGCGCTGTACCGGCTGATGCAGGATGCGGATGTACGGGTGCGGCGGGCGGCGTGGCATACGCTGGAGGACGGCGGCTGCCCGGACGACCCAGCGCTGATGCCGATCTTCGAGCGGGCGGTTGCCAGGGAGACGGACAGCCAGGTGCGGCGATTCGTAGAGCGGTTTGCGACGCCGGCGCTATCGGAGCGCAGCCGGCAGGAGGCGCAGCGGGCGGCTTACACGCCTTTTCAGGCGTACGCCCGATGCGACTTTTGCGGTGAGAGTGGGCGACGGGTGCGGACCGATTACGAGACGGAACTCAGCGGTAGCGGCGGTTCAATGCGTCTTGCCCAGATCTGTCAGGAGTGTGACGGAAAGGCGTCGCAGCTTTTCTCCTGAAGCCTGTCCACTGCAACCCAGTTCTCAGCTTAGTTCCTTTGCCAAGAGTGTTCCAACTCTATCCAATACTGCATCGATAACATGTGCGGGCAGAGCCGATAGGAATCTTGCGTCCCTCGCCCGCCAGTCCACACTCTTGACTTGGTCCGCGAGGATCACTCCAGTCAACCTTAGCCCTGAAGGAATTGGCACTTCGAAGGGATATCCCTTCACTTGATTGGTAATTGGACAAAGAATCGCCAGTCCTGTAATGCCATTGTAGGGCCCTGGTGACAATACAATAGCGGGACGCCGGCCCGCCTGTTCGTGTCCAGTTTGCGGGGTGAAATTGATCCAGACAGCGTCGCCGCGTTGAGGGATGTACCCGGGCGTGGTTACCATTCTTCGCGGCCCACGGCAGGCCCGGTGTCCACTTCGCCGTGCAAATTGTGTTCCGTTACCTGGGCCAGAAGATCGTCTAGTTTCAGACGGGGTGGCGTAATCGGCGTAATGACTAATTCTTCTCCGCGCAGCGATACTCTGACCGGCGAACTGACATCGAGTCCAACCTGATTTGCGAGGGGTTTGGGGATGCGCAGAGCCAAACTGTTGCCCCACTTCTGCACGCGAGTTTCCATTTTCTCGTTGCTCCTGAGTTATTCCTACAAGAAATGGGTCTGTGACTGCCCATGGTCGTAGATACAATGAGTATACAATAGGGAATGGTTTCCGTCAAGGTTCGGGACCCGCCGGTGTGCATCTCAGATTTGGAGTGGGAATAATCTGGCGGGAGATTCATGCCAACGATTGCTGAGTTTGTTTATCGATGTTTTGGGGAGTCACAGGGCAGGCACAAGGCCTGCCCCTACAGGACATTCGAAGAGGCAGGTGAGGGAAGGCTGCATAGGCGTGCGAGGGCAGGCACGAGGCCGGCACCTACAGGTCTGTTGAGCGTGGAGGGGGAGGGGGACGCGCGTGGGTGGGCGTGGGTAGGCGCAAGGCCTGCCCATAAGGGAACTTGAAAGGACTGGAGGGACTTGGTTGGTCGAATCTCGTTCGATTAGGGACCTGTTACGAATAGCGACACCGGGTCGGCGAGGCATGTTGTAGGAGAGGGGGCGTTGCGGGGGCGGAGCCCCCGCACAAGGGAGGGCCGAATAGGCCCGACCGCCCAAAACTGCAGTGGTCAGTATCCAGTGGTCAGAGGCGGCGCTTTCACTGCTGGAATTTGGTAGGGAAACTGGTTGTGGCCAGGTTGCTTCCAGAGGTTTTCGAAAATACGCCCCCCGTTTTGGGATGCGCCTGTGGTGGATTCCCGATTTGGATTTTGTATTCTACATATATATAATTGCGCTTATTGTAGAAAGTGAATCTACAGTTCTTCAACCAAACGTTTTGTCCCCTGCAAACGAACGAAGTGTATTGCTCAAAGACGAGCATCTCCTCTATTCAGGTAGTTGCCAACTTAAATCATCAGTCATTCAGATAGAAGCCGAAGGGCGTTGCGCGCCGCTGGCAGGCGGGCAAGCCAGGGAGATCTAGCATGGGGCGCAGAGTCATAGACCTGAGCATGCCCGTACATAACGACATGGTGGTCTTCCCGCGGGTGACTCGCCCGACGCTGTTGATGTATGAGGACTGGGAGGGGTTTGCGAGCGGCATCGGGGCGGCGGAGCATGGCGTCACTTCGCTGACGGCCCACTATCTGACGATTCTCGGAGACCACGTCGGCACGCACATTGACGCGCTCAAGCACCTGGTTGAGGGCAAGCCGGGGCCGGAAGGGATCCCGCTGGATTACTGCTACGGCGACGGTGTGCTGCTGGATTTCCGGCACAAGGAAAATGGGGCCGGCATCAGCGTCGCAGACATGGAAGAGGCGGTAGACAGGATAGAATACGAGATCAAGCCGCTGGACCTGGTGCTGATCTGGACAGGAGCGGGCAGTTACAACGATGAGGACAGGTACCTGAGCGAACACAGCGGCATGACGCGTGAAGCGACGCTTTGGCTGATCGAGCGCGGGGTAAAGGTGATGGGCATTGACGCGGTAACGTTCGACCCGCCGGTGTGGGCGATGTTTGAGCGCAAGCAGTTCTGGGAAGCGCATCGCGTCATGTACGAGCATGAGTACTATCATGTAGAGAACCTGTGCAATCTGGAGCAGATTCCGCGGCCGCATGGTTTCACGCTCTCGATGCTACCGGTGAAGTGGGTAGGGTCGACCGGTGCACCGGTGAGGGCGGTGGCCATTGTGGAGGATTGAAGCGGTCGCATTGCATCGTGACCCAGGCTTTCCCCGAGTCGGGTCCGTTCGCCTTCGATGGCGCCGTGATTCCAGTCCTAGTGGGCCCTTATCGAAAGGGATGTCCTGGCGGGACTACAGTTACGCACTACGCTGAAGTCTGTATTTCACTTTAACCTTCCATTCAAGGAGAAAAGCATGAAAAAGCTCAGCAGACGATCATTCCTTCGGTCGATGGGTATGGCCGGCGCCGGCGTTGCGCTGGCGGCTTGCACGGCGCCCGCTGCGCCCGCAGATCAGGAGGCGGAAGCGGGTGACATGGCCGGTGGAGACGGGATGACCGGCAACCTGCAAATCTGGGTGCAGCACTATACGCCGACGGAGAGCATGGAGCAGGGCCCCAACAATCCGCTTCCGCACAACATGATCCAGGTCATTTCCGATGAGTACATGGATGCTAACCCCGGGGCCACGGTCGAGATTATCAGGAAGCCGGACAACCTGGCCAGCCATGAGTGGATCGTAACGCAGCAGGCCGGGGGAACGATTCCTCACATCGTGTGGACGCACTCCTTCTGGGTGCAGGATGAGATCGACAAGAACTGGTGGATTCCGCTGGATCCCTTCTTTGAGCAGCCCAATCCTTACGTGGGCGCGGGCGACCCGGGGAGCGAGCGCTGGCTGGACCAGTTCTACGAGATTCCGACGGAGGCCAAGCGCGGCCCGGACGGCAAGCACTATGTCGTGCCGATCGACCTGGTGACGACGTTCTTCTTCTTTAACAAGAACGTTTTCGACGAGCATGGCCTATCAGCTCCGAGCACATACGGAGAGTGGATCGAGGTGCAGGAGGCGCTACTGGGGACGGATACTATTCCCAACGCCCGGCTGGCCTGGTACGAGTCACAGATCGGCGCGATGCTCTACGCCAAGAAGGATGACGTCATCAATGCTGACGGCGGTGTCGCATCGCTGGAAGAGGTCGGCTGCGCCATGAAGAACGGGCTCTACAGTGCAACTGATCCCGAATATGGCGAGTGGTTCCGACTGGTCAAGCAGTTGATCCCGTATCTGGCGCCGGACTGGGCGGCAGAGGGCGCGGACTTCAACCGCAAGTTCCTCCAGAAAGATGTGGCAGTATTTGAGGACGGCAGCTGGCGCTTCGGCTATCTGAAGGCCGATCCGCTGGTCGACTTCGAGTGGAGCACATTCTACGCGCCCACCATTACAGAGGCCGATTCGCCGTTTGCAATTGGAGAGGCGGCTCCCCCGATCGGCGGCGCGACGGCGGCCCAGTGGGCGCTGGCGACCAAGACGGAGCAGGATGGAATCGTGCCGCTGGCGGTTGACTTCCTGCGCTATGTGACCGCACCGCAGAACGCCGGCCGGATGATTTCGGAGACGGGCACGTTCCTGCCCAATATCAAGGGCGTTGATGTCAATCCCGATCTGAAGGAACCGTTGCGCGCGATCACCGAAGGGTTGGGCGAGGCCGGCATGGTCACCTATCCCGACAAGATCGGTACTGAGCAGCGGGAGAAGATCGCGGCCATCTGGACCGACTTCAAGCTGGACGTTGTAACCCAGGACCAGGCGGCCGAGCAGATCAATGAGCTGCTGCTCGAGTACGCGGATGAGGCGATCGAGAAGAACGGCTGGGATTGCGGGTAGTAGTTGCTAGTTGTTAGTTTCCAGTTTTTGGTGAACTTCTGGTTGCTTGTGGTGTTTGCTGGGGGCTGGAGACTTAGGATTTGAAGCATATGGATGTGGGTGGGTTCCACGGGGATAGGCTCGTGGAGCCCGCCTGCAGTGTAGGAACGGGAATAGCGCAATGACAACAGAAGAGATTCGTGCGCCTGCGTCACACGCCACGATGGCAGACGTGCGCGTGCCGCAGGAGAGGCAGTCTACGCTGGGGCAGCGCATCTACCGCTACCGCTTCGTATACCTGATGCTGGTCCCCACATTTGCGCTGCTGCTGACCTTCAACTATTACCCAGCGTTTATGGGGTTATACCGGGCATTTTTCAAATGGGACATCGGTCTGCAGCCTGAATTCCTGGCGCTGGGGAACTTTGAGAAACTTTTCATCAGGGATGATATATTCCTCAAGTCGCTGCGCCACGTGAGCCTGCTCACATCATGGCGGGTGATCAGTGCGGTCACGTTTCCTTTCATCGTGGCTGAACTGATCTTCAATTTGCGCAGCAATGTACACAAGTACACATACCGCGTTCTGACCATCCTGCCGGCGGTGGTGCCGGGCATCGTCATCCTGTTGCTGTGGCAGTTCATTTATGACGGCACACACGGTCTGTTGAATGCTTTCCTGGAGGGGGTCGGACTGGAGGACTGGCAGCAGCCGTGGCTGGGCAGCCCGAAGACGGCGCTTTATGCGGTTACATTCATGGGGTTCCCGTGGGTAGGCGGTGTGACTGTTCTGATCTATCTGGCGGGCCTGCAGGGCATTTCCGATGAAGTAATCGACAGTTCGCTAGTAGATGGATGCTCCGGTTTGCGGCGTATCTTCGCGATCGACATTCCACTTATTCTCGGTCAGTTCAAGCTGATCATCGTGCTGGCGGTCATCGGCGGATTGCAGGGCTGGGTAGCCGTTTTTGTGATGACGGCGGGCGGGCCGGGGACGGCGAGCATGGTACCCGGGTTATGGATGTACAACAACGCCTTTTTGTGGAACAAGATGGGGTATGCGTCTGCGATTGGCATGTTTTTGTTTGTTCTGATCATGTGTCTGACGATTTTGAACGTGAAGTTTGTCAAAACGGGCGACTATTGAGTGTCCAGCAGTTTGCAAACAGACTTTGCCGGGACAACGGCCAAGGATGGAGCAGGGCTAGTCCAGACCGACAGGGGAGTTGAGACATGACAGTACTGGAAGGACAACAACAAACAATCCAGCGTCTGCCGTTGGCCGAAGGTTGGCGCCGCGCCTGGCGCACGGGGGACTGGTGGCGCCATCTGGGATTGTTCGGCTTCCTATTCTTCATGTTTCTGCCATTCATCATCACGATAATCATTTCGTTCAAGGATATCCCGCAGTTCGACCATTACCCGTTCACCGTTACGTTTCCCCTCCACCCTGATAACTATCTTGAAGCCTGGCGCATTGTCTCCCGCTATATTCTTAACAGCATAATCACCAGCGGCACCTCGGTGGTAGGTATGGTGATACTGGCTGCGATTGCAGCGTGGGCTTTTGCCCGCTATCCTTTCCCTGGGCGGGAGCTCTTCTTTTTCGGTGTGCTGGCGCTGTTGATGGTGCCGGGTGAACTCACCTTGATTCCGGCTTTTCTGCTGGTCAAGGACCTCGGTCTTCTGAATACGCGCTGGGTATTGATTGCCCCCTACATCGCGGGCGGGCAGGTTTTTGCCATCTTCATTTTGCGGCAGTTCTTCGAAGCTCTGCCTGGCGAAATGTTCGAGGCGGCGCGGATCGACGGCGCCACCGAACTGCAGGTATTCCGTCACATTGGCATTCCGCTGTCGCAGTCGATTCTGGGTGTCGTTGCCATTATGCACGTACTCAGCACATGGAACGACGTAATCTGGCCCCTGGTCACACTCCGCAGCAGCGAACTGATGACCCTGACCATCGGACTCTACGCATTTCGAACGGCCTGGTACACAATCTGGGGTCCACTGATGGCGGGTTATGTGATCGCTTCAATTCCTCTCATCATCCTGTTCGCCTTTACCAGCCGTCTGTTTGTCGAAGGGCTTAGCTCCGGCGCCATCAAGATGTAAGCTGCTTGGGAGCGCTGCGGTCTCTCCTGCACAATTCAATGCGTTCCGTTTACAGCTATCTTGGCCTATGGAGAATCGCTCTCCGGCGTTTCAGTTCGGAACCGGTTCTGACTTTTTGTCTTCTGCTTGGTTGGAGCGTGGTGGTGGCGCTGGCATCGGCGCCGCCGATGTACACTGACGCGGCCAACCGCTCCCTGCTGCAGCATGAACTGCAGACCGTACCAAACCGCTCCGCTTTCTCCTTTTTTTATCACTATGTAAAGGGCTCCAGCGTCGAGGGCGCGGACTGGGATGCGTACGCGGCCCTGGACCAGTACATGGAGACCCGCTATAGCCAGGATCTGGGGCTTCCGCACCGGTCGGAAATGCACTATGTCAAGAGCGATTTGTTCCAGGTCTTTCCCCTGCGTGACGGGCAGTATGAAGTGCGGGACAGGCCTCTGTTGCGGGGCTACCTGGGCTTTATCGACCGCCTTGAGGAGTACGTATCCGTTGCCGAAGGCGAGTTTCCCGCGGAGGCAAACGTTGAGGGGAGCAGGGACGGGGTAGTCGACGTCCTTGTCAGCGAGGAATTCGCAGTGGAGGCTGGATTGCAGGTGGGGGAGCGGTATACGCTCTTCGACCCAAGCGCGCGCACATCGACCGGCAATGTTGTGCGCCTGGAGATACCGATACGTATTGCCGGGATCTGGATTCCTCGCACAGAAGGCGGCGCAACGTGGCATTTGCCGGCGTTGTCGTTCGCCAATGTCTTCCTCGTTCCTGAGAACACCTACATCAGTGAGATTGGGGCGAGGGTTCCGCATGCGTTGACGGACGTCGGCTGGTACAAGGTTGTTGACGGCGACTCGGTGCGCGCAGAGGACGTGGACCGGTTCCTGGGCAGAGTCAACCGTGTCGACCGGCAGATCAAGAGCAGGATAGCGACGACATATCTGGAACTGTCGCCGGTCTCCGCGCTGAGGCGGTACCGGCTGGTGGCATCGACGCAGGCGATATTGCTGCTTCTTTTCAGCATTCCCATTTTGGGTCTTGTCCTCTACTTCATCGTTCTGATCGCCGACAGCACGGTAAAGCGGCAGCAGATTGAGATTTCGATTCTGAAGAGCCGGGGGGCGACGACCGGTCAGGTTTTTTCGATCTATCTGCTGCAGGGCGCTACGCTTGGGATCATTGCACTGGCCGTTGGCCCGGAGTTAGGCAAGTTGGTGGCGCAGTTCATTGGCGGGACGCGCTACTTCATGACATTTGAGGCGCAGACGCCGCTGCAGATCGAGACGACGACGACCAGTATGACGTATACGGTTGTCGCGATTGGGGGCGCTCTCTTGGCGACTGTGCTTCCGGCCATGGGGGCGGCGCGGCTGGCAATTGTCGAGGCCAAGCAGGAGGTAAGCCGACGACAGCGCCGCTCCTTCTGGGAGCGATCGTACCTTGACTTTTTGCTGCTGGGGGTAGCGAGTTACGGCTACTACATGCTCAGGACGCAGGGGCGGATCGCCTTTCTGCAGGCCGATGTTCCCGCGGACCCGCTGGACAATCCACTGCTGTTCTTGGCGCCGGCGTTGTTTATTCTGGCGGTGGCGCTGGTGGCCGTCCGTCTCTTCCCGATCATTGCGTTGGTACTGAGTATGCTGTGGGCGCGGCTGGGCGGGATCTCGATGCTGCTGGCATTCTACAATCTGGCGCGCACGGGCAGAGTCTATACCAGCCTGCTGCTGCTGCTTATCCTGACCACAAGCCTTGGGACTTTTACGGCATCGATGGCGCGCACCTTGGACGCCAACCTGGTGGCGCGCATTTTCTACGAGGTTGGGGCGGACGTCACATTGACCGAAGGGGCGGCGCTGCGGATACTTCCCTCCGAAAACGGCGAACCGGTCGAAGAGGGGGAGGAGGAGTTTGTGTGGATCAACATGCCGGTGGACGAACACAGGCAGGCGCCGGGTGTGCGGGCTGCGACCCGTATCGGAGATTTCCCGGTTTCCACACGCGTGGGCGGCAGGCTGGTCAGCGGCAGGCTCTTCGGTATCGACCGCAGCCATTTCCCGGAGGTCGCGTATTTCCGGCCGGAGTTTGCCAATGATTCGCTCGGTGCGCTCATGAACGCGCTGGCGCTGGAGTATAGCGGCGTCATCGTCAGCCAATCGATGTTGGACGCTCTCGGGCTACAGATTGGCGATACGATCGCGCTGAGCGGGCTCGTCCAAGCAAGTAATGCGACGTTCGATTTTCAGATCGTGGGGGC
>DAOUHY010000052.1:0-21260 GCA_034428435.1 Caldilineaceae bacterium | reverse complement strand
CCATCTCGACAGCGTCCTTATGCGCTTTACCGATATTATGCTGTCGATTCCCAGCTTACCTCTGCTGCTCATACTTTCCCGTTACGGGGGCGGATCAGTGTGGAGCATCATCCTGATCCTCTCGGTGTTCAGTTGGATGGGGCTGGCGCGCATCGTGCGCGGCACGATCCTTTCAATAAAGCAGCGCGACTTTGTGGAGGCGGCGCGGATGACCGGGGCCCGCAACGGGCGCATTGTGTTCCGCCATATCCTGCCCAGTACGCTGGCTCCCGTCATCGTCAATGCGACGCTGACGCTGGGCTTTGCCATTATTGCCGAGTCGAGTCTCAGCTATCTAGGGCTGGGCGTTCAGCCGCCGACACCGACGTGGGGGCAGATGCTGATCGGCGCGCAACAGTTCATGGAGACCGCGCCGTGGCTGGCTCTGATTCCCGGACTGTTTCTCTTCGTGACACTGTTGTGCATTAACTTTCTTGGCGACGGGCTGCGCGACGCGCTTGACCCCAAGATGACGCTGCAGAACTGAAACTGCTCTTACTCGTCACTATACAGTCGTTTCGTCCTCCGATCAGACGCTCAAGGGCGTCGATTCCATGACAGGAGCTCCCATCAGTGTCTTCCGAACGACCCGAACTCTTTTCCAACATCGGAATTCTGTGGAGTGAAAGTACGCGGTGCGCCAACGCCGAAGAGGCGCAACGCGCAGGAGCCGTTTATACGTTTGAAGACGCCTGGGGGCAAGAGAAGAACTGGCTCAAAGGGCAGCACGCCTACCTGGCTCCGAGCACGGTCTCGGCCTGCCTCAACCGCTTCAACCTCAAACACAGTTTTTTCGGGGATGAAGGGCTGGCCGACCGCCTAACAGAGTTTTCGCTCCTCTTCTTGCCCAGTGCACACAGCCTGACGTCTGCGGCGATCAAGGCAATCGGTTCCTGGCTGGAAAGGGACGACGCATTCCTGTGCGTGACAGGGCCCACCAATCTGCCGCCTGAACTGCTCGGCCTGGCGCGGCTGGAACTGGAGGAAACGGACGGCTACACAGCCTGGCAGTGGCGGGGCGACAGCCCATTCGGCGACACCGCCAAGTGGGAAGAGTGGTACATTTCAGGCTACAAGGGATTTACTACATGCATTGCCGAACCAGAGGCTGGCGCCACGGTCTTTGCCGATTTGATGGAGATCAGTGGGGACTTGACAGGACCGGAAACCGCCACACGTCAACGAATTGGCGCCGGTATTGTTCAGACGGATAAGAGCCTCTTCATTGCCAACGCACTCTTCGAGTATATGGGGGGCGTTTGGCAGGCACACCTGAATGCCGAAGAGGTGCGGCGATGGTTCAACCCGTTCAACTGGGCCGAGACGTTGCTTTACCAACTGCGCGGCGTACTCTGGGCTTGCGGCCAGGAGGGCCGGTGGGATACGCGGCTGCGGACGTTTGGCAGCTACGACGGCGTCATGAATATCCGCCACGATCCGGACAAATCGGTGGACATGACGATGCTCCGATACCAGGGAGAGCATGTGATTCCAGCCACGCATACATTGCTGGATGCGAACATTTCACCCGAGGCGACCACAACGGAGATGGACCAGGAGTGGGTGCGAGAGATTTCCAAGTACCCGTTCATCGAGATCGGTCTGCACAACGATGCCATTCAGGAGAGTCCGCCCAAGTGGATGATGGGGGCTAACCTCGCCCGACACGTGATCGAGTCCGAGAAAAATCTGGGTGTTCGACTTTACACCGGCGGGCGCCACGGCGGTTACAGCGTCTATCCGGAAATGATCGACGCTATGGATTATCTTTACCAGAACGTGACGCACTTCCTGGGGCTAGGCACCTTCCACTTTCACCTGATGGCCGAGTATGGAGACAGGACGCCCGATCCGGAGAAGGGTGATATGGTGGTCACCTACCAGACTCTGACCTCGCCGACGATCGCCAGCCCCGGATTCTGGTTTCCCTTCCATGGCGTGGTCAGTACAACCGAAGAGTGCCGGCAGTTGCGCGGCTGGGACATGACACATGAGTACGACCCACCGCCTGACGTGATCGACGCGGTTTACGAACGATCGAACAGCAGGTACCAGGACCCGGAAACCGCACTCGCGGACGGCGTCTACCAGTTGCAGTATCACCCCCTGTTCACAGTGGATCCCAGTTACAATAACGGCCGCGGCACCTTTGACTGGATGTGTTATGGTATCAGGCAGGCCGAGCGTATCAATCTGTGGCAGGCGACGCAGAGAGCGATCTATCAGCGGCTACAGGACTACGAAGACATCCAATTCCGCGTGTCCGATGGTGGAAGATCCATACACGCGCACAATCCGACGGGACGCACGCTCGAAGAGCTGATGGTCGAAACGTCGGTCCTGCTGGGGGCACCGGAGCAGGAGGGACCGGACGCACTGGGTGCTGGCGCGGTTGCCGATGAAGTCGAGTTTGCGCAGGAGGTGGAGTACTCTTCGCTGCGCCTTGAGGAGGGCCAAGGCTCGGAGAGTGAAACACGCTACCTGGCGCACATTGTGAAGAATCGCTTCTTTACGCTGCCGCGGTTGGAACCGGAGGCATCTTGTACGGTGCGGCTAGAAGGTGGCGGCCCCCAACATCCCTTTGTAGCTCAGGCCAATAGCAAGAGTATGCGTTTTGTCGACGTGAGCTTCGCACCCGAGTCTGGCGAGCTCACGATTCGGGCGTACGTGATCCGCTATCATGGCTTGGTGGTGCAAGGGTACGCGCCGGGCGACCGCGTTTACGTCGAAGTGGACGGTGTGGAGCGGCAGCCAGTGGAGTCGGAGGATGGCCGCCTGATAGTGTACTTGCAGGGCCCTGAGAATCACTTCGCCGAAAGCACAATCGTGTTGCGGAAGCTATAGAGGAAGAGAAAATGCAACTGTCCGACGTCCGCCGGCTTACTCCCATAACGCAGGAGTATGCATACTTTCAGAGCAGCGGATTCTCGCCGAAGATGGATCCGGTGATCGAGGAGACGAATCGCTGGGCGCAGTTCCAGAACGCCGGGGGGGCCGCGCCCGGCATTCACGAGAAGATGCTGGAGGGGTTCGAGGCGACGCGGGAGAAGGTCGCGCGGTCGATGAATGCCGACGCCGACGAGATTGTGCTGGGTGAGAACACGACGCTCGGAATCAACATCGTGGCCAATGGGATCAACTGGAAGTCGGGTGACAACGTCATTTTGAGCGACAAGGAGCATCCGGGCAACCGGATTACATGGTACAGCCACGTTCATCGGTATGGAATCGAGTTGCGATTCCTGGAGGTCGTGCATGACGAGGAGCAGATGCTGGAGCAGTTTGAGCAACTGCTCGACGGGCGGACTCGGGTCGTTTCAATCAGCCATGTCTGCCGGCGCACAGGGCAGCGTCTGCCGGCGCGGGCGCTGGTTGACATCGCTCATGAGCGCGGCGTTCCTGTTCTACTGGACGGGGCCCAGGCCTATGGCGCAGTTCCGGTTGATTTGCGGGAGCTGGACTGCGACTTCTACGCTTTCAGCGGGCACAAATATATTATGGCGCCGCAAGGCACCGGCGGATTCTACGTCCGGCGGGACATGATCCCCTGGGTTCAGCCGAGCTGGATCGGTTCCCATTCGCAGAAGGACTTCGACCTAGTGGGCGGGCTCACGCTGCTGGACGAGGCAAAGCGTTTCGAGTTCGGGACGCGGAACCTGGCAGACCAGATAGGATTCGGGAAGGCGCTCGACTGCTGGGCAGAGATCGGTTGGGAGAAGGTGTTTGCTTTTATCGCCGATTTCACGGACCGGCTCAAGGCGGCCCTGCAGGAGGTCCCGGGCCTGAGGTTGCATACGCCGCTGCCCTACGGGAAGTCGTCGGGCATCGTCACTTTCAGTCTTGGAAATTATACGTCTGCGGAGATACAGGAACATTTGAAGGAGAGAAAGGTCCTGGTGGCGCCGCTTGAGTTGGACGGCAGCATGATTCGCGTGTCCACGCACGTTTTCAACAACGAGGAAGATTCAGAAAGGCTGGTCAGTGGCCTGCGGGCCATGAATTGACCTGGCCGCCCAATCCAAGGAGCGACTCTCCCCCCCAAATACCGGCGTTGCGGGCGTTACATAAGGTTGGTATACGCCTTACAGAAGAAACTCTGCGCGAGGGCCTCAGATTCTTGACCGGAAGAGCCCCAAGAGATATACTTGCTGCGATTTCTCGCAGTATCCCAACGACAACAACCGAATTACCTTCCAACCCAAAACCCATTGAGGAGACCTACAGTTATGAACAGATTTGCCCCATTGATCGCGCTGTTGGCAGTCCTGATCGTGGTGACCGCGGCCGGTTGTGCGCCCGTGGCGCCGGCGTCAGAGATGGCCGGAGAGGAAATGATGGAGGTTGTCAGTACAGGCGGCGTTACGCTGCCTGACGACGCTGCGCCTCTTGATCAGCAGGTGTTCCGCTCTGCCGGTATTGAAGGCAAGCATTTCGACACCATGCGCAATGAGTACGAAGGCTTCGCCTATGAGGCAACGATCGAGCAGCTGGCCAAGATGGGTCCGGAAGGCGATTGGCACCCGGCCGCGGCCGACAGCTGGGAGCTTTCGGAGGATGGCCGAACGTGGACCTTCCATCTGCGACAGGATGCCATGTGGAGCGACGGCACGCCGGTAACGGCCGAGGACTGGGTGTACAGCTTCCGCCGATACCTGAACCCGGAGATGGCCAACGTGTACGCCTGGTTCCTGTTTGACCTCGAGACCGGTGAGGCGTACAACAAGGGCGAGGTTGACGTAGAAGAGTTGGGCGTCGAGTTGATCGACGAGTACACCTTCTCACTCACAACCAAGGTGCCGATTCCCTACTACATGTTCAAGATCAACTGGCATGCAGCTCCGGTTCCCCGCCACATGGTCGAGGAGCATGGTGACGACTGGGCCAACGATCCGGCTACGGCCCCGAGCAACGGCCCGTACCGCATTGCTGAGTGGAACCGGGGCAAGAACGTGATCTTCACGCCCAATCCCTACTACACGGGAAACTACCCGGCGACATTTGAACAACGGATCCAGGTGATCATTCCTGAGGTCGGCGCGCCGCTTCTGCAAATGTATCAAGCCGGCGATATCGACGGCGGAGTCGGCGTGACCGGCGATGACCTGGTGCAGGTGCTTGCTGATCCGCAGCTGAGCCAAGAGGCCTACATCAGCGTGATGAACCGCGGCGTCTACATCTACATGAACCAGCGCACGCCGCCTTTCGACAACATGCTGGTGCGTAAGGCGTTCGCGCACGCGGTTGACCGCACGGCCCTGTGCGACAACGTCATGCGGGGTACCTGCATTCCCGCGCACGGCTTTCTGCCCAAGGACTTCCCGTGCGAGCGCAATGACGACCCCGAGTTGATCGCGCACCAGAATTACGATCCCGAACTGGCTGCGGACCTGATGGCGCAGGCCGGCTACCCCGGCGGCGAGGGCTTCCCCGAGCTGACGATCTTCACCAAAGAAGGTGAGTTCATCCGCGAAGCCGAGGCGATCCAGCGTATGTTGGCCGACAACCTGGGTGTTAAGCTCACTCCGCAGAACGTAGAGCGCGCCTTCTATGTCGATCAGATGCGCAACGGCGAACTGAAAGTCGCCCTCAATCGCTGGGGGGCGGACTTCATCGATCCGAGCAATTTCGTGGACTGGTGGGACGATCCCGCTGCCTCCTACTTCACCGGCTGGACCGACGAGGAATACCGCAACCTGATCGACACGGCCCGTCCCATGGCGATGTCGACCGAGCGCTGCGACCTCTATCACGAGGCCCTCAAGATCCTGGCGCGTGACGCGATCGGCGTATTCGTAATGAACCCGGTACAGGCTGTCCTGTATAAGGACTATGTCTCAGGGCTGACCCTCACAGACGACGGCACGCTTGGCGTCTATAACATGATGCTCCTGGACAGCGCCTACATTAAGGAATAGTAATTTGATGACGAGGAGAGGGGGGAGGAGCAGGTCCTCTCACCTCTCCTCTCTTCAATTCTTTTCGCCCACTCTTCCACAAGGACGGAAGCACGGATGACGCGCTATGTTCTGGGACGCTTCGCCGGCATCATCGGCGTCCTGTTTATTGTATCGATCATGATCTTTCTCATGATCCACACCATTCCGGGCGGCCCGTTCGACGCCATGCCGACGACATCCGAGTTCCGAGAGATTCCTGAACACATCCGCGAGAAGCTGATGGCCAAGTACGGCCTCGACAAACCGCTCTACGTTCAGTATTTCCGCTACATGTGGGCAGCGCTGCGCGGCGACTTTGGCATCTCCTTCCGCTATGGGGAGCCGGTCACGGATTTCATCAGCCGCTCCTGGCCTGCAACTGCGCAACTGGGACTGTCGGCCATGGCGATTGGCATACCGATTGGCATCGGACTGGGAATCCTGGCCGCGCTGCGTCCGAATACATGGTTGGACTATCTGACCAACGTGGTCGTTATCACCACTTTTGTCACCCCGGTCTTTGTCATCGCCATTATGAGTATCATCATTTTCGCGGTGATATTGAAGTGGCTGCCGTCCGGTGGATGGGGGGAACCAAAGCAGTGGATCCTGCCCACCTTTGTCTATGCGGTCGGCCAGATCGGCGGCATGGCCCGCTTTACGCGTGCCAGCATGGTGGACGCGATGCAGGCGGAGTATGTGCGTACGGCGCGGGCGAAAGGGCTGCGAGAGAGCGCGGTCGTGATGCGGCACGCCTTCCGTTCGGCGTCACTGCCGCTCGTCACACTCTTGGGGCCGATGGTCGTAAACCTGCTCTTAGGGTCTTTCTTCATTGAAGCGATTTTTCGCATACCCGGGATTGGGGGCCAAATTACTCTGGCCCTTTATAACCGGGATTACCCGGTGATCATGGCGCTGATTCTACTGTGGACCTTTGCCATTGCCATCGCCTACCTCGTCACCGACCTGCTCTACGGCGTGGTTGACCCGCGCATACGTGTCGGCGGCACCATGTAAAACGCGCCTAGGGTCGGAACAGGCGTCAAGGAGTTTTACCATTTCCACCTCTCCGGCGAAGCAGAATGGTGACAGCCTAAGCGCCGCCGCGCAGGCTGCCGCACTGGCCCTCGACCTGAACTCAAAGCCTCGAAACCTATGGGGGGACGCGGCGAGACGATTTTCACGCAATCTGCTGGCCATGATTTCCCTGGCTTTCGTCGTGCTTCTGATCTTCCTGGCCTTGTTCGCCAACGTACTGGCGCCGGAGGGTTATGACAATCAGCAGTACGACAAGACGTGGCTCTTCCCCTCGCTTGAACATCCGATGGGCACGGATCCATTCGGTCGTGACATTCTGACGCGCGTCATCTACGGCGCGCGTATTTCGCTGGCGATTGGCTTTATCAGCAATATCATCGCCCTTGCAATCGGCCTCCCTTACGGGGCGGCCGCGGCCTGGTACGGCGGCGCCGTCGACTTTGTTCTCATTCGTATCATTGAAATCATCAACTCCGTTCCCAATCTGTTGCTGGGCATTCTGATCATCAGCGTTCTGGGGCCGGGCTTTCGCAACGTTCTCTTTGTCTTCGCAGTCACCGGCTGGATGGGTATTGCGCGCCTGGTGCGAGGCCAATTCCTCTCCTTGCGCGAACAGGACTATGTACTGGCTGCGACCTGTATTGGCGTACCCAACTACCGCATCATCATCCGCCATCTGTTGCCGAACACCTTGTCTCCGATTATCGTCAGCGTAACGTTGGGCATCCCCGGCGCGATTCTGGGCGAGTCCGGCCTGAGTTTTCTGGGGATTGGCATAAACCCGCCGCTTCCCAGTTGGGGGCGTATGCTCAATGACTATCTCAGCGCGATCCAATCGCACTGGTATCTTGCCTTTTTCCCGGGCCTGATGATCGCGCTGGCGATGTACGCTTTCACGCTGATGGGAGACGGGCTTCAGGATGCTCTGGACCCGACCAAGTAGGTCATTGGCGGACGGACGAGACGCGGTGACGCGGAATGCCTCCCAGCAGCAAGAGCAGCCCCCTTCCACATTCAAACGGGTATTTCAATGGACAGCGAACAAGGCGTGGTCGACAGCTGCCCCTTTGACCAGCTACGCGCCGATATCCCTTTGACAAGCCAATACATTTATCTGAACAGCTGTACGTTCGGGCCTGTTCTGCGGTCAGTCCAGCGCTGCATGGCGGATGCGCTGCGGGAGGAGAACGAGGAGATCATCGCGATTCGCGGGAAGGAGGCGGGCGTTCGCTTCTATGAACGCGCGGAGAAGGCGCGTCAGAGCGCGGCGGAACTGTTGGGGGTGTCGGCGGCGGACGTTGCGTGGGTCTACAATACGACGACTGCTTCGCGGCTGGCGATCATGAGCGTGGACTGGCAGGCGGGCGACAGTCTGGCGGTGACGGACGTCGAACATCTCAGCACGCACCGGGCGGCGAGAGGTCTTGCCCAGGGAAGGGGCGTGGAGGTCACGGTCATTCCCACGGCAGAGCCTCATGAGCCAGCTTACCGCGGGCCAGATTACTTCCTGGAGCAACTGAACTGGATGCTGACCCCTGCGCACCGGCTGCTGGTGCTCAGCCATGTCTCCAATATTGACGGACGCCGGTTGCCGGTGAACGAAGCGACGCGCCTGGCCCGTTCACGCGGAGTCAAGGTGCTGGTGGACGGTGCGCAGTCGGTTGGCATGTTAGGGGTCGATGCGAAAGAGATAGGCGCCGAGTTTTTCAGCGGCTCGGTCCACAAGTGGCTGATGGGGCCGCCGGGGATCGGATTTCTGGTGGTTTCCGACGAGGGCAAGAAGGACTACAATCCTTTTCATCTCCCTCTGCCAACGGGCGCCGGGGGCCGTTCAGACGGCAGTCTGATGGCGGCGAGGGCCCTGAATGAGTTGGGTACACAGAACTATGCTTTGCGCATCGGTGCGGGCGCATGCGTGGAGACGGCGCAGAGAATAGGGCTGAACAGGATTGAAGAGCAGTGTCGTTCGTTGACTGAGCGGCTGCGAGCCGGTTTGCGCAGTGTACCTGGGATCCGCGTCGCCAGCCCGGCGGAGTGGGAACACTCGTCGAGCGTAACGACTATTCAGCTACAGGATGGGACACCTGACCGCTGTCTGAAGCTGGTTGAACGCTTGTTAGAAGAATATCGAATCGTCGTGAAATACCGTCCGGAGATCTGCGGTGTGCGCATTGGCGTTGCCGCATTCAATACTGTTGAGGAAGTCGAGCAGTTACTTACCGCACTGGGCCGCCTTTCCGCTCAGGTCTAAACAGCAGAGAGGAAGATTGAACCAACCATGTCAGAAACAAGCAACCGCACGCCTATTATTGCGATCAACACGCCGACGCCCCCTCCCTACTGGGCGCTGCTGCAGTGGGAACTGATCCGCAGCCAAACAGAGGCCGTCGAGGAGTTTTATGACCGTTATTTCGACGAGCGCGGCTACCTGCTTTGCGTTCCTCGCTGGGGCGGCGATGACGGGCCGGATGACGCCGCTGAAAATCTGGCGGGATGGACCATGCTGCACGCGCTGGGCGCGCCTGACCGTGTCTTGGAGCTGTATAAGAAGGGCTGGGAGGGTCATCTGCGCCAGTACACCGAGACCAAGACGGTGGAGGTGCCGTTTGCCCGCGACGGGATGTATTACAAAGAGTTTCCGGTCATGTTCGACTGGATGCACAACGGCGAGGGCTTCTCGGTATTCTTCCTGCAGCCGCTGTCAGATCCGTATAACCACCTGGCGCGGCAGAGAATGGAACGCTTTGCCGGCTTCTATATGGGCACAGATGCGCAGGCCCACAATTATGACCCTGAGCACAAGGTCATTCGCAGCATGTTCAACGGCAGTCGCGGCCCGTTGATGCGCAAGTCGACGGGGCTGGACTGGGCAGGCGATTCGCTTGAAATCGAAGGGCGCTTCAAGCCGGGGCACGGCGAGAGAAACTATGCCGAAATGGTGGCCCACTTTGAGGAGTATAACGACGTGGTCGGCGACCACCCGCTCAATTTGTCGACGACGACGCTGGCTTTCAACGCCTATATGCAGACCGGGGACGCCAAGTACAAGGAGTGGCTGGTCGATTACATCGATGCCTGGTGCGAACGGACGGAAACGAATGGAGGCATCACCCCCACGAACATCGGGCTAGACGGCAGCATCGGGGGCGCCTGTGACGGCAAGTGGTACGGCGGCGTCTATGGCTGGGGGTTTACGGTGACGGTGCCGCAGACGGGCGAGCTGGCGCACCGGCCGTTTTTCCTCAACAGGGTTCACTACGGCTTTGGCAACGGGTTGCTGATGACCGGCGACCAGAGTTATGTGGACACGTGGCGCGGCGTCATCGAAAACGTCAACGCAAACAGCAAGACGAGCGGCGGGCAGACACTCTACCCTCACATGTACGGGGACGATGGCTGGTATGACTACACGCCGGAGCCGTTCAACACGGGGGCGCTGGAAGTGTACTACTGGTCAATGGACCGGGCGGACTTGGCACGAGTGCAGGAGAACGAGTGGGTACGTTATCTGGAAGGCGACAACCCGGACTACCCGGTCAACGCGCTGTTGGAAGATCTGAAAGAGGTGCGAGAGAGAATCGGCAAGGTACGCGGAGACAGCAGCTCGCCGGATACGCGCATGTCTGACGATATGAACGGGTTCAATCCCGCAATGGTAAGCCGGCTGACGGAGCTTATGCTGGGCGGCCTGCCGACGGAGCGGCTGGGGTTTCCACTCCACAGTCGTGTGCGTTATTTCAGTCCGACGCGGCAGAGGGCCGGCATTCCGGAGGATGTTGGCGCGCTGGTCGAAAACATGAGTGATGATGAGATGACCTTGACGTTGGTCAATACCGACCAACTCAAGTCACGCACCGTCGTCGTCCAGGGCGGTGCGTATGCAGAGCATCAGTTCCTGAGTGTTACGCAGAACGGAGAAACGACTGCTTTAGATGGCGACAACTTCACCGTGCGGCTGGGGCCGGGCTGCGGCAGCAGACTGCAGATTCGGATGGCGCGCTATGCCAACCGACCCACCTGCGCTTTCCCGTGGGCTCGTTAGACGGCTCGGGAAAACAGGGGAGTCGACAGATTCGAGAATCGTTCCACCGGCGGAGTCTACTGGTGCGCGCTCGACCATTTGGAAGAGAAAGGCAAGTTCATGGCAGACGAGAGTAAACCCAATGTCCTGATCTTTCTCTGCGACCAGTTGCGCTTGGATTTGCTGGCCTGCTATGGGGAGACGCTTGTGCGTACACCGAACATTTCTGCCCTGGCGCAGGATTCCTGTGTTTTCGAACGGGCCTATACGCCCTGTGCAATTTGCTCGCCGGCACGCGCCAGCCTGCTAACGGGACTCTACCCTCATAGCCACCACATGTTTAACAATTCGACCCCTGGATATTCCTACTGCGAGCATATGCGGCCCGGCGTCGCGATGATACAGGACTGGATTGACGAGGAGAGCAATTACGAGTCGGCCTGGTTTGGAAAGTGGCACGTCGGCCCGGCCCAAGACCTGTTTGACTCCCGCTTCCATCATACTCAAAAACCTTACGAAGGCGGCCCCGAGTTTCTGACCAGCTCCCACTGGCATCCCAACACTCGCATCGCGCCCTTGGTGGAAAGCGTCGGGCAGGGCACTGCAGGTACGTTGGATGTCGGACTGGAGGGATTCCCCGATGTTGTTGCGGCCCGCTACTCGCAGGCGTTCCTGCGCGGCCGCGACAGGACGAGGCCCTTTTTCCTGACCTGCTCCTTCCCGGGGCCGCACAGCCCCTGGATGGTGCCTGACGAATGGGGCATTCGTTACGACCCGGCTGACATCGAATTGTGGCCCAATCGCTTTGACAATTTTGAAGGAAAACCGATCAACCAGAGAAAGCTGCGCCTGATGCAGGAGGTTCGCGGGAAAGATCTCATGCAGTCCGCCGCGCGCCCGTTGCCAGACGGGGATTCCCGGCAGACTCAGGAGACGAAGGACAGGGCGTTGCAGGAGCTGCTGGCCTGTTGCTTTTCCTACATGGAGCTTATCGACCTGATGGTTGGGGAAGTGGTGGCAACGCTCAAGGAACTGGATCTGTATGAGGAGACAGCCATCGTCTTCACGGCGGATCATGGCGATATGGCCGGTTCCCACGGACTTATGAACAAGGGCGCGTACATGTATGACGAGATATACCGCATACCCCTGTTGGTAAAAGGCCCTGGTGTGCGCCAACCCAGCCGCAGCGCCGCGTTTGTGCATCTGATGGATGTAACCGCGACCTGTCTGCACTTGATGACGGGGGTTAAACAGGAGAGCATGATGGGGCAAGGCCTGCACGGCGAGTCACTGCTTCCCCTCGTGCAGGGAAACGACGAGTGGGGGCGGGCTATGCACTACGCCGAGTACCACGGCGACTGGTACGGTCACTACTCGGCGCGGATGGTTACCGACGGCCGTTGGAAGCTGGTGTGGAATCTGACGGATCTGTGCGAGCTGTATGATCTGGAAAACGACCCCCACGAGCTACGCAATTGCTTTTATGATCTTGAATACGAAGATGTACGCGCCAGCTACTTCGACTATCTGATGGCGGAGGCGCAACGCACGGACGACGCGCAGTTGCGGCTGCTACTGCCGCAAGTCGAAATTGCGGCACAGGGATCAGCCGGCCTCTGATCCCAGCGAAAGGCAAGTTCCAGCACAGCCGTCACTGCGTTTTATGTGCAAGCCTGCGCTCGTTCGACGACGCATACGGAACAGGCAGTCTGTATGGCCAACGCGAGCAAACCCAACGTCCTGATCATCCTTTGTGACCAGCTGCGGCTCGATCTGTTGACCTGTTACCGGGAGACGTTGGTACGAACGCCGAACATCACGAAGCTGGCCGGGGAATCCTGTCTGTTCGAACGGGCTTTTACGCCCTGCGCGATCTGCTCGCCTGCCCGCGCCAGCCTGCTCACCGGGCTCTACCCCCATAGCCACCACATGTTCAACAACTCGACCCCCGGTTATTCCTATTGTGAACACATACGGCCGAACGTGACGATGCTGCAGGACTGGATCGACGAGGAAAGCAGCTATGAGTCGGCATGGTTTGGCAAGTGGCACATCGGCCCGGCGCAGGACCTGTTCGACTCTCGATTTCACCACACGCACGACGAGCCATACGAAGGCGGGCCCGTCTTTTTGGAGACGACGAACTGGAACAACAAGAGGCAGGTCGCCCCCCTTGTTCAAAGTGTGGGGCGCGGCGCCGCAGGCACGCTGGACGTGGGGATGGAAGGGTTTCCCGATGTGGCTGCGGCTCGCTACACGCAGGCGTTTCTGCGCTCACGCGACACGACGAGGCCGTTTTTCGCTATCTGCTCCTTCCCGGGTCCGCACTTTCCCTGGATGGTTCCGGAGGAGTGGGGCATTCGCTACGACGCGGCTGATATCGAAATGTGGCCGAATCGCCATGACACGTTTGAAGGGAAACCGATCAACCAGAGGAAAATCCGCCTGTTGAACGAGGCCAATGCCGGTGGTCTTTCTTCAGAGGAGCAGGACCAGGAGCTCAAGGAGATGCTGGCCTGCTGCTTCTCCTACATGGAGCTGATTGACGAGATGGTGGGCGAGATCGTGTCGACACTCAAGGGGCTCGGCCTCTATGAAGATACCGCCATTATTTTCACTGCGGACCATGGCGACATGGCCGGGTCACACGGGCTGATGAATAAGGGCGCGTATATGTATGACGAAATCTATCGCATTCCCTTGCTTCTGAAAAGGCCTGGGGCGTCCTGCGCATCTCGCAACAGTTCCTTTGTTCACCTGATGGACGTGACGGCCACGTGTCTGCATCTGATGACGGGTACGGAACAGGACAGTTTGTCGGGGCGGCGCCTTCACGGGCAGTCACTTCTGCCGCTGGCCGAGGGCGAGGCGGACTGGCCGCGCAGTATGCATTACGCAGAGTATCACGGCGACTGGTACGGTCACTATTCGGCGCGAATGGTGACCGACGGGTGCTGGAAGCTGGTGTGGAATCTGACGGATCTGTGCGAACTGTATGATTTGGAGAATGACCCCCACGAGTTGCACAACCGCTTCTACGACCCCGACTTGGAAGCGGTACGTGCCACGTACTTTGAATATCTGACGGCTGAGGCGCAGCGCACGGGCGACGGCCAGCTGCGGTTGCTGAAGCCGCAGGTCGAAATTGAAGCGCAGGGCACGGCGGGGTTGCGAGTCTGATAACGGGCTCGTTCCTATGCTGTCGCCACGGCTTCATTCGTTGCCGCCTTTGCCCACTCGACGAAGAATGCTCGAAAGGCAAATTGCATGGCCAACCAGAGCAAACCCAACGTACTGATCTTCCTCTGCGACCAGCTGCGCATCGATCTGTTGACCTGTTATCAGGAGACGTTGGTACGGACGCCCAACATTACCGCCCTGGCAAACGACTCGTGCCTCTTTGAACGGGCCTATACTCCTTTGGCTCTGTGCTCGCCGGCTCGGGCCAGCCTGCTCACCGGCCTCTATCCGCACGGCCACCATATGTTCAACAACTCGACCCAGCACTATTCCTACTGCGAACATCTGCGGCCGGACATGACAATGCTGCAGGACTGGGTCGACGATGTGGGCGACTATGAGTCGGCCTGGTTTGGCAAGTGGCACATCGGTCCGGTGCAGGACCTGTTCGACTCCCGTTTTCACCATACGCACGACGAGCCACACGAAGGCGGCCACGTCTTTCTGGACAGTTCGCACTGGCACCCGAATACGAGGATCGCTCCGCTTGTTCAGAGCGTGGGGCGCGGCACCGCGGGTACACTGGACGTGGGGATGGAGGCGTTTCCAGACGTGGTCGCGGCCCGCTACGCGCAGGCGTTTCTGCGCTCACGCGACGAGACGAGGCCTTTTTTCGCCACCTGTTCCTTCCCGGGTCCGCACTTTCCCTGGATGGTTCCGGAGGAATGGGGCATTCGCTATGATCCCGCTGATATCGAAATGTGGGCCAATCGCCATGACACGTTTGAGGGAAAACCGATTAACCAGAGGAAAATCCGCCTACTGAACGAGTCAAATGCCGGTGGTCTCTCTGCTGAGGAACAGGACCAGGAGCTTAAGGAGTTGCTGGCCTGCTGCTTCTCGTACATAGAGCTGATCGACGAGATGGTAGGCGAGGTCGTGTCAACGCTCAAGGAGCTCGACCTCTATGAAGATACCGCTATTGTCTTCACAGCGGATCATGGCGACATGGCGGGGTCACACGGGTTGATGAATAAGGGCGCGTATATGTATGACGAAATCTATCGCATCCCTATGCTTCTCAAGAGGCCCGGGACGACCAGCGCTTCACGAAACAGTTCTTTTGTTAACCTGATGGACGTGACGGCCACTTGTCTGCATCTTATGTCGGGTTCGGAGCAGGACAGTCTGTCGGGCCGGAGCCTTCACGGGCAGTCACTGCTGCCGCTGGTCGCGGGGGAGGCGGAGTGGCCACGCAGTATGCATTACGCGCAGTATCACGGAGACCCGTGGGGGCACTACTCCTCCCGCATGGTGACCGACGGGCGCTGGAAGTTGGTCTGGAATCTGACGGACCTGTGCGAACTGTACGATTTGGAGAACGACCCCCACGAGTTGGAAAACCGTTTCTACGATCTGGCATGCGACGAGGTGCGCGCCGCATGCTTCGACTATCTGCTGGCTGAAGCGAGGCGAACCGGAGACGCCCACGTCTTCTTGTTGAAGCCGGAACACGAGATGGTAATTCGAGGGATCCCAGTGCCCGGTAGCTCTTAGTCTGCAAACACTGAGGCGAAACACGTGGCGTTACTGGAATCGATCCACACTTCCCATACGATTGAAGAAAACCAGAGGACAATGAGGAGGTCAACGATGAAATTTGGTGTCTTTCTTCCCAGCCACGGGCCGGCGAAGTCGCCGCAGTCGGTCCATCAGGTGGCGCAGGCGGCTGAGCATGCCGGCTACGACTCGTTGTGGGCGGCAGATCATGTGCTTGTGCACCAGCGGTTCAGCGACTTCTGTATGATCGAGACGTTTGTCACGTTGGGATACGTGGCGGCGATCACCGAGACGATCACATTAGGCACGACCGTACTGGTGCTGCCGCAGCGCGATCCGATCCTGGCGGCGAAGCAGGCGGCGGCGGTTGACCAATACTCTGACGGGCGCCTGATCCTGGGGCTGGGCGTGGGGTGGATGGATGACGAGTACCGCTATTTGCGCACCGACTTCAGTAAGCGCGGCAGGATGATGGATGAGTGGATGGACGTGATGCGGGTCCTGTGGAGCGAGGATGAGCCTTCATTCCAGGGTGAGTGGATCAACTTCGAGGAAAGTTCCTTTGAGCCGAAGCCGGCGCAGGATGGCGGCCCTCCGTTCACGATAGGCGGGCTGAGCGACGCGGCTATCCGACGGGCGGCGACGAAGGCGATTGGCTGGCATCCGATACAGATCTCGCCGGAGGAGGTCGCCGCGGGCGTGGCCAAGATGAACGCCTGGGCGAACGGCGAGCCGCGTACGGTCGTTTTCCACGCCCGCACTGAACTGGGTGATCAGGCAGACCCGGAGGTTTCGTTGATCAGAGGGTCGTCGTCCGAGATCAATGACCTGATTGGGCGCTATGCGGAGGCGGGGGTCGAGCATATGCTGTTCGACTTCAACACGACGCCTACGGCCGGCGGCATTCAGGATCAGATGGAGAGGATCGCGGCTGATGTGTTCCCGGCCCATCAGACTGCGTGATTGTCAGGGAACAGGGGAGCGCCCACCTCTTATAAGGAGTCGATTTCCTCGACATCTGCCCAGCCGCCGCTGTCTTTTGAGGCCTCGGCTGCCATCCCTATCAAGTGCAGTTGGGCGACTGATTTCGCGTCGGCGGGAAGCGGCGCGGTCCCAAGCGTGTCTCTGAGAGCATCTACACGGCTGGCGGAATTGGATGTTTCAGTCAGGTGCGCCCCGGTGACGGCGTCGAGAAATGCGGTGACGCATTCGTTCATGCCGGGCCAGCCGGCGCGCGGTTCGGACTCCGCAATCCGCTCGAAGGCCCAGTCGGACTGGCTGCGAGTTCGTTGACGCAGTTCGCCGGAGAAGAGATCGACAACCAGGTCGCCGTCTTCACCGTTCACTTCTACGGTCGTTTCCAGATCAACGACGCAGTCGAGATTGACCTGTACAGTACCCCAGGTGCCGCCGTAGTCGTAGAGTCCCTGGCACTGCCGCTGGGCGCGACCCGGGAGACCTGCCCCTTCCAGAAGCAAGACGCGGGAAGGCGTCGCGTCGAGGGTGCGGTTGAGTGTATCCACGTACCAGGGGGCGATATGGTTGAGCGTGCTCAGGTCGGCTTCGGGGTCGACGCCCCAGCTTGACTGCAGTCGAACCGATGCGGTATGGATCTGACCGAGTAGGCCGCTGCGCACTCGTCTGGATGCCTCAACGAAGGCGGGTATGAAGCCGATTTCGAGATCGGCGTGGGTCACCTGGGGGGCGTTCAGCAGCTTGGTGACCATCGGGAGAATTCGCTGGCGGCGGTTGGAGAGGGGCGGTTCATAGAAGACCGGTACGCCTGTGTCGAGCGCCGCGGTCATCGTTTCTTCATGTGCGGCGTCGGAGACGGCGATGAAGACGGCGTCGACGGGCGGGCCGCTCAGGAGATCTGCGGCACTTGAGTGTACTGAGACTTCCGGGCCGAGTTCGGAGGCAATGCGTTGCTGCGTGGCGGCGCTCGGCGCGGCTGCGGAGACGATTTGGGCGCGGCCGTCGCGTTGCAGTGCGGGTATGTAGGCCATGCGGGTCCAGCTGCCGTAGCCGATGAGTCCGACGCGAAGATCCATAGTAATTCCCTTTTTGCGTTCCCAATTTCAGAATCAGAACAACGGGTCGGGCCAGCGGACAAAGGCCAGTGCGCCCGCGAGCCGCCTGAAGTCCGCCTCGGTCAGGTCTTCCCGGTAGGGGAGCGCCTTCTGGATCGCCTCCGGCTGGCCGGCATAGCGACTGACGATCTTTTCGGCGTTGATTTGGGCGTCGCCGTATTGCAGGACGAGAAGGCAGAGGCATTTATAGCCATGCTGGCGGGCGTACCAGGAACCTACATCGATCAGGCGAATCACCTGGTCGCGGTTGCGGTCGAAATTCGTGAACTCGCTTACACCAGAGTGGCACTTGGCTTCAACCAGCACAACCGCGCTCTTCCCCAGGGTGATCATCAGGTCCGGTTCCGAATCTCCTTCCACTTTTTGCCGGCTGGGAGGCGGAGGTAGCTTTGGCCAGAACTCCAGCCTTGCCGCCTTAATGTCCTTAAAGACCTGGGGCGGCACTGAGCCAAAGAATGACTGCCGAATGAGTTGAGTCAGTATGCGGGTTCTCTGCGGCTCGTCGTCGAGCAGCGGGCTGAAGTAGTGCCAGGTGCGGGCATCCTCGGAGTTCTCGCTGAGGACCTTGGGCAGGCCTTCAGCGATTGATGGCGGAAACCTCTCCGTCAGTTTGCCCTGAAACGCTGGGTGCGCTGTGTCGGTCTGCCTCAGTAGAGGATGATCTTCCGGCCTCCTCCAAACCCTGGTCTTGGAGGAGCTGACAACGAACTCGCTCAATTTCCTGCCTCTATTGCGTTTCCGAAGAAGGTTTCAGGCTTTCAGTCTTTTTGGCAGCGGAATTGGTAGATCTCATTTTACGGATTCTGACGCGTCCTGACAATTCTCGAGGGGTCACAGGGTGCGTTCCAGATTTGGGGTGGGAACAGTGTGGCGGGGAATCAGTGCCAGCTGTTGCTGGAACTGTTTACCGTCTTTGGGCGGGACGCAGTGCAGGCGCCAGGCCTAGCCGTACGGTGGAGTCCGTCAGTTGGGGAGGGTGCGAGGGCAGGCACAGGGCCGGCACCTACGGGGGATCTGATGGGACTGGCGGGACGTGGTCTGGCCAGACACCTTCGATTAGGCACCTGTTACGAATATCAACACTCGGTCGACCAGGCATGTTGTAGGAGAGGGGGCGTTGCGGGGGCGGAGCCCCCGCACAAGGGAGGGCCGAATAGGCCCGACCGCCCAGACAAGCAGTGGTCAGTAGTCAGTGGTCAGTGGTCAGAGACGGCGCTTATCCTGACGGAAACTGGAATGGAAACTGACCGTGGCTTGGTTGCCTCCAGAGGTATGCGGCTGTTCACCCCCATTTTGGGATGCACTCAGGGTCGCATTTGAACGACACTGATAGGGGAGTGACTTGCCTGGCCGGAGTTGGCTGGGTTGGCTGGAGGGTGATTGCATGATACTCTGTCCCCGCAGTTCTTGGCTCGGTACAACTCACAAAACCAAACCGCAAGAGGAAGGCAGAGCCGAAATTATGCCCAGATACATCGTTATCGGCGGAGGGGCTATCGGACTGAATGCCGCCTACCAGTTGGCGCGCATGCAGTCCGGCAAGGTCACGCTATTGGAGAAGGGTCTGGTCGGCGATGGTTCCAGCAGTCGTGCCGGCGGCATCATAACCGGACTGCTTTGGTCGGAGACGGGCGTTCTGGCGCGCATGATCAGTCTGCGCCTTTACCAAGAGTTGAGCACGGACCTGGAACAGTACGGCTACCGGTTCCAGGACGTCGGTTGCCTGAATCTCTTCGACCCTGCGTCCTGGAGGGAGCGGGAAGAGTTACTTCCCTTGTATGACAGGTTGGGATTCGGTTACGAGATTCTGGACGATGTGCAGATGCGGCGGCGCTGGCCCGATCTGACGCCTGAAGCCGACCTGGTTGGACTTCACGACAACCTGGGGGGCTACAGTGAGCCGCATGAGTACGTGCCGGCGCTGGCCAGGCGCTGCCGGGATCTCGGTGTGGAATTACGCGAAAACGCGCAGGTCGAAGATTTGCAGATCGATAACGGTCGCGTCGTCGGAGTGCAGACCGCGATGGGCCTGTTGGAGGCTGATGCGGTGATCTGCACAGTCCACGCCTGGACGGTGACGTTCATGGCGCGTTGCGGTGTGGGGTTGCCGATCAAGTCCTTTGTCCACCAGCGATACGTCTCATCGGAACTGCAGGAACGCGTTGCGTTTCCGGTCATCAACGCCAACCCCTACGGCGGCTATATCCGTCCGGCGCGCCTGGGTACGACAGACTTTCGCATTCTGGCGGGAGGGGAGACGGAAGAAAGGGAGGAGCAGCGCGTCGATGGTCCTTCGTTCCGCATGTCGGAGCTCTCGGCTCCGAAGAATGTACGCAGCGTGCTGGCGACGAATTTGACGCCTCTCGTCCCTAAACTGGCTACGACCCGCTGGGAGACAGAGCAGGTTGGGCTGATCTCCTACTCGCTAGACAGTGAGCCGATCCTGGGGAAGCTGCCTCAGTTGCCTGGTCTGGTGGTGGGGGCCGCCTTCCATTCCGGTGGGCTCGCCTACAGTCCGGTGGCAGGTCTGCTGCTGGCTGAGCTTGCGGCCGGTGAAACGCCGAGCGTTGAAATCTCCTCATTTTCGCCGGATCGGTTTTCGGCACAGGATACGGACGCCTATCTGGCATCGACCTGGGTTCAGGCCGAAGCTCTTCGGCGGCGCCACTGATTGAGCGGCGCGTAGCGGCTGCCCAACCTTGACAAAAGGGCAACAGTTTGGCATAGTTGCGGCGTTCGCAAGGGCGCCCCACGCCGGCGTGCGCGCCAAGGCGCGAATTTGCAGGAGCGGACAACCATAGACGCTTCCGATTGTCACAATGGCCCCCAAAATCCACGGGTAAGTAACAATTGACCTGTCAGTTGACCGGCATAATTGGGACTGTCGCGTCTACTGTCGCCCCAAAGGCGGCACACTAATCCACTGTTCCACCATCTTCAAGAGGAGAGACACACATGAAGCAGTTACATCCCCGCATTGTAATTACCGCGCTCTTATTGCTTGCGGTTGTTCTAGGCGCGTGCGCGGCGCCGGCGGCGGCCCCGGCTGACTCTGGCGGCGCGGCTATGGCGGACGAAGGCGGCGAAATGGCCGGTAGGCCGCTGCCGGACGACGCGGCTGAAGAGCAGGTTATTCGCTATGTGACCCGTGATCTCAGCCGGCTCAATCCGGCTTCGGAGTCCGGTTTCGGCCGTCCCTGGATCTCGCATATGTGGATGCCGTTCTTCCTGCGCGATCGCAACCACGATCTGCATCCCTGGCTTGCGACCGATTGGGAGGTGAATGACGACAATTCAGTCTACACGATCCACATCAATCCCGATGCCACCTGGTCGGACGGTTCTCCTGTTGTGGCGCAAGAGGCCATCGATTTCTGGTCATGGGCGCTCAGC
>DAOUHY010000051.1:0-3634 GCA_034428435.1 Caldilineaceae bacterium | reverse complement strand
TTTGGAAGAGACGAGATCAGCGAGGAGACGCGGCAGGCGCTGCAGGCGAGCCTGGTCCTGGTGCATGGAGGCATGGCGCAGGACGTTGGGCCGATCCTGGAGATGGTGACGGAGAAGTATCTGCTGCGCTCTGAAAAGGAGTGGGCAGGTCGACAGCAGGCGATCGGTACTTTGGACGAGATATTGGGGCATCTGAAGACAGGTAATGTAAAGGCGATTGGGGAGGCTACTGAAAGCAACTTCCGGGGGCCGATACAGACGATCATACCGTGGGCAGGCAACCTCTACACTGACAGGTTGATCGAGCAGGCGCGCGTTGCGTTTGGCGAGCATTTCTGGGGCTTCTGGATGTTGGGGGGGATGTCCGGGGGCGGCATGGGGTTTCTCTTTGATCCGCGCCACAGGGCCGCGGCAAAGGTCCGGCTGCAGGAGATCATGGATGCAACGAAGGCGCGCATGGAGGACGCGGTGCCCTTTGCGATGCAGCCTGTGGTCTATGACTTTGCGATCAACGAGCGGGGGACATGGGCCGAACTGCTCGGGGCGCCGGGCGGGACAAGGGCGGGTTCGGAGGGGGCCGCCGCGCTGATGCCGGCGGATTACTACCGGTTGACCGTTCCAGACACTTTGCGCCAGGACCCGTGGCTGCTCACTCCAGCGCAGCGAGCGGAACTGGAGATTTTCGGGGCTGCGAGCGGCGGTGATCCGGCTCTTGTCGACGTGCTGCCTTCACTCTTGCAGCGCATGATGCCACAGAAGCAGGAGGAGGACTCACAGGACTCGCTGTCCGCGTTACTGGCGGCAAACGCGTTTGACCGCGAACAGCATGAACAGATTCGCGGCGATCTGCGCAGCGGACGGATCGGCCTGGCCCAGAACCGGCTGCCGACGCGCAGCCTAATTGAAGACGTTGCGCCAGAAGAGGTCGTTGATGCAACGGCAGGGCTGGCTGAACGATTCAAGGAGACGGGCGCGGCCGCGCTGAGGGCGGGGGAGGCGGCGGTGGTTACCCTGGCTGGGGGGGCGGGCAGCCGGTGGAGCCAGGGCGCGGGCGTTGTCAAGGCGCTGAATCCGTTTGCGCGGCTGGGAGGCAGTCACCGCAGCTTCATCGAGATACATCTGGCCAAGAGCCGACGCAGCGGGCGACTTTGCGGCATGCCGCTGCCTCACATCGTCACCACCAGCTATCTTACGCACGGGGCGATGACCGAGGCTCTCGGGGACGGTGACGACTGCGGCTATGGCGGTCCACTCCTGCTGTCGCCGGGGCGGAGCATTGGCTTGCGCATGGTGCCGATGGTGCGGGATCTGCGTTTCGCCTGGGAGGAGACGCCGAGACAGGTGCTTGACGTGCAGGCGGAGAAGGTGCAGGAGAGCCTGCGCGGTGCGCTTATCAACTGGGCGCGTACGGAAGGGGAGGGCAGCGACTACGTGAACAACGTGCCCGACCAGTGCATCCATCCGGTAGGCCACTGGTATGAAGTGCCGAACCTGCTGCGCAACGGCGTGCTGCGGGGGCTGCTGGCGGAGCGGCCGCAGCTTCAATATCTGATGATGCACAACATCGACACGGTGGGCGCGCACGTCGACCCGGGGTTGCTGGGCCTGCATATCAGTTCCGGGGCGGCGATGACCGCGGAGGTGATCGACCGGCGGCTGGAGGACCGCGGCGGCGGCCTGGCGCGTATTGAGGGCATGGTACGTCTGGTGGAAGGGCTGGCGCTGCCGCGTGAGGAGATCGAATTTCATCTCACGTATTACAACACCAACACATTCTGGATTCACATAGACAACCTTCTGGAGACACTGGGATTGGCGCGGGCGGACCTGGAGGATGGGCGGGTGGTGGCGGAGGCGCTGGGACGGATGGCGGCGCGCATGCCGACCTATGTGACGTTGAAGGAGGTAAAGAAGCGCTGGGGGCGCGGGCAGGAGGATATTTTCCCGGTCACGCAGTTTGAGAAGCTGTGGGGGGATATGACGGCGCTGCCGGAGATGGATTGCGGATACGTTGTTGTGCCGCGCGTGCGAGGTCAGCAACTGAAGGAGGTGGCCCAGCTGGACGGCTGGCTGCGGGATGGCTCCGCGGCCTATGTGGAAAGGTTATGCGATTGGCCTGAATAACCGGAAGGTATGCCCTACGCCAGCACGGGGTTGGGCGCGTCGGGCAGATGCTGGTAGCTGGGATCCTCTCTTTGCTTTTCGAGGATAGCGGCGATCTCACGCCAGGTGGCGACGATGCCGACCGGGATGGTGGGCAGGTCGTCCTCTATCGCTCTATGGAGTTTGCCCAGTTTGTAGCAGGGCACGGCGGCATACATGTGATGCTCGATGTGGTAGTTCATGTGCCAGTAGAGGAACTGCACGAACGGGTTTACTCTAAAGGTGCGGGTGCAGAGGCGAAAATCGGGAATGTGGTCGGTAAGGCCGACGTGCTGTGTATTGTTGCAGAGGAATAGCAGCCAGCCGCCGTAGAAAGGGGCCAGCGTAACCAACACCGGAAGCAGCCAAAGGCCCGGGACTACGGTGAAATGCAGTGCCAGAGAGACGACGGTCAAGAGAAGATGACCGATCAGGAGAACGCGCGCCCAGTTGAATAGGCGCCGGCGCTTCTCTGTCGCATCCGGCGGGAAGAGTATGTATTCCCAGTCCCCTTCCTCACCTTCCAAGCGCCCAAAGCTCAGGCGTACCACCCCTTTTATGCGCTGGACCAGCCCCGTGGGATTGATGAGAGCGACCTGGTAGAAGGCCTTGCGCGTGAAGTCCACGGGCAGAACGACCTCGAGATCGTCGGGCTGGTGCAGGGTGTACTTGTGGTGTTCCTGATGACTGGCCCAGAAGTAGACGTGGTTGAACCAGCCGAGGAAGCTGAATACGCGCAGGAAGAACTCGTTGAGGAATTTGGTACGAAAGACGGTGCGGTGACAGAGTTCATGGAAGCCGTTGAGGAGGAATGCGTAGAAGGTACCGTGCAGGAAGAGGGCGATGAGGAGACCCCACCATAGCCCCGCTTGCAGTGAAAACCAGGCGGCCGCGCCTGTCAGCGCCAGAAGGCCCAGATGCCCGAGCGATTGCAAAAGGCCGAACAGATCGCTGCGTTGATTGAGCTCGGCGAGGACGGCACGATCGATGGGGGATCTGTACCATGTGATCTTGGATTGTGCGGGTCCGTAGGTCATGGCCGGCGGTCCTTTCCATTGCGGGCATCTGGCCGTTGCGGCTGCCCCGGCAAGCTGGCGGTGGTAAGGCGAGGAATATAGGGGGATTGTACCTGATTCTCGACTGGTACGCAACCGACTAGAGGCGCTGGGATGCATCCCAGATTTGGGGTGGGAACAGTTTGGAGGTGAATCAGTGCCAGCGGTGGCCGGCATTGTTTACCGTCTTTGGGCGAGACGCAGTGCAGGCCTCAGGCCTGGCCGTACGGTGGAGGCCGTCAGTTTGGGAGGGTGCGAGGGAAGGCACAAGGCCGGCACCTGCGGGGATCTCATGGGACTGGCGGGACGTGGTCTGGCTGAGCTCCTTCGACATGGCACCTGTTACGAATAGAGACACCAGGTCGGCGAGGCATGTTGTAGGAGAGGGGGCGTTGCGGGGGCGGAGCCCCCGCACAAGGGAGGGCCGAATAGGCCCG
>DAOUHY010000050.1:0-28639 GCA_034428435.1 Caldilineaceae bacterium | reverse complement strand
CCCTGTTTCTGGTAGACTTGCCCTCGTGCCTACTTCCAGCACGCCCCCATCGTCTAGAGGACTAGGACTCAGGCCTTTCAAGCCTGCAACAGGGGTTCGAATCCCCTTGGGGGTACAGTGGAGCCGCCCCGTTGGCCGGCCGAACCAGCATCCGCGGCGCCAAGAGAGCCCAATGTCATATGGCGGTCTAACCCCTGCATGACATCGGGTCTTTTTTGTGCAGAGGAAAGCTGTGAAGATTCTCCGCATTGAAGTCGCCAACCGACACGGCCAGGCAGAACCCCGGATTACGGCCGCTGCACACAGGTTGGGGATCGCTTCACTTCTCTCCTGTAGCCGGACAGTTCTGTACTTTCTGACTAGCCTCTCATCTGAACTCCCTGGCCCCGCCCAAATCGACAAGCTCTGCGCCTTTCTCTTGGTTGATCCCGTCACCGACTCGGCCCGGGTTGTTTCTCATCCCCGCACGGACCGGGAAGGCGGTGAAGTTCTGCCCCCGGCTGAATCAAAGAACTACGTGATCGAGGTCGCCCTGCGCCCAGGCGTAACCGACGTGGCCGCCCGCGTGCTCGAACGCGGCGCCGCTGAATTGGGTATCAACGATCTGGTGGCTGCAACCGCCACCCAATATCGCCTGACCGGTGAACTGTCGCAGGATGACCTGCACAGGCTGGCCCAGGAACTCCTCTGCAACGACACCATCGAGCGCTACAGCATCGGCGCTATCGAACCTCTCTTCGGCCACAGCAGCGTTGCCCGCGACCATGTGGAACAGATCCCGCTGACCGGTCTTACCGAAGAAGAGCTCCTCGATTGCAGTCGCAACCGCCTGCTCTCCCTCGACGCCCAGGAGATGAGGGAGATTCAGAGCTTCTACGACGAGATCGGCCGCCATCCCACCGATGTCGAACTCGAAACTCTGGCCCAGACCTGGAGCGAGCACTGCGTACACAAGACCTTCAAAGCTGACATAGCCTTTACGCGACGTTCAGCCGGCGGCGAGGTCGTCTCATTCGACGAGATTCAGGGGCTGCTGCGCAACTACATTCAGGCAGCAACCGAAAAGGTTAAACGTCCCTGGGTGCGCTCAGCCTTTGTAGACGACGCCGGCATCATCGAATTTGATGATCAATTCGATCTCGCCTTCAAAGTGGAGACGCACAATCACCCTTCTGCTCTCGAACCTTTCGGCGGGGCCAACACCGGAATAGGCGGCGTCGTCCGCGACATCATCGCCGTCTCCGCCCGGCCTATCGCTTGCACGGACGTCCTCTGCTTCGGCCCCCAGGATCTGCCTTCCAGCGAGCTCCCGTCAGGCCTCCTGCACCCGGCACGCGTCAAGGAAGGGGTCGTCGCCGGAATTGGCGACTACGGCAACAAGCTCGGCCTGCCGACCGTCAACGGCGCCGTAATCTACGACTCAGGGTACCTCGGCAATCCCCTCGTCTTCTGCGGCGCGGTCGGCCTGCTGCCCAAGGGCACACATCCCACAGAACCACGGCAGGGAGATCGCATCGTTGTCTTGGGCGGACGCACCGGTCGCGACGGCATCCACGGTGCAACCTTTTCCTCCGCCGAGTTGACCCAGGACACTCATTCCGAGTCAGGCAGCGCCGTCCAAATCGGCGACCCCATCACCGAAAAGGGGCTCATCGAACTGGTCGAAGCCGCCCGCGACAAGCGCCTGTACAACGCCATCACCGACTGCGGCGCCGGTGGTCTTTCTTCTGCCGTCGGCGAAATGGGCGAAGCGCTGGGCGTCGACATCGAGTTGCAGGATGTTCCTCTGAAATATCCCGGCCTGACGCCATGGGAAATCTGGCTCTCTGAAGCCCAGGAACGTATGGTCCTGGCCGTACCGCCCGCACACCTTCCCCATCTCCAGGAGCTGGCCGACCTCTGGGAAGTCGAAATACGCGACCTGGGCCACTTCAGCGGCGATGGCTGGCTTCGCGTGCATTACGACGGCCGCGCCGTTGCCGAGCTGCCCATGTCCTTCTTGCACGATGGGCTTCCCCTCCCGCAACGGACAGCCCACGACCACGAGCCGGATCCGGACCTGCCCACACTTCAGACCGTTTTGGAAAGTGTCCGCTCCCCGTCTGAGCCCAAAGTGCTCCTCGTCCGGATGCTGAGCCATCCTACAGTAGCCAGCAAAGAACGCATCGTTCGCACCTATGACCATGAAGTGCGCGGCGGTACCCTCGTCCGTCCCTTTGTCGGCCCGCACATGGACGGACCTTCAGACGCCGCGGTCCTCAAGCCCATCGGTACTTGGGGCCACCAACGCGCCTTCGCCCTCAGCGCCGGCATCAACCCTCTGCTGGGAAAACGAGACAGCTACGCCATGGCCGTCAGCGCCGTCGACGAAGCATTTCGCAATGCCGTCTCAGTCGGCGCAGACCCGGATCAGATCGCAATTCTGGACAACTTCTGCTGGGGTAACCCCACCTTCCCGGATCGGCTGGGCGCCCTCGTGCGCGCCTGCCAGGGCTGCTACGACGCCGCCGTCACATACAACGCCCCCTTCATATCCGGTAAGGACAGCCTCTACAATGAGTTCGAAGGCCAGCCGATCCCGGGGACGCTTCTTATTTCCGCCTTGGGCATCGTGCCCGACATGCGCCGCACCTGCACATCCAACCTGAAGCAGTCGGGAAACCACATATTCATCGTGGGTGAAACGTGTGAAGAACTGGGGGGATCTCTCCTCAGCCAGCTGTTACAATGGGATGGCGGCGTTCCGCCAACCATGCCCGCAGAGCCTCTGATGCGCTATCGGGCAGTCCACGCAGCCATGCAGGTCGGCCTGGTCCGGAGTTGCCACGATCTCAGCGAGGGCGGACTGGCCGTGGCCCTGGCCGAAATGTGTCTCGGCGGACGCCTGGGCGCGGCCGTGGACATTGCGGCCGCAATAGAGAGCGATCTGTCCCATCCCTACGTCCCGCTCTTCAGCGAATCCAACGGTCGACTCCTGCTGGAAGTGACCCCCGCGGACAGAGCTGCGTTCGAGGACATACTGTCGGACATTCCATTTGCGCTCATCGGCACTGTCACCGATTCCCATATGCTTTCTGTGGCCATGGACCGGCAGCCCATCTTTGACCTGTCACTGGACGAAATCCTCTCAGCCTGGAAGGGGGCTGAAACCGCGTGATAGTCTTGCATCTCATCTCTGTACGACAAAGCTGCGCCCCGCCTCTACGGCTATGAACCTGCCCGTCCTGATCCTCCACGCCACAGGCACCAACCGCGATGCCGAGGCAGCACGAGCATGTGAGCTTGCCGGCGCCTCTCCGCAGATCGTTCACATCAATCAGTTGCGGCGTGGTGTCCGTCGCTTCTCCGAGTTTGGCATGCTCGTTCTTCCCGGCGGATTCTCATACGGCGATGCCCTCGGGGCCGGCGTACGCCAGGCCCTGGATCTACAGTTGTTCTTTCACGAAGAGTTAACACAATTCATCGCGACTGGTAAGCCTGTATTAGGCATCTGCAACGGCTTTCAGACCCTGGTCAAGGCGGGCCTTCTGCCCGGCTACGCCGACGCTGGCGAGAGCCCTTCTGCAGTTCAGCAGTCAGTCTCGCGGCGAGACGTTACCTTGACCCACAACGCGCACAATCGTTTCGAGTGCCGCTGGGTCCACCTGGCCGTGGAGCAGGGCGCCAGAGCGAGTTGCCTCGCAAACGTAGACGGGCCAGTGTTCTGCCCTGTGGCACACGGCGAGGGCAATTTCCAGGTTGCCGATGACAATGCCCTCGAGCGATTGGAAAGCGAAGGGCTGGTCGCCTTTCGATACGTAGACCCCGAAGGACTGCCGGCTGCCGGGCGCTATCCCCTCAATCCCAATGGGTCTGTCGGCGACATCGCAGGAATCTGCAATCGAGCAGGAAATGTGATCGGCCTGATGCCCCATCCCGAGGACCACATCGAGCCAATTCAGAATCCTCTCGGTGGAAGTGAGGGGCTGGGCCTCTCGCTCTTTCGTGCTATGATTGGTATTGCCTTCAACTGAGAAACGGCCGCAGCGAAGCAGGCGAATCCCTTCCCACAGAGGAGTAGCACGCCATGAACCCCGCTTTACTGGAACAGACCTTCCCAGGACTCGACGTGGACTTTCTCGGTCCCAAGCAGAGCGGCAAGGTGCGCGACATCTACGCACGCGACGACCGGCTCATCCTCATCACGACCGATCGCCTGTCTGCCTTCGACCACATCCTCGGCCTCGTTCCTTTCAAGGGACAGGTGCTCAATCAGCTTTCGTCCTTCTGGTTCGAACAGACTCAGGACATCGTGGCCAATCACTTTATCGAGTCTCCGGACCAGAACGTGACGATTGCCCGTAAGTGTCGCACTCTACCAGTTGAAGTTGTCGTCCGAGGGTTCATCTCCGGGGTAACGAAGACAAGCCTCTGGTATCAATATAGCCAGGGCGAGCGCACCATCTACGGCATGGACTTCCCGGATGGAATGACCAAGAACGATAGGCTTCCCCAACCCGTCATCACGCCCACGACAAAGGCCGAAAAGGGCGGCCACGACGAGCTTATCACCAGCAAGGAAATCGTGGACAAGGGGTTGGTTGTGGATGCACTGTGGGAAGAAGTCTGTGCTGCTGCATTAGCGCTTTTCGCCCGCGGACAGGAGGTGGCAGCCCGCGGAGGGCTTCTCCTCGTGGACACCAAGTATGAGTTCGGACTGTCCGACGATGGCCGGCTCCTTCTGATTGATGAAATCCATACGCCGGATTCCAGTCGGTTCTGGACCATGTCAAGCTATGAAGAGGTCTGCGCCGGCGGCGAGCGCAACGGCGGCCAGGAACTGAGTGCTATTGAACCGGAAAACTTCGACAAGGAGTTCGTTCGACTGGCCTACGCCGAACGCGGTTACATTGGCGATGGACACCCTCCTCCCCTGGAAGAGGAACTGGCTGCTCAAGCCAGCCAGCGTTACGTGGAATGCTACGAACGCCTGACAGCCCAGTCCTTTGCTGCAGGTCGGTTCCCGGTGGCCGACCGCGTGGCCGGGAATCTCCGTACCTATTTCGGGCAGCAATAGCGCCGCTCTAGAGTTCAGGAGCCCCTCGCAGTGAAAGCCTCAGATAGCGCGCCTCTCGTTGGCGTGATCATGGGAAGTGATTCCGACTGGGACCGGTGCATGAAGTTCTCATCGGACACGCTGGCCGAATTCAGTCTGCCGCACGAGTGCAGGGTTGTGTCTGCCCATCGCACGCCCGAATGGATGAGTGAATACGCCGGCAGCGCAGCCGCACGCGGCCTGGAGGTAATCATCGCCGGCGCCGGCGGCGCAGCCCACCTGCCCGGCATGGTCGCCGGCCATACACTGCTGCCCGTAATCGGAGTGCCGGTTCAGAGCCAGGCCCTGAACGGCATCGACTCGCTCCTTTCCATCGTCCAGATGCCCGCCGGCGTTCCCGTGGCCACCATGGCCATCGGCAAAGCCGGCGCCATCAACGCAGCCCTGCTTGCCATTTCGATTCTGGGGGCTTCCCGGCCGCATCTGAGGCAGCAGATGCAGGAGTATCGCCAATCGCGCGCCAACCAGGTGCTTGCCACACGCCTCGGCGAAGAGGAGTAGAGCATTGGCTCAGGCTCGCCAAGCGCCGCTTCCGCCAGGCTCTACCATTGGCGTATTCGGCAGCGGCCAGTTGGGACGGATGCTGGCGATGGAGGCCCGCCGCATGGGCTACCGCATTCACACCTATTCGCCTGAACGCAACAGCCCAACCGGCCAGATCGCCGATTTCGAGTACGCCGCAGCTTACGACGACACAGCAGCCGTCCGCGCGTTCATACGCGGCGTAGACGCGCTGACATTCGAGTTCGAAAACGTTCCTTCCCTCGTCGCTGAAACTGCTGAAGCCGAAAGTGTGCCCGTTCGCCCTTCAGGCTCAATCCTCCATGCAGCCCAGAACCGCCAGCGTGAGAAGTCTATGCTCAGCCAGGCAGGACTGCCTGTTACCCCGCACCGCTTCGTTACCGACACATCCGATTTGAAAGAGGCCGTCCTCGAAATCGGCTTTCCCGCCATTCTCAAAACCGCCGCATTCGGTTATGATGGAAAAGGGCAGACACGCATCGAACGTGACACGAGCCTGGAATCCGCCTGGAATTCTCTCGGACGGCAGCTATGCGTGCTTGAGGCATTTGTTAACTTCGAGAGAGAACTGTCGATCGTGGCGGCACGCGGGCAAAACGGCGACTTTGCCACCTATCCCCTGGTCGAAAACCGCCATGTCAACCACATTCTGGATGTCACAATCGCCCCGGCAGACGTGGAACCGTCTGTGGCTCTGGAAGCCGAGAGTCTGGCCCGCCACTTGTGCGAGTTTCTTGATCTGACTGGCGTTCTCTGCATCGAGTTCTTTCTCATCCCGGAGACCAGGACGGGAGGTAATTCCCACGATCCGCAGTCCACCGGGCGTCTCCTGATAAACGAAATCGCGCCTCGCCCCCATAACTCCGGCCACTGGACGATCGACGGCGCCGTGACAAGCCAGTTCGAGCAACAGTTGCGTACAGTCTCAGGCCTCTTACCCGGATCTACCGAGCAGCTGCGACCGGCCGTCATGCTGAACCTGCTTGGTGATCTCTGGCAATGCGGTGAACCCAACTGGCAGGCACTGCTGGCCTTTTCAAACGTGAAGCTGCACCTCTACGGAAAACACGAGCCTCGACCGGGCCGCAAGATGGGCCACCTGACAGTCACAGCCGGCACAACAGCCGAGGCTCTCGAAATTGGACTTCAGGCCCGCGCCGCCCTGCAGCGCGACTGAGTCTGGAATCTGGCAGCCGGCCTACGCCATGCACCGAGAAGATTCGGAGAGTACGTTCCCCATAAACTGAACGCACTCAGCTATTCAAGGAGCTGCAAACATGCCGCCGTTCGATTCGCCCCGTGAAGCATGCGGCGTTTTTGGCATCAGCGCCCCTGGCTTGGACGTCGCCCCCATGGCCTATTTTGCTATCTATGCCCTGCAGCACCGGGGCCAGGAGGCCGCCGGCATTGCCACGTGCGACGGCAACACCGCCCATATTCACAAAGGGCTGGGCCTCGTCTCTCAGGTCTTTAACGAGGACAACCTGCATCATCTGAAAGGGCATTTGGGCATTGGCCACACTCGCTATTCCACGACCGGCTCACCCCGCCTCAACAATACGCAGCCCTACATCCTTGAGACCCTCGACGGCCCACTTGCCATAGGCCACAACGGCAATCTGGTCAACGCGCCGCAGCTTCGCCGCGAGCTCCTCGAGCGCGGCGTTGGTCTGTCAACCTCGACCGACAGCGAACTGATAATCCATCTGCTGGCCGGGGCCCGCGGTACCTGGCTGAAACGCATTCGCCAGATGATGACGATGGCCGAGGGCGCTTACTCGCTTACCATCCTCACCCGCGACGCCATCTACGGCGTCAGGGACCCCTGGGGCCTCCGCCCTCTCGTTCTTGGAGAGTTCGAAAACGGCCTCGCCATTGCATCGGAAAGTTGCGCCTTCGCTACCATCGGCGGCCGCGCCATACAGGAGATTGAACCCGGCCAAATAGTCCGCATCGACCAGGACGGGTATGAAGTCCTGCAGGGGGTACCGGCAGAGAAGGCGGCATTCTGCACATTCGAGCAGATCTACTTCTCCCGCCCTGACAGCATGCTCGGCGGTCGCCTGGTCCACCGCGTGCGCCAGGGCTTGGGCCGCCAGCTTGCCCGCGAGGCGCCGCTGGAGGCCGACATCGTCGTACCCGTGCCCGACAGCGGCACCCCGCACGCCATCGGATTCGCACAGGAAAGCGGCATCGCCTACAGCGAAGGGCTGATAAAGAGCCGTTATATCGGCCGAACCTTCATCCAACCGACCGACCGTCAACGCAAGGTCGGTGTGGCAATGAAATTTAACCCCTTGCCCGAAAACCTGAGGGGCCAGCGTGTTGTCCTCGTCGACGACTCCATCGTGCGCGGCAACACAAGCGGACCCCTGGTGCAGCTCCTGCGCGATGCCGGCGCAAGGGAAGTTCACATGCGAGTCGCCTGCCCCCCAATCCGGTTCCCCTGCTTCATGGGCGTCGACATGGCCAGCCAGTCGGAACTGATCGCGGCGCAGAAGGACCTGGCTGAAATCCAGGAATACATTGGCGTCGACTCGTTGTACTACCTCAGTGTCGAGGGCATGATGAACGCCTTGCGTGCGCACGATGGCTACTGCAACGCCTGCTTCACCGGCGATTACCCGTTCGAGACCCCGATGTTGGAACTGGAATTGGAGCTGAAGGGAAAAGAGAGATTCGCCGGTGTGCTGGGCAACTGACCGCCCTGCCGCCCCCGCCAGAACTACTGCATGAACATTCTACTCATAGGTTCCGGCGCAAGGGAGCATGCCCTGGCCTGGAAGCTGGCGCAATCAAGTCACGTCGACCGGATTTTCGCCGCACCCGGTAACGGTGGTACTGCCGGGACTCCCTCCTGCACAAATATCGCCGTTCCCGTTGACGACCTGCAGGCGTTACGGCGCTTTGCGCTCGACAATCAGGTCGATCTGACGGTTGTAGGTCCGGAACAGCCGCTGGTAGCAGGGATCGTTGACGAATTCGCTGCAGACGGACTGAAGATCTTCGGGCCCGGCAAGGCCGCTGCCCAGCTCGAGGGCTCAAAAGCATTCTCGAAGGCATTCATGAACCGCCATGGGATTCCCACCGGCTGGGCGCGCGTCTTCACAGAATTTGAATCGGCGGCAGACTTCGTCCATGATTTGGATGACCTCCCTGTCCTCAAGGCCAGCGGTCTGGCCGCTGGCAAAGGCGTCCTTCTGCCTGACAGCCGCGCAGAGGCCGTCGAACAGCTGCGCACGATGATGGTGGGGCGCCGCTTTGGCGACGCCGGCACAACCGTCCTGGTCGAAGAGCGGCTGCACGGCCCCGAACTCTCAATACTCGCATTCTGCGATGGCGAAAACCTGCACCTGGTTCCCGCGGCGCAGGACCACAAGCGGCTGCTTGACGGTGATATCGGGCCCAACACAGGCGGGATGGGAGCCTTTGCCCCGTCTCCCCTGGCAACGAAAGAAATCCTGGACGCAGTTGAGCACCAGGTCCTTCGGCCAACCCTCGTCGGAATGGCCGCCGAAGGCTCGCCCTACCAGGGCGTCCTCTACGCAGGACTGATGCTGACGGAGCGCGGCCCCATGGTACTCGAATTCAACTGTCGCTTCGGTGACCCCGAAGCCCAGGTCATATTGCCCCTGCTCCAAAGCGACCTCGTGGAACTGATGTTGGCCTGCACCGACGGCACTCTGGCCGGCTGCAACCCCGATTGGTCAGCGCAGTTCGCCGTTACCGTCGTCATGGCCTCAGGCGGCTACCCGGATGACTACGAGACGGGCAAGCCAATCCACGGCCTGCCTGAGAGTTCGGACTCCGACGGCTGCCAACTCGTCTTTCACGCCGGGACCAAACTGGATGAGTCAGATCGCCGTGATGACGGTGAAAACCAGCCGCTCCTCCTCTCCGACGGCGGTCGCGTACTCTCGGTCACCGCTACCGGCCCCGACTTCAAAGCAGCCGTCGACGGAACCTACCAAACAGTAGAGCAGATCTGCTTCGAGGGCGCCGTCTGGCGCACCGACATAGGAATCCACGTTGCTCAGTCGCGAGATAACTCGCTCTAGTGGCATAATCGTCCTGGGTGCGGTAGGACCAACAGACACGACTGGTCGCCCTTGACCAGTTCAGAACTTCCGCTCACCACCCATGCATCACCATCCAATCAAACAACATCAATCGGAGGCCCCATGGCACTGATTCCATCAATGTTGCTCAAGCGCCTGTATACATACGCCAGCCTGCAAAATACAGATGACGGCGTACAGTTCTCGATAAAAAACCGCCTGAGCGACGCCAGGTTGACCGCCTTCCATGGCATCAGCATTGACGGCAAAGAAATCTCCAATGACGACCTGACCCTGGACTTCGGCGAAGGGCATGTCCTTTCTCCTGATCAGGTCAATAGCGGCGAACCCGTGGAGTTTCCCCTGCGCAAGGAAGTGTTCATCACCGCACAGATCCCACCTCTCGACATGGGGCGCCACGAAATCCAAATCGGAGTCCAGACCTCTCCCTTTGGCCGCATTCAATTCACCGTCGATGACGCCATATCCGAGAAGGTGGACGCCCCCAGAATCCCCCGCGACCGCGACGACGACTACAACGAAGAAATCATCAGGGCTCGCCAGAAATTTGTGCAGGATTACACGGGGCACTCGCTTGAACACATCTCGCAGTACTCCTTCGACCCCCACGAAACGCAGGGCAACATCGAAAACTTCACCGGCGTTGCCCAGGTGCCCATTGGCTTTGCCGGCCCTCTCACTGTCTGCGGTGAACACGCCAAGGGCGACTTTCTGATTCCTCTTGCCACCACGGAGGGAACCCTAGTCGCCTCCTACAACCGCGGCATGAAGCTGCTCAATCTGTCTGGCGGCGTAAAGTGCACAGTCGTCGCCGACGCCATGCAAAGGGCGCCTGTCTTTGTCTTTGAAGACGCCCGCGGCGCCCGCGACTTCATCGACTGGGTGGGCACGAACATGATCCCTATCCGCGAAGAAGCCGAGGCAACCTCCAGCGTAGCCAAACTGGACAACATCGATCCCTACCAGTCAAACAAATTCGCCTTTCTCCGCTTCAACTACCAGACAGGCGACGCCGGCGGACAGAACATGGTGGGCCGTGCAACCTTCGCCGCTTGTTCCTGGATCCTCGATCACTACGACGGCCAGGAGATCAAGCGCTTCTACCTCGAGTCCAACTTCGCCACCGACAAAAAGGCCTCCCAGGTCAACATTATGCGCACCCGTGGCAAGCGCGTCACCGCCGAAGCGGTCATACCCCGCGACGTACTCATCCAGAACATGCGCGTCCAGCCTGAGCAGCTCTTCTACCACTACGGCGTCGCCAACATCGGCTCCATTCTCGCAGGCGTCAACAACAACGGACTGCACTCCGCCAACGCCATCACCGCCATCTTCATCGCCACCGGTCAGGACGTGGCCAACGTGTCCGAATCGTCCGCCGGCATCATCTACGTCGAACTGACAGACGAAAAGGATCTCTACATCTCCATCACCATCCCATCCCTCATCGTCGCCACCTACGGCGGCGGCACCGCCTTGGCGACGCAGCGGGAAAGTCTCGAGCTCCTGGGCTGTACCGGCCGAGGAAAAGTCAAAAAATTCGCCGAAATAGTCGCTGGCACCGTCCTGGCCGGAGAGCTCTCCCTGGCCGCCGCCATCAGCTCCCTCGATTGGGTCAGCAGCCACGAAGAGTACGGCCGCAATCGCTAAAGCGAAACCCCGTGACCCTTTCCCTCCCCGCCTCTCATTGAAACGGAAGACTGAGAAGCTGAGCCTTCCGTCCTCCAACAAGAAAAACACCGCTTTCTACCCCGGAGAAAGCGGTGTTCGTTTCAGTACTGCTGCCAGCACCCTGGAATGGACCTGGGGGACAGGAATTTCAACCCCTCCTACCTGATCCAGAGTCAATCGCTGTCCACGTGCAGTGCGCGCCGGCGTCTGCTCCGTCTGGTGCACGCAGCGCCGTCCCCGCCAGCCGGCGCGGCTACGACAAGCGCTGGCGCCGCATCCGCAACGCGGTCCTCGCCGCGGAGCCGCTATGCCGCCACTGTGCTGCAGTTGGCCGCGTCACCGCAGCCGTGCTCGTCGACCACATCGTACCTCTGCCAGCCGGCACCCACGACTGCGAGAACCTTCAACCGCTGTGCCAGCAGTGCCACGCTGTCAAGACAGCCAGCGAGAGGCAGTGAGAAGGATAACCCCCTCGTAAAGCTGGCAGGTGGCATCGGGGAACCGGCGGGGGTGTCTCTCTCGCGCGAACAGTTTTCAAAATTCCTAGTGGATCGAGAGCTCTCTGAATTTCCCTTTTTGGGCAGAAAGCCTGCAAAAAGTGACTGCAATAGAGCCGATTCTGTATCAAGCAACGCCTACAAATCTGCGGCAGATTAGGAGGGTCGAAAGCAGAAGTCGAACCGCAGACTAAAGGACGGGATTAGCCGCTGTTTATATGTTCTCGATGAGATGCGGGGTCAGCCAGCATGTTCTCCATTTGGAGGAATGTACTTCTTGGAGGTGCTGGATAAGGTCATTTCTTAGGTTGGAGGTCAAATCGGACGCCAAGTTGGCGCAGCATTTCAAATGTGTTCAGGTAATCGACACAGAATTGCTTGCAGACGTTAGGTATGGGGACTCTTCTCTTTACTCTTGGATCCAGCACTTCATCGGTTACTAGGACTTTCCTATGAACTTGGGCATATGCCACAAGCCACCCATCTGCTCCATTGGCAAATTTGCCTTTCCCTTCTGGCAAGAATTGCGGGTTTCTGTGGACCCAAGTCATGACATTAGCGTAGGCGTCCAAGACCGGCTGTTCGGCAGTCGATACGAATAGATCTCTTGGCGCATCATCTTTCGTCCAATCGTAGAGTGCATCGGGCTCTACGTTTTCTCCCTTGCTTATGTCCATCAATTCGTCACGAACTCTGTCAATACTGATAAGGGCGCCGTCACGAAAGTGTAAGAGAAGCGATTCCCAGAATCCCGGGCAAAGATCGAACGGGTAGTATCTGCGGTGTGCGCCGATGAAAACGGTTGAGTCCAAGACGAATCGGTAACTTGACTGACGTGTCAAAGCAGAATCCCCATCCCTTCCTGCAATTTCTCAAAAGTGTTTCGTTTCAAACCGGTAAGGCCGTAGGCTTCCCGATACAGTAGACGGCCTTCCTTGGTCGCGCGGACGACAGCGCCGGCAAAGCTAGGGCCAATTCGCCATCTCTGCGTGTTCCAGAAACTCACTTTGGCTCCTGGGATGGGACGCCTCCGCCCTTGCTCTTTGTTGTTCTCATAGAATTCCAAGAATCTTTCCCTGTCTATCAGATCCAGATCGAGCATACGACGAGCGGCCACAATTGCACTCACCTTGAATCTTCGGGCGATCGCTTGATAGGGATCTGCCAGAGTCCTAGTAGTAGACCAAATGTTTCGCAGTTCCTCTTGCGGAACGAGAAACTCGGCGGCAATTTTATTGCAGTAACGTTCAGTTTCGTGGTCAGCGGGCGCCAACCTGTCAAAGAGAGATAGCCCCGTTTCGCCGACGAAGATGTGGGCTACTTCGTGGGCCAGAGTGAAGATTTGAGCGGCGATGAAGTCTGCACTGTTAACAAAGACGAGCGGCGCGTACTCGTCTGCGAGTGCAAAGCCTTGAAATTCCTTTGTGTCGAGTTTTCGGTTGTGGCTGTTGCCTACAAAGCCATTGAAGACAATCAGAAAGCCGGCGGCGTCCAGGCGTTCGCGCAGAAGACGGAGCGCATTGGTCCAAGTGGAAATGCCTTCAGCCCACCCGTCTGCGAGATCCAATGCGGCGCGCATAGCTGTGGCGACTTCGATATGATCGTCCTTAAGGCCATAGGCACCTACAAATGGCAAGGGCGCGGCACCGCCTTCGATCAGGTCTTCACGCATCCAATTCTGGCGTCGCTGCATCTGGTAAACCGTGTCAAGCAGATTCGGACTTGGGCGTCTGGGCTGATTGTCGCCGCGGGTACGGAAATCTCTGATGGGCAGCGACTCTTCAGGCGGGTCGGGGAGGTAAAGGTATCCCAAGGGTGTAAAGGTCTTGGCAGCCAAGTTGTCTGCCCGGGCGACACTAATCACGCCGGTTTGCTCCCATTCCGTAACGTGATCCGGCGCTACATTCATCTTGTCGGCCAACTCCACTGGGGAGAGATCGGCCCGCTCGCGCGCCCAGCGCAGAACTTTGGGTTGTAGGGTTATCTGCCTTCGGCGGCTAGTCATGTTGCACGATTGAGGTTTAGCGAAAAGAGCATTCTGGCTAGTGTTACACTCGGCACGGCGGACTGGCGTCGGCTACATGACCTTGGTTTACAAGCTTCCCACGACAAACTTGCCACCTCTTACTAAGCGGATGAGTTAGCGAAGGAACTAATTCCTTCTCCTCTTCTGAATAGTATCGATCCAGTTAGCGAGATCTTCGATGTCTTGTTTGAGTTCCCACGGCTCGGGAACATTTTGCCTCGCTGCAGGCGCTTGGTCATGCCCCGGAAGCCACTTTGAGGTCTTCGTCATAGCCCCTTCGACAGCTCTGCAATCTTCTGAGGTAATATCAGAAACATCGCGGATTTGTCTCGTTTGAATACCTGCCCGAAAACGCTCAACTAGACCCCCTAACAGCACTTCCTCTAGTCCACGCTCCCAAGCCTCCCTCAACAAGCCGTAGATGTGAGCCGCTTCTTTCTCGTATGGCACTAAGTGTCCATCCCGGTATAGTTTGTCTGCATCCTGCCATGACTTATTTAGAAATCTGATCCGTTTCTTGACTGGCAATGCGACCCACGGGAGTTCGTCTTCGCAAACACCTGCACCAATTTGTAACTGGCGTACGTGTTGGTCCAGCTTCTCCACTCCTTCCTGCATAGCGAAGTCGCGAAGTTGAAGCAAGAAAACAACGTCGTGCGTAAAGACAATCACCTGCCGTTTCCTGGCCTCACTTACGAGGCGTCTAGCTACGCTTTCGCGCCATCTGTAGTCGAACGATGAAACTGGGTCATCAAAGAGAATGGCGGACGGATCGTCGGCGGTACTTAGCTCTGCGAAGAAGGCGGCAATTGACAGGCATCGTGACTCTCCCTCACTGACAACCTTCGGCATTTCTACTCCGGGCGCCCTTGTAAGTATCAACTTGTGATAGAGGTTTCCGATCTGCCCACCCGCCTCCTTGAGTTCGACTTCCACGTGCCTGAAATTCAGAGTATCGAGTTCCTCTTTGAAGGCTGTCTTCAGTTGTTGCGTCACCACCTCTTTCGTAACGGCAGTGCTCTTGGTAGTTATACCGCGCGTGTCAGTTTGACTCAAGCATTGGCTATAAGCTGCAATCTTTCGCTTGCGTTCGATTTCCGACAGCAAGGCTGCTTCGTAGTCTTGTAGTGACTTTCGGGCCTGCAGTTCTTCCAATTCAGCAACGAGAACATCCCTTTCGCTGTCGCTCGTCCCTTTCCTAAGTCCTTCGGCCCGCACGGCAAGTTGGTCGGCGAGAATGATAACTCGATTTGTGCTGGATGGGAGCTCCGTCAAGTCTCCGAAAATCGCACCTCTGGAAAGTGCTTCCAAAACGGACTTGCGGCGTCCTTCGGCTACCGACAATGTGTAGTCAACTGCTGCAGCCAGATTCTTATCCTCGATGAGAAGGTCTCCAATGGTTTCCTGTATTCCGTCGTCTATGACAATCAGGTTTTCGAAGTCACTGTAGAGTCCCTCATAGACATCATTGGCTTGTCGAGCTTGCCTTTCAGCAACGGAAGTCGCGAACTCCTCAAATCTTGACAACCTCCCGACGGTAACTTCATCGAAATGTTGTTGGCATAGTACGCATTGAGCTCCATCTTCCGTGAACGGAAACGGTTTACCCGGGTAAGCGCTCTGTTTCGAGAAATGCCTTCCTGCTTCCCACAAACTTATCCATTCAACCGAACCTGTCCCCGGCAAAAGATCAGACTGGAAGGCGGTTTCTCGAAGCTTTCTGGCCTCCTCTCGTTTCATAAGCAACTGGTTTTGGGCCTCAAAGACACTCTTGATCGCCTGCAAAGAGAGGGTCGCATCGATCTTTCGAAGTCGTTGAGAGAAACTTCGCAGGCGTCTAGATCGACTCATCAACTCCTGTTCCACCTTTACGGGGTCTTGCGACTGCAAATCCAGAAGCTGCTTCTCTATTAGAGCGAGCCGATTCGACTCATCATTGGTAAGCGAAACGAGTTCCTTGAGTTCGTCAGGGCTAGTTAACGAGGATATTCTAGCAACAAATCTGGCAGCTCTCGTGTTTTCTGGAAGGTCTATCACAGGTATGGCGGTTACACTTAATGATCGCTGCTCGCGTTCAAGCCGTTCACGCACAGAAGCACAAGCCTGAGCCAGTTTATCAAACAGATCGAGGCCAAATGGTCTAAATGCGACATCTGTCTTCTGTGTGGTGTAGACGGCCTCCGAATGACGGTCAAAAACACTGACACGGGCGAGGGCTTCGTCCTTGTCTCCGCCCGCCCACTCTTGAGGTCCTGCGCCGCCAACTGTGTACTTAATTGAAACTATAGGGGATTGCGGTGCAGTCCCTGACAAAACGTTGCCGAGAATGTCTTCTGTCCCTCTTGCTCTGCATGCACTCTTGAATATTCTCACATAGCCGGATTTTCCAGCAGCATTGTCCCCGTAGACTATCGTTAATCCATTTCCAAACTTCAACGTCTGGTCTTCAGCGAGGGCGTTAACGCCACGCTTGTGATAAATGGAGTCTACATTTACCCTGCCCGCATTCTCTCCGCCACTTGGGAGATGTTCACTACTGAGTTGAACGACAGCCTGTTCGCTGGTTAGACCCTCTGCACTCTTGCAAATTTCGGTCAAGGCATCCATATCCGCTTCGACAAGCTCACCTTTTTGCACAAGGCGCCGAAGGGCATCGCGCTGCCAGTCAGGTCGATCTATTGACCAATCTAGAATTTCACGAAGAACATCCACAATGCTGTATTTCTCCTGTATCAATGGCGGTCACGCTGTAACTCCATCTATCCTTCGGCCTGACGCACTAGAGTCTCGATTAGCTCGCGCGAGCATCCGGCTATCACTGAACTCTGGTCAAAGGTGTTCTTGTTCAGAGATTCAATGTGTCTGTCTCTTAGAGCATCTGGCTTGTTTCTTACCGCAGAGCAAAAGGTCACAGCCACATCACGCGTCAGTGGCAACCAGAAGTCAGCGGTTGAATTGTCCAAGTAGGCCTGGATTGGATGCGCCAACTTCAAGACCGGGTTGCTTCCGATGACGAAACTTCGCTTTAGCTTCGGTTTTCGGATTACGGCAACTCCGATTTGCTTCTGTGACAGAATTTCATTCACAACTGGATTCTCAATCCTTAAGATCTCGCTTCTAGCGTTTTTCCACTTTCTTCTGAATGTCCCGTCTTCGAAGGCAATCGAAAGTCCTCCTCCAAAGGGAGACCGAAACTGGCTCATGAATTCAATTCTTCTTCTTGATCGTTCATAGGCCTCCTCCCTAGACCTCCCGCCTCTCTCCGGCACACGCATGTGCTGACTATAGAAAAACTCTATACAAATATGCTTTTCCGCCGGTGTGAGATTAGGAAGGTCTCCCCGCCTAGCGGAAAGCACAAGCTTGTTGAACAATCGACTCGCTTCGCTTTCAAGCGGTGCAAGAAAGTCCGTCTCCACAGACGCGTCCTTTGCCCCGTTAGCGTCAACTTGAGTGTAAAGGTGTCGTTCTACGAACAGATTCTCTAACTTCCTCGTGTGTACACCCTTACCTGGGTGCCTCTTATCATAGACGTAAAAAATTCCGCGTTCGCTCGAGAATCGTTTCAGCAACATTCGGGGAATGTAATGATGTCGTTTGGGGGTGCTCATAGCCTATGGTTTGGTTCCAAGAGTTGCGTGGGGTCAAGTAGTGACCTGCCGATATAGTGCCTTCCTGGTCTCTTTGACTTCCAGCTAAATGGGAAGTGACTTGTGGCATTTGCACGCAGTACGCGATCAATGATAAAGTCCTTGATCCAACTTGCGGACACCGAATCCGAAAGTGGGACGCAAATGTTGATCAAGGCGCAGATTCAATTTACCAATCAGCAGATCGAACAGCTCGACGAACTTCGGAGGCAGACTGGCGCAACGCGCACAGAACTGGTCCGCCGTGCGGTCGACTACTATATTCGCGGAATCCGGGAGCATGGCGTCCAGAAGGCCTTGCTTCCGTTACCGACGGGCGACACAAGAGAGGCCCACTCGATTTGACGGGCCGAGCCACCTTTAGACCCCGAACGTAGTTGAGTAAGAATGACGACGGTTGAGTTCTACACGCTCTGCCAACAGCGAGAATCTTTACCGGACGCTAGGGCACCTAGCTGGGATCAAACCCGAAACCTACTGATCCCCGCCCAGGCACCCTACCCAGACGCACACGACCGCCGCCTAGCCACGGCGGCGGTCACGAAACTCTCATCCAGTCCACTCGTTTACGGTTGCATTCCCAGCACCGTCACAACCAAACAGCAAAAAAACTCAAACTGGGGGACAGGGATTTGAACCCCGATTACCTGATCCAGAGTCAGGCGTTTTGCCGATTAAACTATCCCCCATCGCAACGATTCACGCCCCGGATCCTAACACACTCGATACCCGCCAACCAAATCCCGCACTCATCTGAGTTCCCCGCAAAAGGGAACCCGACCGGCCTCCTCACCGCCGTCGGACCCCCCAGCGCGTCGCCGATCACCCGCCCGCCACTTCCATATGCTCTTCCAAAAATGATACGGCATGCCCAATGCGCCGCAACGTCTCCTCACGACCAAGCGCCTCAATACTCTCAAACAGAGGTGGCGACACCTTCTTCCCACTGATCACACCGCGCACCGGCCCGAAAAAGCTGCCCGCCTTCACACCCCGCTCCTCTGCCTTCTCGCGAAATGCTACCTGAATGGCCTCTGCCGAAAACGGCTCCACCCCCGCCAAGAGCTCTGCCCCTGCACGCAACATGTCCACGCTTTGCGCCGCGTCCAGCTTACGCCCAATCAACAGCTTGGGACTGGCGTAAGTAATCGTGTCCGCCTTCTGATAGGCCCAGTCAATCCAGTCTGCCGCCTCGTCGAGCCGTTTAATCCGCTCCTGAATAACCGGGACCAGAATATCCAGCTTGCGGTCAGAACCCAGTTCGGCTTCAGCTACACCCAGCTGCCGGCTCAGAAACGGCAGTAGAGCCGACTTCAGTGCCGCGGGCGTCAACTCGCGAATGTAAAGCCCGTTAAGCCAGTCCAGCTTCTCGTATGGAAGCGCCGCGGCCGAAGGATTGATCTCCTCCAAACTGAACCGCTCGATCGCCTCCTCGCGACTGAACACCTCCTGGTCCGGGTCGAAATTCCAACCCACGTTCGTCAGAAAATTGAACATCGCGTCCGGCAGATAGCCGCATTCCTGAAACTCGTGCACCAGCGCCAGGAACTCTTTACCCGCCACCATCTTCTTGCGCTTGCTCATCTTGCCCTTGCCGCTCGGATCCAGAATCACGGGCAAATGCACCAGAACCGGCATCTCCCAGCCAAAAGCGTCAACGATCAGCTTGTGAATCGGCGCCGTCGCCAGCCACTCCTCGCCTCGCAGGACGTGCGTGATCTCCATCAGGTTGTCGTCCACCATCGCCGCCAGATGATAGGTCGGCAGCCCGTCCGCCTTGAGCAGAACCTCATCCTGCAACTGGCGGTTATCGACTTCGATATCGCCGCGCAGCAGGTCATTGAAAACAGTGACCCCCTCCAATGGCACCGCAAGGCGAATGACTGACGGCGCTCCCTCCGCCTCACACCGCCTTCTCTCCTCCTCAGACAGATTTCGGCACTGCCTGTCGTAGCCGGTTCCCCTTCCTGCGCGCCTCTGCTCCTCCCTCATCTCTGCCAGGCGTTCGGGCGTACAGTAGCATCGATAGGCGGCCCCCCTATCGATGAGCTCCTGGGCCTTCTCTTTGTATATCTGCTGCCTCTGCGACTGTACATAGGGAGCGTAGGGTCCGCCGATGTCCGGGCCTTCGTCCCACTCCAGCCCCAGCCAGCGCAAGCCGTTCACTAAGCTGTCCAGGCTTTCAGGGTCAAAGCGCCTGCGATCCGTATCTTCGATCCGCAGAAGGAACTGTCCATTGGTCTTTCGCGCCCACAGCCAGTCAAAAAGAGCTGTCCTCAGCCCGCCCAAGTGCAAATGCCCTGTCGGGCTGGGCGCAAATCGAACTCGGACTGGTCTGTTTCCATTGTTGGTCATAGTCTTGCCTCGAAATAGGAGCAAGCTCCTGGTAGGATGACAAACGCGCCCGCTAGCCTATCACATCGGCACCTACGCGTCAACGTTTCTGGAGTTCGAACTACGTCAAAAAGTCATCGAGGAGGGCGCGACGTTTACCCGTTACCTGCCAACTGGTCAGAGCTGGCAGGTGACCTGGGACCGCGTCCGGGAGCGCCCAAAATGATTCCTATAAACTGGAATTGCGATGCCTTAGCACGTCGGCTATACTGTTGGTCAACTCCGCCGTCCGATTCAAGCCCGCCAAGCGCAGCGTGGAAGGTCTGTTCGCGGCGGAAGCCGTAGTGCGCGCAAAATCGACGAAGCCAGGCAGAAGGATTCAGCTTGCCAGTGTCCTACAACCCAGTCGGTTTCGATATCGCTACAGGAGCGGTCGCCGCGGTCGCCGCCGCCTTGGAAAACAGATTTCACTTCCCGGCTGCAAATGCCAAGATGGGGCGTCAGTTATCTCTGCTGCGGCTGAGCTCCCATCTTCCCCGTAGCTGGGGAGCCGGTCTCGCCGTCTGGGCCACAGAGAACCGCCCTCACAACCGTTCGCTCTCCTTCAGCCTCACAACGGCAGACCTCGCCCAGTGGAACGTGGGCCTGTACGACGACCTGGACTCGGACAGGCGCTTCGATACCATCGTAATCGGTGTCCCTTCCGGAGCAACCGCCCACCTGTGTGCCTGCCTCGGCGCACCTCTTCTGGCCGACGCTTTCCCAATCGCCTTTTCCTCTCGCGGAAAACCCGACGACATAGCCGGCTATCAGCAGCGAAGCGTGGACCTGCTGACCCCGATCCTGAATCACAATCCCGATCTCCTGGCCGTTAGCGTCTTCGATCCCATCCACGCCCGCCAGCAGATCAAGAGGAGTGTGAGCATATATCTCAAGCTGACCTCGCTGCCGGACCAGTACAAAAGGTTCATCCGCGAGCGCCTCATGCCCGGCGGTTCGCTGCTTCTCCTGTCCTGCTCCTCCAAGTGGAGCCAGTACGAGATCGGCGCCCGGCACAGACTGCAGATTGGAGGCTACGGAGGCTTCACCGATCAGGAGTTCATTCGCGGTACGCCCTGGCTGGATGACTGGCTGCACGAAGAGGGCGGCCTTCAGCGCAGCGGCTGGCGTCTCTCGCGACACTGGACATATCAACCGGAGGCCCAGTGGGGCTCCATCTCAGGCTTTGCAACCTCGGTGCGAGACCATGCCGGTGATGAAGGCTTGCCCATCCATACCCTTTCCTTCTCCTCGGTAGATGACATAAGTCGGATGGGGTTCTATGCCTGGCAATGGCTCTACTATCTCTTGCAAGTCCAACCGGGTGCAATCCTCATCGAGAGTGGGCCGCAGATGAATCCGGTTATCGGTCTCAGAAGCCCCGTGATCCCCCTTTGGATGCCGTCCACCTGCACCAGAAGTCATCAGCTATTGCAGGGCATCCTGCCTGACTTTCCGGCCCGGCTCCCCGTTCTCTTTCAGGCCTGGCCGACCGGCAACCTGACCCCCGACGTGATTCCGGCCAAGATCTGGAACACAACCCTCGCCGGCAGACATGGGCGCTGGCTGGGCGGCGATCCTCTGCGATTTCCCTCCGACTTCTCCACGATTGCTCAAATGACCCCCGCAATCGAGGAGTGGAGCCGTCGCCACGGCCACCGACTCCAACGCTTCTTGCAGGCCAATGAGTTGATTGAATTGCAGTCCCTTCTCGCGAGCAGCAGCGAGGAACAGTCGGAAGAGCTTCTGTCACAGGAATTAGAGCAGCTGGAGTATTGAGAGAATGTACCTGTCCTGTTGTGCGTGGGCTTTGACCGCTCACCCGAAAGATGTCCTGTCAGATATGCGCTCCCTGGGGTTCCGCAGGATCGACGTCAGGCCTGATTTTTTGGAAGAGAAAGAGGTTATCCCCCTCCTGGGCACGCATTCCCTGAGCGTCTCTTCGATAGCAGCCTCCTTCGGAGTACCGGATGATGCCGCGCTCGAAAGTTCCGATGCTGGCGCGCGCCAGCGGGCCGTGGCGCATGTCGAAAAGGTTGCGCAAAAGTGCGCGGCCTTGGGCGCCAAGGTCGTCTACCTCGTGCCAGGTAAAGACGGCAGCAAACCGACTCTGACCCGCTACGCCGACTCCCTCGCGCAGGCCGCAGACCGGGCCGCAGTACATGACGTCAGACTCTGCATCGAGCACTTCCCCGGTACCGCACTTCCCACCGCCGCAGCCACGCTGGATTTTATAAACGCTATCGATCATCCAAACCTCGGCCTTCTGTTCGACATTGGCCACGTCCAGATCAGCGACGAAGACCCGGCTGAAGTCATCCGCGCGGCCGCAGAACGCCTGGACTACGTTCACCTTGACGATAACGACGGGCACGGCGATCTGCACTGGGCGCTGCTCGACGGCGTTCTGACGACCGACACGCTCCGAAACACCTTCAAAGCCTTGCAGGAAATCGGTTACGCAGGCGCCGTAAGTCTCGAATTGAGCCCGCAGCTGGATGACCCCTATCAAGCCCTGAAGCGAAGTCGACAGATTACGATTGACTGTGGATCCGACTACGCGCTCGAACACTAGCAGGAGACACCGATGGCCTGGCAGTTTGAAACCCTCTTGGAACCAATCGGCCTGACGGAAGGCCCCGTCTGGTACCGCGGATCACTCCTGTTTACCAATATCCCCAACAGCCGCATCATGCGCTTCGACCCGGACGGCGGCGAGTTCACCGTCTGGCGGGAAGGCACAAGTGCAGCCAATGGCCTCATGCTGGATAGCGACGGAGTCGTCAACGCCTGTGAAGGCGGCGGCCGGCGCATGGTCCAGTACCCGGAGGGCGCAGCAACCATCGAACTCTGCGCCCAATTCGAAGGACGTCGCTTCAACAGCCCCAACGATCTTGCCATCGACAGCAGAGGCAGAATCTGGTTTACCGACCCCCGCTACGGTGATTTCCGTGACGACATGGAGCTGGACCACGAGTCCATCTACAGGCTGGACAGGCAGGCAGATGGAAACTGGCAGCCTGAGCGCGTGACCTACGACACCACCGCCCCCAACGGTCTCCTGCTCTCCCCTGACGAAACCGTCCTCTATGTCGCCCAGAGCAAATACGGCGAGGGCGAACACCGGGAGCTCCGCGCCTATCCGGTCCTCGATGAGGGCTCGGACGAAAACGGGGCCGTAGTCGGCCGGTATGACGTGCTCCACAACTTCTACCCCCATCGTGGCATAGATGGCATGTGCTTGGACAGCGACGGCAACATTGTCGCCACCGCCGGTTCGGGCGTAAGCGGCCCGGGCGGAATGATCTACGTCTTTGCACCAAACGGCAGAGTCCTCGAAACACATCCCCTGCCCTGCGACGGCCCCACCAACTGCACCTTTGGCGGAAGCGACCTGCGTGACCTGTACGTTACAAGCCTCGAAGGACACCTGCTGCGCGCCCGAACTGACCGTCAGGGCCTGGACCCTCGATAGCCCTCCCATGCGCAGTCCTTGAAGCTGCACACAAACCAAGACCCCGCTCAACGACCTGCCTTTCCCCCGGGTTTCCATCTCGCTACCCAGTAGTGTGGAACAGTCCTTCCTGAGAATCGCCTCCTCTCTCAACTAACTGCTGACTACTAACTACTGCAGTTGCTGCAGTTCCGGGCGGTCGGGCCTATTCGGCCCTCCCTTGTGCGGGGGCTCCGCCCCCGCAACGCCCCCTCTCCTACAACATCCCTGGTCGACCGGGTGTCGATATTGGTGATAGGTGCCTAATCGAAGGCGTCCAGCCCGACCACGTCCCGTCAGTCCCATCAGATCCCCGTAGCGGCAGCCATGTGCCGGTCCTCGCACCCCCGACAGACGAACGCCGTCGCCGGGCCGGGCCAGGCACACGCACTGCGTCTCGCCAAAAGACGGTACACCCTTCCGTCCACCTCTGTTACCGATTCCCCGCCAGCCTGTTCCCACCCCAAATCAGGGATGCACATAATACACTGTTCCATTGCTTCCCTCTTGCCTGTCTGTGGTATAATTCCCTCTTTGACGTCTGCCCTGGCCAAGCGATAGCGGAAGGGATGTAGCGAGTGGCGATAACGCGCACAAGAGTTGCGGAAGATACCTGGGTTTTCACCAGTGCGCTCTACGCGGAGGTGAACGCTGGGCTGGTCGTGTCCCCTGAAGGGGGCATTCTCATCGATACACTGCCCTTCCCCTCTGAAACCAGGCAGATCATCGACTTTGCCAGGCAAGTTTGTCCAGCCGGTGTTCGCTATCTGGTTAATACAATCAGCCATGCAGATCATGTCTATGGCTCCTGTCTATTCCCTGAGGCCGAACTCATCGCCCACGAAGCCGCCCGCGACCTGCTCGTTCGCTTTGGTCGCAGGGCGCTGGAGGAGGCGAGAGAGCATACCGCTGAACTAATGCGCGTCGAGATCCGGCTGCCTAAAATCATCTTCAATGAGGGATCGGTCATCCGACTGGGGGACAAGACCGTTCACATCATGCATGCCCCCGGTCCTGGACCGGATGTCTGTGTCGTGCATGTGCGCGAAGAAAAAGTGCTGTTCGCCAGCGACCTGATGATGCCGGTGCCGGTTATCGCTTCGCCGCTCGCCGACATTGAGAAATTCAAGCAGTCACTGCACAATTTGCACGAGTTCAATCTGGAGACTATCGTCCAGGGCCACGGCGATATCCTCTTGCGAGGCGAGGTTACGCCCAGCATAGAGGAGAGCATCCAATACCTGAATGACATCGAGGCACTGGTCGATAGACTCCTGTCCGAAGGTGCGAACAGGAGAGAGCTCCTTAGTCACGACATAGAGGAGTTCGGTCGCACGCGAATCCCCTTGGGGGGCCTGGTCCAGAACTTCCACCAGGCGAACCTGATCTTCCTTTGGGAGAAGGCCAAAGCCGCCCAAAAGAAAGATCGCCAGCCGGCATAGCGACTCAACGCAATTCACGCTCTTCACTAAACGCTACACTCTCTGAATACACCCGCGAAGTTCCCAATTCACCCCCAATTCCCTTCTTGCGGCCTGTGCAGGTTTGCTCAAGAACCGTCTTATTTTCAGTTAGATTGACTAAGAAGTTGCAAGAGCGAGGCGCATTCGACGTGAACCACTCATTGGACCAGCTTGCCATCCAAATCGGAAAACTCTCACCCGCACAGCGCAGGGTGTTATTTCGCAAATTGAAGGCAATGGGGCTGATTGAAGCCGAGAACCTGCTATCCGATCGGGACCCATTGCGCATAGCGCTCGCCGTACCTTCGAGAGCTATTGAGAGAGACGACAAACGGCTCGACAGCGAACTGACCGACCCCAGACCGCCCAGACCGGCCGACCGTCCCCGCAGGGCGGCACCTCGCTCCTCTGACAACAGCCCCGCCTTATCCGCTCCCGATAACCAACCGAAACCGACCCAACTACCGCCGCCATCGCTGACGCAGGCGCCGAATGAGCCAATCAGAATCGTCTTTGACGGTGGCAGCCGCGGCAATCCCGGTAAAGGCTACGGAAGTTTCGCGCTGGACTGGCCCGGATACCCTCGGGAGATCGTCCAACTGACGTTCGGGGACCAGGCAACAAACAATGAAGCCGAGTACGACACACTGATCGCCGCCCTGGAAGCAGTGCGCGACCGCATCGCGGAGCTTCAGATCGATCCGCGGTCTGCCATTCTCAGTATCTGGGGCGATTCGTTGCTGGTCTGCAACCAGGTGCGCGGGGAGTGGGCCTGCAAAGAGCCTCGCCTGCAAGTCAGGCTAAATTCTGTGAAAGAGCTGCTCAGCGGTTTCGGGAAGAGCGAGCTTAACCATCAACCGCGCGAAAAGAGTGTGGAGATTCTTGGACACTAGGTTCAGGTGGCTGAAACGAAGCGCCGGTAAGCGCTGAGCAGATTGCCCATCAACATTACGTTCGTCATTGGGCCCGTTCCGCCGGGGACGGGCGTTAACATGCCAGCCACCGCCTCCACGCTGGCCTGTTCACAATCGCCCTTCAATGAACCCCCGATATAGGTGGTTCCGAAGTCCACGACCACCGCCCCGGGCTTGATCCACTCTCCGGTCACCATCTCTGGCCGGCCCACGGCTGCGCACAGAATGTCCGCTTGCCGCGCTACCCCAGGCAGATTCTCGGTACGGCTGTGTGCAATGGTTACAGTACAGTGCCGGTGCAGCAGCAAGAGGGCCATCGGCTTGCCCACAATATCGCTGCGCCCGATCACAACTGCCCTCTTTCCCTTGAAGTCCACCTCGGCCTCTTCCAACAACATAATCGCGCCCGCGGGCGTCGCCGGCACGAAGTGCGGCTCACGCTGCGCGGCCAGTCTTCCCGCATTGAGCGGGTGAACGCCGTCCACGTCCTTGCCCGGGCTCAGAAGGTCGATCAGCTGCGTACTGTCGATGTGGTCCGGCAGTGGCTCCAGCATCATGATGCCGTGAACGCCCTCGTCCTCGTTGAGTGCGGCCAGCGCTGCCTGCACCTCCCCCTGGCTGCTCTCTTCAGGCAGCTCGACGGGTCGCAATGTCGCATCCACGCCCTGGCAAGAGCGCCGTATCGCTCGCAAGTAGCCTGCCGCGCCTGAATCCGCACCCACTTGCAAGGCGGCCAATGTCGGTTGAACGCCGCTTGCCGCGGCCAGTTCGGCGAAACTTTCGGACAGTTCGGACTGCAACTGTTTGGCCCGTTGCCGGCCCTTCAATAGTAGTGCGGTCATATCTCTACGCCCAGGGTCTCCGTGCACGCGGCCCGTGCGGCAGCATAGTATTCCTCAGCAGATGCTCTCAATGCCGCCGCCTCCCTCTCCATCCTTGACACAAAAGCGTCGTCCTTGAGCCACTTCAAATTGATGTCGACGTTTACAAGCGCGCTGTAGAGAGCGGCATGGGCCAGGTGCGCAGCCGTTGCCGCATCACTGACGACGTTGGGATTGCCCTTCTCGCCGACTGGTGAGGTCAGTTCCAACAGCTCGGCGCATAGCGAGGCAATCGCGAACGGCACTTCTGCCGCCCCCCTCAGGGCGGCCTGCATAGCCTCTGTTCGCGTCGCCTTCTCCTCCTCGGTCGTTCGGGGCATGGAAAAACACGCCGACACCGCTCCGAATGCTTCGGCGTCCTTGTCCGCCAATGCCAGGAGTTCCCTGCGCATCTCCTCAGTCCGCAGCAGGTGACCCTTCATCTCCTCCTCCACCGCCGCATACCTCTTCCGCCCCACCGTGAAGTTCAATACCATGCTGAGCAGCGCCGCAGCCTGGCTACCTGTCAGCGCCGCAGCCGCGCCGCCTCCCGGCGTCGATTCCCCCGACGCCAGCTCATCCAGAAAAGTCTCGATTGCAGTCCCAGCTGTATCCAAATCAGTCACACAATTTCCTCTCTGTCCGAAAGACCGGGCCTAAGGTCCCCCCCAACCCAGGAGGGGCTCGCCTTGGAAGCCTAAGGGTAACGGCGGCACCCGCTTCAAACTCATTTCTGCAAGCGCCAGGGCAAGCTTTCACAATTGACTCAGGCTGTGGCAGCCGCTCCAGGCCAGGCCCGATTATAGCATTCGCCCCACCAATCAGCCAGCCAATAGCAATGCTTCTATGGCTGGCATTCCAGCGTAAAAGCTGCCTGGGGGAGCAAGTCGATTCCAACTCGGCGACCAAGCCTTTTGATCTCGGAGGCTGACAAATCACGTCATTACCGTGCTCTCTTTGTAACGAAACGACTACTCGCCGGCTTCCCCAATCTCTACATTTGCCAGGCTTAACACTGGTTCCCACACGCCAACCTGAACCGTCGGCGCCAGATCCTCGATGTTGTAAACAATGAGTCTGAGATCGTAGCTGCCTGAAGCAATCTCCGGCGGAAGCCTGAACTGGAACAGGGTTTCGGTCCTTTCACCCTGCGTCCAGCTACTCGTGGGCTGATGCAGTGGATTCCACAAGTGCGTGTCTTCTTGAAAGACCACGTCACCTTCAGCACTGTAAAGGCGCAGCGAGGCTGAGTAATCCACCTCCAACTCCCGAAGGGGTTCCCAGTTCAACGCTACCCAAAAGGGCCTGTCCCGCCCGAGTTCAAACTGCCAGGAAACAGAGTGTTCCTTCTCGCCTTGACCGAGGGCAAATCCCATGAGCGAGATGCCGCCGTCGTACTCGACCGTCAATGGCGCCAAACGTTCATAGAATGTCCAGCGTCGTTCCATCGAAACGTTGGTATAGTTGTGAATCCTGAAGTCGTTGAAATGCTCAGTGTCGACGTACTGCGCATATTTCCCCAGCAGTACCGCTACACGCCCCGTATCGTTGCCAATCCAGCCTACGTGGACATTGTTCAGTTGGATGACCTTCACCGTACTCAGATTCTCCGTCGCCGCGATCGCACTCTCGACCTCTCTCGCCAGAAAGTCCAGGTCTCCTGTCTCTCGCGGAAAGTAGAAGACCGAGGCGGCGCCCTTGTAAATGTAGTCCAAGCTGGGATGGTCCAACGAGTTCGGAACAAGGTAGATCTCTCCCTCTGCCGAAGGCAAAGCGTCGAGCGTACGCGCAAAATCCGACCACGGAACTTCATAGGCAAACTGGACGCCCCTTTCAAAGGGCCAGATATTGAAATAGTTGCGGAATGTAATGTAAGTTCAATTTGATACCAAGAGTTTTTCGTACTCTGGGTTGAGTTCAAATTTAGGCCATAGACGAGACACGACCCTTTCGGGATGTGCATTGATACGGTTGATGAAGGCTTTGCAAGCATCGA
>DAOUHY010000049.1:0-6603 GCA_034428435.1 Caldilineaceae bacterium | reverse complement strand
GACAAGTACGCAGTCAGGCCAGCAGGCCTCACCCTCCGGCACGCCGGTCCAGGTGGTGGCAACCACCAACTTTGTGGCCGATTGGGCCCGGGTAGTAGGTGGAAGCAGGGTAGAGGTCTTCAGCCTGCTGCCGGTGGGCGGCGATCCGCACACCTTTCTGCCAGGTGCTCGCGACGTTGCCAGGGTAGCTGACGCCGATCTCGTGTTGACTGTCGGTCTCGGCCTGGAGGCCGACTGGCTGCAGGATCTACTGCACAACGCCAGTGCAGACGAGTCCAGGATATTCGCACTTGGTGACGGAGTCGATCCGATCGAGTTCGCCATGGTCGATATGCATGACGATCACGCGGATGAAGATGAGCACGGCCATGCCGAGGATGAGCACGAAGACGAGCACGGCCATGCCGAGGATGAGCACGAGGACGAGCACGGCCATGCCGAGATGATCATGGGGCGCCTGCTCGTTGCCGATGCGGTAGAAGCGCACCTCTCCGTCATCGATCTATCGACCGATGACGTTGACAGCGGAATCTTCAAGGTCGCCGCGCCCCGTGCGAGAGTGTACCCCAGCCCCACTCACCGCTACGCCATCGTCCTCGCCCGCGGGCCGGAGGACGGCGACGACCGGATCCACATCTTCGACAGCGGCGTCTTCCTCGTCGAGCACGGCGATCACTACGACCTCGTCACCCAGCCCGTCTCCCGTCATGCGTTGGAGATCGCTGACGAGCAGCCGGTCCATTACGTCAACAGCCACGGCTGGACCGCGATCTTCGCAGACATCAGCGGGCATGCCATCCTGATCAACGAGGCGGACCTGGCGAACGCACGCGGCGACTATGAGCCGGTCGTGCTTGAGGCCGGACCCCAGCATGGCGCCGCGCTTGTCATCTCCGACGAGCACGTCGTCGTTACCACGAAGAATCCCGACTACCCCGAGAATTCCAACGACAGCCTGCCTGTTGGCGTGGAAGTTCGCGACTTCAGTGATCAGGTCGTCTACGACGCCAGCAATCGCTCATGCCCGGGCATGCACGGTGAGTCCCACAATGAGCATGGCGTCGCCTTGGGATGCACCGGCGGCGTGCTCGTCCTCCACGTCCACGATGGCGAGTACGAGCACGAGTTCATCGCCAATCCGCAGGAGATGCGCCAGGACTCTCGGATCGGGGCGGTCTACGGTCACCACCACGTCGAGCATTTCTTCGGCAAGGCCTCCTACTTCGACGGTCAGGGCTTCGCCGACGATGGCATTTGGCTGATCGACGTGGACCACAGCGAAATGCGCCAGGTGTTCAGCGAGCCGAGCGTTTCCACGAAGTTCTCCAGCGATGGCGAGCTGCTATACATCCTCGGCGCTGACGGCGTGCTGCACACGCTCGACGCGCACGACGGCGAACTGATCGAGACGATGGAGTTGGTCGAGCCTGGTGATGCCGGTCGTCCCGCCTTCATCGTTGTAGGCGAGTGGCTCTACGTTGCCGACCCCAACAGCGGCCGCGTCATCGCCGTCCACCTTGAAGAGATGGAGATCGAGGAGGAGTGGGAAGTCGGCGGCGCGCCGTCGAGCCTGGCGTTCGTCGGAGTCGCCGACTCGGGCGGCGCACCCCATGAAGGCCATGACGAGCACGATGAGGACGAGCACGGCCATGACGAGCACGATGAGGACGAGCACGGCCATGATGAGCACGATGAGGACGAGCACGGCCACGGCCATGAAGGGCACGACCACGGACCTCTGGATCCCCACTTCTGGTTCGATCCGGTCCGGGTGAAGATCGCGGTCAACGAGATAGCCGCCCGGCTTTCAGCTATCGACCCTGAAGGCGCGGAGACCTACCTTCGGAACGCCGCCGAGTACGGGGAGCAGCTCGACGAGCTTCACGCCTGGGTCCAGGAGCAGGTCAGTGCCGTGGCGCCGGAGCGCAGACTGCTTGTCACATCACACGACGCCTTCTCCTACTTTGCAGAGTTGTATGGGTTCAAGGTAGTTGGCCTCGTCATACCGTCACTCGCGACGCACGTGGAGCCGTCTGCGGAGCACATCGCGGACGTGGTCGAGGTGGTTCGGGAGCATGATATACCAGCACTGTTTGGCGAGACGACGGTCAGCGAGAGGCTGGCGCAAACCATAGCAACCGAGACCGGCGCGCAGCTGTTCCGGCTCTATTCGGGCTCCCTTGGGCCCGAGGGCAGCGGCGCTGACACCTACCTCGGCATGGTACGTACAAACGTGGAACGCATCGTTGAGGCTTTGAAATGAACACCACTCATTACCCGCACGCCGCCAGAATGTCGCTTCAGGACGTGACCGTCGAGTTCGATGGGCACAAGGCCCTGAGTAACGTCACCTTCGACGTAGACGCGGGGACCCTGATGGGCGTTGTAGGACCGAACGGAGCCGGCAAAAGCACGCTGTTCAATGCGATTGCCGGGCTCCTCCCGGTTCGCCAGGGGAAAGTGACCCTTCACCGTGTGGACCAGGAACGTGGAGCGCTGGCCTACGTGCCTCAGCGAGAGAGCGTCAACTGGCGGTTCCCCGTGACCGCCATGGACGTTGTCATGATGGGCCGCTGCTGCAGACTGGGATGGTGCCGGCGACCCGGGAAGAGAGATCGCGAGCTTGTCGACGCCTGCCTGTGCCGTGTGGGCCTGTCGGACCATCGCTCCGCTCTGATGACCGAGCTCTCGGGAGGGCAGAGGCAGAGGGTGTTCGTAGCCAGGGCGCTCACCCAGGAGGCAAGTGTGCTTCTCTTGGATGAAGCCTTCAGCGGGGTTGACGCCGGCGCCCAGGAGGGCCTCGTAGAGGTCCTCCAAACAGTGCGTAATGAAGGGCGCATTGTCCTTCTGGCGACCCACGACCTGACCAACCTGGCCGGTCGCTTCGACCAGGTACTGTGTCTGAACCGCCGCGTCTGCGCCTGCGGCCCTCCCGACGAGGTGTTTACGTCCGAGGTCATGGAGCAGCTGTACGGCGCCCACGGTGTAAGCCTCACGATGGACGGGGAACGGTAGCAAGAGGACGTGATAGAGTTCTTTGTCGCCCCGCTTGAGTACGGCTTCATGGTGAGGGCCCTGATCGGCTCGGTGCTTGTTGGCGTGATGTGTCCCCTCGTTGGCGCCTACGTCGTCACCAGGAACCTCGCCTTCATGGGCGACGCTCTCGCACACGCCGTGCTGCCGGGCATGGTGCTTGGGTTCATCGTGGGCATCAACCCGGCCATCGCCGCCGTCCCTACAGGCGTCGCCGTTGCCGTGCTCGTAAGGATTGTCAGCCGGCGCGCGGGCCTCAGCACCGATACTTCCATTGGCATCCTCTTTGCAGCCATGTTTGCCCTCGGACTCGTGATGCTGTCGATTTCAACCACGATTCGGGTCGATATGGAAGACCTGCTCCTGGGGCAGCTCTTGGGCATATCTCCGACCAGCATCTATGTGTCGCTTGCGATAACCGTGACGGTCATCTTGGGGCTGTTCGCTCTTCACCACTGGCTGCTGTTCGCCAGCTTCGACCCCGTGGGGTCGCAGGTTGTCGGCGCGCGTGCCAACTTCGTCGATTATGTGCTGCTGGTTATGCTTGCCCTCGTTATCGTGATTGGAATCCAGGCGGCGGGGATCATTCTGGTCATGGCGATGCTGGTAACACCTGCCGCCACAGCCTATCTGTTGGTCAGACGTTTTGTCTCGATGATGATAGTGGCCGCGGCAATAGGGACCGCGGCCGCCGTGACCGGCCTTTACGTCTCCTACCACTTCAACTTGCCCGCCGGTCCTGCCATGACCCTGGTGGCAAGCGCGATATTCGCACTCGCAGTCGCATTCAGGCGCAGAGCCCCTGTCTGAACATCCTCTTCTCGAAACGCGCTCGTCCGGACCCGTCGTGGGAGACCGCCCGGCGCCCCAACCGGAACAGTCTCGGGGGCTGTGTCTGGCCGAAGGTTGTGAGGGCCTTATACCTGGTTAGGGAAGGCTGGTTTCTTGATTTGCAGGCGGTCATCTACGCCCATGAAGAGCGCATGCACCCATAGACATAAAGAAAATGAAGAAAACAAAGATGTTGAAACTGCCCGTTGATTGGGGATCGTTATGGTTAGGGGGCTTCTGCCCGGTGGAGGCGCTCGGTGGGTTGCCGGTTCGTGGCGCAGATTATGCCGCGCATCCACCGCTGGATGAGCGGCTGACCCTGCCTGCTGACGCAGCTTTACATGCCGAAGTGACGCTTGCAACGGCAGAGGCAGCATGGTCGGAACGCCTGGGCGGCGCCTGGGTTGTACTGGTGCGCGATGCCTACCGCGCTCGTCGCTTACTGCATCAGGCGGCGGGGATTCAGCCAGGCGAATGGGTCGGTGTCCCGGCCAATGCCAGCCATGACCTGGCAGAGTCGGTCAAGCATCAGAATGCGCTGCCGCGCTTCCTGGACTTTGACGCGCATCTACGCCTCGCGCAGTCCGGTACGCGCTTCACCTGGACGCAGGTGGTGCGCGGGTTGTGGCAGCCGCACAACGCTACATGGCTCGACTGCGGTGACACCCTGCCCGCACCCGGCGCGGCAGAGCGCCCGGCGGTGACGCTGTACGGCCTACATCTGCCTGATGCTGATGACCGCCCCGGCGCGCTCCTGGTATTCAATGATGAGGCGCTCTATGCAGAGGTGAGAGCATCGCGTCAACCGGTTGACTGCCCGAACGCAGCGCAGGCATTGGCACAGTGTGAACGTCTGCCGGATCTCGCAGAGCAGCAAGGCGCGAATCTGGCGGAGGTGCAACGCGGTCTGCGTGAAGCCGCCGGGCTGGTGACACATGAGCCGAACAGGCTGGCGCTGGCGACCGCGGTCGCGGTGCAGATTCCGCAAGAGAGCGATATCGCCACCTTTTACGCCTACGTCGAGCAGGAAAATACGCCCGTGCGCTGGCTGCCCCAGATTCGACCTTTGCATTATGCCGCCCTCGGTGCCGACGGCGCGCCGGATCACCGCGGAACGGCGGCGAACCTCGCCCGCTGGATGTGCGTCCCCGTGGGGCCGGATTACACCTTTGAGGAGATCAAACACGGTGTGCTGGGCATCGTAAAAGCCGCGGAATACCTCGGTGTCCGCTGGCGCATCAATCCCGCCTATGCTGCCGAGTACGCTGCCTTGATGGACCGAACTTATGGCGCAGGGCATGATGCCTACCGCCCGCTGTTTGCGCTGGATGAAGCCATCGCAGCCGGAGTTTAGCCGTGCAGTTGATCGCCATCACCGGGATGCTGCATCAGCCAAAAACGACAGTTGAATAGAGGAGACTCGAACATGATGAACACACTTGAAACACGAGTGCCGGTGACCGTTCTGACGGGCTTTCTGGGGGCAGGCAAAACCACGCTGCTCAACCGCGTCCTGACCGAAAATCACGGTAAGAAGATCGCAGTGATCGAAAACGAGTTCGGCGAGATCGGCATTGATAACGATCTGGTCATTGGCGCGGAAGAAGAGATCTTCGAGATGAATAACGGATGCATCTGCTGCACCGTTCGCGGCGATCTGATTCGCATTCTCGGTCATCTGATGAAGCGCCGCGATAAGTTCGATTACATCATGGTCGAAACCACCGGCATGGCCGATCCCGGTCCTGTCGCCCAAACCTTTTACGTGGACGATGATATGCAGGAAAAACTGATGCTGGATGCGATCGTCACGGTGGTCGATGCCAAACACATCTGGGAACACATCGACGACAGCGATGAGGCAAAAGAACAGGTTGCCTTTGCCGATGTGATCCTGCTGAACAAGACAGATCTGGTTGCCCCGGAAGACCTCGACAGACTCGAAGCACGCATCAAGAGCATGAACAGCATGGCCAAAATCTTCCGCACCCGCGACGCGGTGGTTGAAATGGACAAGATTCTCAACGTGGGCGGCTTCAACCTCGACCGGGCACTGGAAATCGACCCGAAGTTCATGGAGCCGGAATACCCCTTTGAATGGTCGGGCATCTATGAGCTGAACACCGGGACGTACGAATGGGTGATGGGTGAAGGCCCTGACCCGGTGATGGGGGCCGCACTGCTGCCGCTGGCAAATAATGGATTGGCAGCCAAGGAAGCGACGCTGATGGGCGCCGTACTGACCTTCTCTGAAGATGAGCAGGCAGTACGGGCAGGCGAGCCGCTGCGCCTCGGCCAAGGACAGCACAACCAGCTCGTGCTGAACGGAAAGGGCGAGACCGTCTTCAACTTCGTGATTCAGCAGCCGGGCCATTACATGCTGTTCACCGAACATCACCCTGATGAATTCGACGCGCACCTGTGCGGCACGGATGCCGTGCTGGCCCCTCTCGAAACCCGCGAGTACAAGCCCGATCATGAACACGACGAAGAGGTGACTTCCGTTGGTATCACCCTCCCCGGCAGTTTTCATTTGGAGAGGCTCAATGATTGGTTAGGTCAACTGCTGCTCAAACAGGGACAGGACATCTTCCGTATGAAAGGCGTGTTGAGCCTGCGCGGCCATGATGAGCGCTTCGTATTTCAGGGGGTGCATATGCTCTTTGACGGCCGCCCGGATCGTCCGTGGGGGAATGAACAGCGTCATAACAAGATGGTCTTTATCGGGCGTAACCTGGA
>DAOUHY010000048.1:0-32131 GCA_034428435.1 Caldilineaceae bacterium | reverse complement strand
GCGTATCTTTAACACAAGGAGGTGATGCCCTATGGATAACTGTAGTAGCAGTACTGGTCCGATAGCATCACCTCAAGAGAGAATTCTCTAAGTAATGCTATCGGACCAGACGTCGCAAGGCCCCGTCATTGACGGGGCCTTGTACTTTGGAAGGACCTCGCGGAACGACGATTCCGCCTCCTGAGGCGTCACCAGTTGAAGAGTCCCCAAATCCGGCAAAAACGCTTGACAAATATCACAAAGTGGGAGACAATACATATTGTGAAATAAATCGCAAACCGCGCCAGTTCTGGTTTCTCCCAGTTCAGTCGGCGGGGGCGAAATAAGCGAAGTAATTTGAAATTGAGCGCTTCGCAAGCGCTTGAAAGGGACATTGCTCCATGACCGGTGCAGCCATCTCGATGAAGCGGCGCCCGGCTCCCCCCTCTCCCCGAGCCAATCCGCTGCTCGGCACGGCCGGGCGTCTCCGGCAGGACCCGCTCGGATGTTTGCAGCAATTCGTTGATGAAGCTGGACCCGCCTGCAAATACAGGTTCTTCGCCCACTGGTGGGGCTACCTCTTTGTTCACCCCGAACACAACAAGCATGTATTGTTAGACAACTACAAGAACTTCACCAAGCTTCCCCACCCCACCTTCCTGCTGCTCTACCCGCTCGTTGGCAAAGGCCTTCTCAGCAACGACGGCGATTCATGGCTGCGGCAACGACGACTTGCCCAACCGGCATTTCACCGCGCACAGATTCAGGAAATGGGAAACGTCATGACCGCGGCCGCTCAGAAGAGATTTTCCCGTTGGGAACAGTCCGCAAAGTCAGGCAATGTGGTCCAATTCGATCGCGAAATGATGGAAATGACCCTTGAGATCGCCGGCAGAACACTTTTCAGCGTCGACCTGACAGGTGAGGCCCGTGAAGTCGGCAATGTGTTCAGCAGGTTGAACGAAATCTTTGTGAAATTGGTTGTTTCGCCGATCTCGCTTTATACGATGCGGATTCCTTTCTGGCCCAGCACACGCAGTGTCACGCGCGACGTGGGCGCGCTCGATCGGCTGATCTATGCCATGATCAACGACAGACGCGCAACCGGAGAGTCTGGCAACGATCTCATGGGAATGTTACTGTCCGCGCGTGACGAAGACACCGGCGAGGGCATGGACCAGAAGCAGCTTCGCGACGAGGTGATAACCCTGTTAATCGCTGGGCACGAAACCACCACTCTGTTGCTTACTTGGTTCTTCTACTGCCTGGGAAGACACCCCGAAATCGAGGCAAATGTCCATGATGAAGTGGATCGGACCCTGAACGGTCGGCTGCCGACAGTCGAGGACATCCCTAATCTGGTATACTTGCGCCAGGTTATCGACGAAACCATGCGCCTGTTTCCCCCTGCCTACGCCCTGTCGCGATGGTGTGCCGAGGACGATGTGATCGGCGGCTTTGCCACGCCTGCGAGCGCCGTGATCACGCTCAGTCCATTCATTACCCACCGAATACCCGAGTTCTGGCCGCGGCCCAGAGAATTCGATCCGGACCGGTTCAGCCAGGCAAACGAACAAGACCGTCATCGTTTCGCCTATATCCCCTTCGGCGCAGGGCCGCGGCAGTGCATCGGAGAAGGCTTCGCCCTCACGGAAAGTGTACTGGTAGCCGCCGCAATTGCGCAGCGCTTTCGTCTCCGCATCCCGGAAGGCTACGTCGCACAACTGGATCCGCAGATAACCCTGCATCCGAAGGGCGGGATGAAACTGCAGTTCGAGCTGCGATGAGCTACTTGGGCGACTGACTGCGGAATAAACGTCGACACGCTCCGAGTCGATTCGAGATCTCTCCAGGCTGCAGCTACTTTGAGCTGGGCAGAATGCCCATTCTGCACGCGCCCGGTTTCCTTCGCCAACTGGGCGCGGCCTGTCAGTTCAGACAGCCCATTTCATTGTAACTTCACAGTCCGGGTGCTATACTTGCCGTCACGGCGTTCACCGTGAAGAAAGGGAGGCACCACCTACAGGCCGCATTCCTGTGGGTACGTCAGGCTGCCAACTGGCGCCCCGTAAACGGGCATAGCCCCCCGCCTGATGCGCGAGACAATGTTCAACGACAAGGAGTTACAAACCCATGGCGAAAAAATCGCTTATGATGTGGGGTGGCTGGGAAGGCCACGAACCAAAGCAGTGCGTGGATATATTCGCCCCGCTGATAGAAGAGGCTGGCTTCGACGTAGACGTTGAGACTTCGCTCGATGTCTACACCGACGCGGAGCGTATGGCCGCCTACGATGTCATCACGCAAGTCTATACGATGAGCTCCATTACAAAGGAGCAGGAAGCGGGCCTACTTAAAACGATTGCGAACGGGGCAGGATTCGCCGGCTGGCACGGAGGAATGGCTGACGCATTTCGCCAGAACCCCGACTATCAGTTCATGGTCGGCGGACAGTGGGTAGCCCACCCGGGAAACATAATCGACTATACTGTCAATATCATCGAGAACGCCGACCCGATTACATCGGGGCTCAACGATTTCGCGATGCAAAGTGAACAATACCTGATGCATGTCGACCCCAGCAACGAGGTGCTGGCCACGACGACCTTTTCTGGAGAGCACGCCCCGTGGATCGAAGGTACGGTTATGCCTGTCGTGTGGAAGCGCCGCTGGGGCCAGGGCAAGGTCTTCTACTGCTCTCTTGGGCATGTGGCAAAGGACTTCGATGTTCCTGAAGCCAAGGAGATCGTACGTAGGGGAATCATCTGGGCGGCAAGAGATTGACCAAAGCCCAGTCCCTTTACAATAAGCATAAGCACCAGGAGTAGACGGAAATGACGATGCAATTGCCGGCGCGCATCGGTCTTGTTGGTTGCGGCATCATTAGCAGCAGGTACATTGAAGTCATCGGTGACTTGCCGGAGATCGATATCGTTGCTTGCGCCGACATGTTACCGGCCGCCTCCGAAACACAGGCCGAGAAGTATGGTCTTGCTGACCTTTCTGTAGACGACATTCTCAACGCACCTGATATCGATATTATTCTCAATCTCACGCCTCCTACGGCTCACTATCCTGTCAGCAAGGCTGCACTGGATTCCGGCAAATCAGTCTATAGCGAGAAGCCGCTGGCAGCGACTTTCGCCGAAGGCAAGGCGTTACACGATCTTGCCAGCCAAAAGAATCTCCGCATAGGCTGTGCGCCTGATACCTTTATGGGTGCCGGGCATCAGTCGGCCCGACTATACCTGGATGAAGGAGCCGTCGGCGCACCAGTGGCGGCCAATGCCTTCATGATGAGCCGCGGTCACGAGTACTGGCACGCCAACCCGGCCTTCTTCTACAAGCCCGGCGGCGGGCCGATGCTGGATATGGGCGTCTATTATCTTACGGCGCTTGTTCATCTACTGGGGCCGGTGAGTCGCGTGACCGGATCGGTAAGGGCCACTTGGTCGGAGCGCACGATCCTCAGCCAACCACGCAGAGGCGAGATTATCCAAGTGGAGGTGCCAACCTATGTCACCGGCATTCTTGATTTCAAGTGCGGCGCCATCGGCACCATCATCACCACATTCGATACCAAGGCATCCGGCCTCCCGCGAATCGAGCTGTACGGCTCGACGGGAACACTCAACCTCCCCGATCCGAACACCTTCGGCGGACCGCTGCAGGTACGCACGCACGAGGACGATTCCTGGAAGGACCTGCCGCTGCGATTCGGTCATGCCGGCAACAGCCGGGGCATAGGCCCGGCCGACATGGCTGTTAGCGCGGTCGAGGGGGAGCCACACCGCGCTAACGGCGAAATGGCCCTGCATGTGCTTGAAATTATGGAAGCAATTCACGTAGCGTCTGAGACTGGGCAGCATGTAGAACTGACCACGAGTTGCGAACGCCCGCGACCGCTCCCTGAGGGCGTCTATAGCGGAGTCAGACCGACCTGACCTGGGCCCAGCCCTACAGTTTCGGGCCCTATCGGTTGCCTTCCCTCTCCAGTCTTTGAGGAACCGATGACCGTTGAAATGATTCAAGGCGTTCCCGTCTGGGGTGATCCCCTCGACAACGCTGTTGCCCAGATCCTCAACTGCGCGGGGGAGGCCGACGCTGTCGCCTTGATGGCGGATCACCACTTGGGCTACTCCGTTCCCATCGGCGGTGTAGTCGCCTATCGCGACAAGCTCAATCCTGCGGGCGTAGGTTACGACATCGCCTGTGGCAACAAGGCCGTCCGCCTGGATATCCCGGCAAGTGAGGTGAAGTCAAACATTCACCCAATCATGGATGACGTCTGGCGAACGATCTCCTTTGGCATCGGTCGCAAAAACAAGGAGAGGGTCGATCACCAGCTATTCGACGATGATCCGGCATGGGACCTGCCCGTTGCAAATAACCTCAAAAATCTGGCAGCCGAGCAGTTGGGGACGGTAGGAAGCGGCAATCACTACGTCGACGTTTTCGAAGATGAGAAGGGCCGTATCTGGGTCGGCGTTCACTTCGGGTCAAGGGGATTGGGCCACCGTCTCGCCACCCACTTCATGAAAGCGGCCGACCGCGAGCGGGTCGGTCAACAGGAGCCCGCACCTACTGGTAAGAAGCGGTCCCGTCGCCGCCGAAGTGCACTCGAAGTCGTTCCCAGCCTGCTCGCCATCGACTCAAACTTGGGCCAGGAGTACTTGGCATGCATGCAATTGGCTGGCCGCTATGCCTACGCCGGACGGAACTGGGTCTGCAATCGAGTCGCCAAGCTACTTGGCGCCAAAGTCGTCGAAGAGGTTCACAACCACCATAATTTCGCCTGGAAAGAGGAGCACAGGGGCGAAACGCTATGGGTCACCCGTAAGGGGGCAACACCGGCTTTCCCGGGGCAGAAGGGATTCGTTGGCGGCTCGATGGGGGATATTTCGGTCGTTCTGGAGGGCGTGGAAAGCCAGGAGAGCCCGATGGCTCTCTATTCGACGGTCCATGGTGCCGGCCGCCTGATGTCGCGCACCCAGGCCGCCGGCCGCTTCCGTTGGAAGAAGGGGCGCAGAATCCAGATGAAAGCAGGGCAAATCCACCGCGACCAGATGCTGGATTCGGTCGGGAGGATAGGGACGACATTGCGCGGGGCGGGAACCGACGAGGCGCCTCAGGCCTACAAGCGCCTGCCCGAAGTGTTAGAACATCACCGCAACACGATACGTATTCTCCACACACTCAAGCCGCTAGGAGTAGCCATGGCAGGAGAAAACGAATACGACCCGTATCGAGACTGAATGGCGTCTTGGCTCGATTCGCGGTTGTTTATTAGGGAGCGAATCACGGCAACGCCGCCCTCTATTATCGTTCAGCGGTTCAAAACCCCTGACACGCCCGTCAAATAAGCCCTCTATCCTCTGCTTCGCTCAGTACCGACTGTATCGTCTCCGCAAGCTGGCGGGCCCCATCGACACTTAGTTCCACCGCTACGCGGGCGCCGGGCCTGTAGCTCTCATTAACAAAGTCAATGTTAAGCGCGTGTTCCTCGGGCGCATGGAAGGGGTGATCCCAGCTGACTTTGGCTTGCTTCATGTCAAACCATCCATCAGTGCCCCTGCCAAATCCTTCGACAGAAACCTTCTTCACGAGCATCGTACACATATTTTCGCCCCCTTTGGCAAGTAGATCCGGAATACCAATCGTTTTCCTGAGCCGCGGCTCAATTGGACAGCTTCTGACTGAGAAACGCCCAGATCTTATCCCAACCGTCGACGGCCTGTGCCTGCCGATAACTTGGCCGGTGGTAGTAAAAGAAGCCGTGTCCTGCACTCTCGTACATGTGGAACTCAAAATCCTTGCCATGCACCTTTAGGGCCGCTTCGTGTACTGCTACGTCGTCCACTGTTGGGCTGTGATCCTCGGCGCCGAACAGACCCAATACTGGACTATTCAAGTCCGCAGTGTAGTCGATGGGAGCAACCGGTCTTTGGGGTGTAAGCTGGTCGGCCGGCATCACGACGCCCCCTCCCCAGCAGTCGACGACGGCATCAAATCCGGCAACGCGGCTCGCCACCAGCACCGCGTGCCTGCCGCCCGAGCAAGTACCGAAAATTCCGACCTTCCCGTTTACATAGGGCAATGCCCGCAGATAGTGCATCGAGGCTTCCAGGTCGGCAACAGCCTGGTCGTCGGGAACGCCACCATCTGCCCTCACCGCTGCCGCCACATCCTCAGGCGAGCCATGCCCGAATCTCTCGTACAAATTTGGCGAGATGGAAACGTAGCCGTGATGGGCGAACCTGCGGGTGGCTTCTCTGTACCATTCGTCCCAGCCCGGCATATGGTGAACCAGCACCATGCCGGGAAATGGCCCCGGCCCCACGGGACGGGCGCAATACGCGAGTACTCGGTCGCCGTCTGCGCCGCGCAAAGCGACTGTTTCTGCAAACATTCCCTCATACTGATCGGTTGTGTACATAGCTCATTCTCCTGAACTTTTTTGCTCTGGTTGAAGCTGTGGAGACAGTGGCTGGCCATCCTCTCCCTTGTGCTTCCCGACACCACTTCAAAGCCTATGTGCGCGTGGCCTTTGCCGTCAGCTGGCCTTCAGAATAGCACATCAGACAGGTTTTGCCTTTGCGCTAGGATTGGGAAAAGCGTCAACATTAACTTGATTTGTACAACGTGCCAGACTAAAATAGGTCGAATACTGTCCATTATGCGGTTCAGATGCCTGTAGCGGTCTGAATTCATATCTTGAGCACAATATTTTCTAGTTCCCACTGAACTACATGCGCTCCTTACAAGCGGGAACAAGGCATTCGTGCCTTGTGTCTCCTGACTTTTCAATGGCGCCATAGGCAATACACCCGGACTAGCGCAGGTCCAAAATGCAGTTTCAGTCCCCAAAGGTGACCCGATGAAAATTCTGCCACATGCCGTCAACCGATTTAACGGCATCGAAATCAATACCGAGGATCTGCCCGCGGATGTTCCTTCGTTCGAGAGAGGCCTCGCCTCTTCTCTGATTAAATGGATTCAGGACGGCCGCTTCCTTGTCTGGCTTCATCTGCCAATAGAGCGGGCTGCGTTCATCCCTATCTCAACAGCGGCAGGTTTCGAATTCCACCACACCGAACCAAACTATGTACTACTCGTCCGCAGACTGCAAGAGGATGCCTTGGTACCCGGGTACGCTACCCATTACATCGGGGCGGGCGGCGTAGTCGTCAACAAGAATCAGGAGATTCTGGTCGTCTCGGAGAGGCATCGCGGTTCCTCCCGGCCCTACTATAAGCTGCCAGGTGGCGCCCTCCATCCGGGCGAGCACCTTGCTACCGCTGTAGTGCGTGAGGTCCTTGAAGAGACTGGGATCAAGACAGTGTTCGAATCCGTAGTCTGCTGGCGCCACTGGCACGGTTACCGCTATGGGAAGTCTGACATCTACTTCATATGCCGGCTGTCGCCTCTAACCCACGCCATTGAACGTGACGACTGGGAGATCGACGAATGTCTGTGGATGCCAGTCAGCGAATACCTGCAGCATGAATTGGTAGGCGACTTTAACCGCGCCATCGTCGAGGCGGCCATCAAGACACCCGGCCTCAGGAATTCATGGATGGACGGCTACGACGATCCCACCAAGCGAGAGTTTTACTGGCCGGACTACGAGTAATTTTGTCACTTGGAGCGGGACATGTGTGCATCCCAGCCCCAACAGTTTCAAGCGTGACCAGACTTAATGCGTTCTCGGCGCGAATGACAAGGAATCCCCTCAAGAGAAGGTTCTTCCGAGCCCGCAGAAACTGCATCCTCTTGTACGCCCTTCGATCACATCCGGAGCCGTTCCCGCCAATGAGCATGGAGTAGTGAGTGTGTGCAAAAGAGTAGGCAATGGAAATCCACGAAGGGTGCTACGTCGAGCCTGAGGGAACTGGGTCTCAGCATGAATGATCCATTGGGGATGGTCCCAGGGGAATTAGAAGGACTCGCCAACTTGAGAACACTTCGTCTCGCCGGCAATTCTCTCGCCAGATGCCTTCCGCTGACTTTGACCCAAATCAGCAACAGCGATTTTCCAAATACAGGACTGCCCTTTTGCGAATGAAGCAGATAAGTCATCAACAAACCAAGTCCACCAAGCGTGAAGAAACTGGCCAAATGCTGTCCTTCAACGACAGACGAAACGCGCACGAAACCGGAGCTGCAAAATGACCATACCAATCGACTACACTGAAAGAGTTTACGCCGGCGTATTGGGAAAACTGATTGGCGTCTATCTGGGCCGGCCATTCGAAGGCTGGTCCTATGAAATGCTTGACGAACAGTTTGGCGAGATCAACTACTATGTCCACGAGCATCTGGATGTGCCTCTGATTGTCACCGACGACGACATCTCCGGAACATTCACCTTTCTGCGCGCCCTGCCCGACTATGGCAACAATCGTGCCATCACTGCGGCGCAGATCGGACAGAGCTGGTTGAACTACATCATCGAGGAACGCACAATCCTGTGGTGGGGAGGAATGGGAAACTCCACGGAGCATACCGCCTATCTGCGCCTGAAAGAGGGCATCTCTGCCCCTGAAACCGGATCGATGGCTCTGAATGGCCAGGTCGTGGCCGAGCAGATCGGAGCCCAGATCTTTATCGATGGGTGGGCTATGGTGGCACCGGGAGACCCCGAACTGGCCGCCGACCTGGCGCGGCGCGCGGCCAGCGTCTCCCATGACGGCGTCGCCATACACGGCGCACAGGTGCTTGCGGCCATGGAAGCTCAGGCCTTTGTGGAAACCGATATCCAGAAGCTTATCGATACAGGTCTGTCCGTCATCCCGGCCGATTCTCTCATAGGCGCGATGATCAACCAGATTCGCGAGTGGCACGATCGCCACGGAGACGATTGGAGGGCAACGCGAGAGCAGATCGCTGCCAACTTTGGATACGACAAGTTCGGCGGCAACTGCCATATGGTGCCCAATCACGCACTAATCATCCACGCTCTCCTTCACGGCGATGACAGTTTCCAAAAGTCGCTGATGATCGTCAATACCAGCGGATGGGACACCGATTGCAACTCCGGCAACGTCGGCTGTCTCTTGGGAATCAAAAACGGGTTGGCTGGTCTTGAGGACGGCCCGGACTTTCGCGGTCCACTCTCAGACCGTCTCTACCTGCCCACTGCCGACGGGGGAAGGGCCATCACAGATGCGGTGACTGAGAGCCTTCACGTGGCAAACGTCGGCCGCGCCCTGTATCAGGTGCCTCCCCACTCGCCCAAGAAGGGTGCCCGTTACCACTTTGAACTACCCGGTTCTGTACAGGGCTTCATGGCCGACGAAAGCGCTGAAAGCCGCGGCACACTGACTCTCGAAAACGTGGCCGGACACAGCCTAACCGGCAGCCACAGCCTTGCACTCCATTTCACCGGCGTCGCCGCGGGTCGCCCTGCACGCGCTGCGACCTATACCTTTATCCCTTCCAAGGAGACTGCCGACTACTTCGAACGGAGAGGATACGGCCTTCTGGCTTCTCCCTCCATCTATCCCGGACATACAGTTTCGGCCGAACTTGAGGCAGACTCCGGTAACGAGCTTGCAGTCGACGTGAGTCTGTATCTTCGCCGATACCTGTCGCAGAACGACGAACTGACCATTGAAGAAGGACCTTGCTGCAAGCTCAAGCCAGGCGAACGTCACAAATTCACCTGGGCTGTGGAAGGGGCGGGAAACGAGCCAATCGCCGAGATCGGGGTGGCCGTCAACAGCGACGAACGCACGCAGGGCACTGTTTACTTGGACTACCTCACATGGGAAGGCGAACCTGACGTATCCTTCGCCCGCCCGGACGCGCCTCTAGATAGGCGAAGCCTCGGTAAGGCCTTCCCCCGGATGTGGAGGCGTGCCTGGGTCAACGGCGTGGACAGCTACGACTTCTGGTGGCCCGAGTCTTTTCGGCTTGTTCAAAACCGCGGCCGCGGTCTCCTCATGACGGGAACTAGGGAATGGTGTGACTATGAAGTGAAGTCAGAGATTACTCTTCACCTGAGTAGCTCAGCCGGCATTGCGGCAAGAGTGCAGGGGATGCGCCGCTACTATGCCCTGTTGCTCTGCCGGACAGTAGATGGGCGTGGTGTCGCACGGCTCATCCGGGCCCTCGACGGAGATACCGTACTGGCAGAGGCAGATTTTCCATGGGAATACGGGGAGATGCATGCTTTCGCTCTGCAGGTGAATGGTCATCGCCTGCGAGGCATGGTCGACAATCTCGACGAACCTCTCTTTGATGTGACAGACGACAAGCTCAAGAGCGGAGGAATAGCACTGGTGGTCGAAGAGGGCCGGATAATGAGCGAAGAGGTTTCTGTGCGACCTGCCTGAGATCCTTCGACGAGAATTGAACTGGCAGATCTTGTGTGCGATAATGAAGGGATCTTTGGCAGTCCTCAAGCGCTGATCCAGGCACGTCTTACATGCAACTAATGCAATTGCAGATTCCTTTTGTGCCCGAACAAGGGCCAAAGGCGAAACCTTTTCTCAAGTGGGCAGGAGGCAAGGGGCAACTTCTGGCACAGATTGGCCAACACTTCCCTCCCGAACTGTGGGAGGGAAGCCTAACCAAATATGCCGAACCGTTTATCGGCGGCGGCGCGGTCTTTTTTCAGATTGCAAACAGCTTCAAAATGCAGGAGTTCTTCATCTCCGACATGAATGAAGACCTTGTTCTCGCCTATCGCACCATCGGCCAGCAGGTCGAGTTGCTGATTGAGCGTCTTCAGAGGATTGAGAGTCTCTACCGTCATCTGGACGCAGACGGACGCAGCGAGTACTACTACGAAACGCGGCTGGTGTTCAATCAGGACAGATCGCTTGGTAAAGGGGAGGCGCCCGAGGAGAATGCCGAACACGTAGCTCGTTTGATTTTTCTGAATCGCACCTGTTTCAATGGTCTCTACAGGGTCAATTCACGCGGCCATTTCAATGTCCCACACGGCAACTACGTCAATCCCCGGATCTGCGACGCGGCGAATCTGCGCTCAGTTTCACGCTCGCTCCAAAATACGGAAATCCATTTTGGTGACTTCACTGCCTGCAGGGATTTTGTGGACGAGAACACCTTTGTCTATCTGGATCCACCTTACCGCCCGATTAGCAAGACCGCCAACTTCAACTCCTTCTACAAGCATCCCTTTGGTGATGATGAGCAGAAGCGACTGGCACACTTCTACCAGGAACTGGGAGATGCCGGCGCCAAACTGATGCTGAGCAACTCCGACCCACACAACGAAAATCCTGACGACAGCTTTTTCGAAGATCTCTACGCCGGGTTCAGCATACACAAAGTTTCCGCCAACCGTCGGATCAACAGCAATGGGGCCAAACGAGGTCCAATCACGGAGCTCTTGATCGCCAACTATTAAGTCTGATGCAGGGTTAAGAGATTCCCCCAAATGCATGCTTCCAATAGTCTGAGTTTCTCCCCATGACATCGCGAACTGAAGCGGTTACCACGACCTTCAGTTAGCAACCTCCTGACGAGTCACAGATCGAAATATCCAAGAGGTTACTTGCCTACTCTTGCCGTCGCAACAGGTTATGTCGTCTTGCCATGTTTGGCTCAGTGCTGCGGGAAATAAGTATTGGTGATCTCCCTCATTCGCTGTTTGAGCAACTCGAGGCAATGCTGAGGAGAGACCCCAGCCCTCCTGATGACCCTGAGCTGGCAAAGCCAACCTACCCCACACGCATCTCCTCTGACCGCACGACATCCCGCATCGCCGCTTCAATGTAGGGATAGGCAAGCCACACCGATGCCGCGCCGAATAGGGCGCCCGTAAATGTGCGCAGCCACCAGGTGCTCTCCCGCAGCCCGAACAGCTGGCTGAGGCCGTCAAGAGCGATCGGGATCAGCAGTACCAGATAGAACCTGAGACCGATCGTACGAACCCGTCCGCGTAGCATGCCGAATAACAGTCCGGCAACCACGACCGATCCGTATATCGCCACGTCGCGTTGACAGACTGCGATCTTGTATCCGGTGTTCTCATTGCCGCGGAAGGCACGGCGTTGGAAGAGTCCCTGGTCTTCGCCTAATCCGCTTGTTTCCAGGGCAGAGAGGCTGTAAAAGGGTTGCTCGCCGAAGAGGAAATAGCTGCGCTCGGGCAGCTGGTGACAGGTCGCAGAGTAGACTGAGTAGATTAGAGATGCCGGAGTTGCAAGACCTGCCCTGGCCAGCACGGGAGCTAGGAACGGTAATAGCAGGTAGAGGGCAACCACGGCATTAAAAAGGGCGAGCCAGTGTCGCGCAATCCCCAGAATCGCCCCGTCAACGCGACGCGCAATCGCCGCCTGGACGCCGTCCTCCGCCTCTTCGCGTCCGCTAGAGTCCACCTGCTGGCTCACGGCCGCCTCCCCGGCCGGTCCTTCATCTCTACATGCACGGCGCGTCGGAGTTCAACCTGCTTTACTGGATAATCAAGAAAAAGAATGACCCGGCCTTCTCGTTTGAAATGAACGCGTGGAACGCCAGGTTGCTCTTCTTCCTGCGCGTTAGAATCGGTTTCCACGAACTCTTCGTGAAACTCAAATGCGTATTCGGCCTGAAGATCCAGCAATTCATACTTGATCGCGTCGCAAAGCTGGCAGTTCGTTTTGGTGAATAGTACTACCTGCATGTTCCCGCTCACTGAGTCTTGATCTGCTCGACGAACTGATCCAGTTGCTCGCCCGCGAGGTAGCCAGACCAGCGTGCACCAATTGTGCCGTCAGCCCGGATGAAAACAGTCGTAGGCATGTTGCGAACTTCGTAGGCGCGCCGGATCAAATCTTCCGGATCCAAAACGACCGTCATTTTCATCCCGAACTCGGTGGCAAACTCTTCGACCGCTGTCAACTCTTCGCCGACGTTTACTTCGAGCACGACAAGATCGGTATCGCTTTCATGCAGTGCAACCAGGTCAGGCATCTCGGCTCGACAAGGACCGCACCATGTGGCCCAGAAGTTGAGGACAACGGGCTTGCCCTGCAGGGAAGCCAGGTCCGCGCCCCGACCGTCAGCGAGAATGAAGGCGAAGTTTGGCGCGGCGTCTCCCACACCCGGGCTGCCCTCCTCGACCTGATCAGCTACTGGGAAGCCGCTTCCCAGTTCGTCAGGGAACTCCTCAAGTGGCGTGGAGGCGAACCCGTCTGAAGTGCTGTCACCCGGACCTCCGGCCGCGCAAGCGGCTAGCACGAATGCAATCGCGACGACCATTGTCAAGACTACGGGATACTTCAAAAAAATCTTCCTTCCCCTTCAGCTGCGGCCGCCCGAGAGCGCAGCCCCACTCAAATAGCCGATATAGGCCGGAATGAGGGGCAGAACGCAGGGGCTGATGAAACTGATGATCCCGGCTATGAATGCAAGTGGCGCCGCGCTCAATGCACCGGCGCTGAAAGCCGCATTGACCCCAACTGTCGACGAAAGCGCCTCCTCCAGCAGAAAGACCCACTGATTCAGGAACGCAAACTGCGTCGTCAGCATCGTCAACCGGTCGGCCCAGAGAAGCCATGCCACGTAGAGAAGAAAGACGCCGCTGATCAGGCTGACGACATTTGCATGACGGTTGAGCCGGCGAAGGATTGCTGTCGCCCTGCCGAAGGCGGCTCCGGTAAGCAGGAATGGCAACCCAAGTCCCAGGCTGTAAATGGCCAGGAGGAGAGCCCCCTGGACGACTGTGGCGCTGTCGCTCGCCAGAAAGAGGATGCTCGCCAGGATGGGGCCGACACAAGGAACCCAGCCCGCACTGAAACTCACTCCCATCAGCGCGCTGCTGAGAAATCCCCACCCCCGTTTCACTTTATGAAGATCAGTCACGCGCCGTTCGGTATACATTAGCGCATTGAGAAAGCCCAGAATATCGACAAGCGCGGCCACTGCGGGATTCTCAATGAGCCTGTCATTTGCCCGAAGTCGGTTGACGATCCAGCCGATTATGCCGAGCGTCGTCAGCCCGAATATCGCCAGCAGAATCGCGCCAAGACGCTGGATGAGAGGGAGATAGGAGTTCAGATTCTGTCCTAGGAGACCCGCAGCAGAACCAAGCAGTGTGAATATCGCGCCAAATCCAACGACGAATGCAAGCGAATGGAAAAATGTGCTGCTGCGACTGGCCTGCGCCTGCCCGGTTGCAGTGGAAAAACTTCCTGTTCTTACGTTTCCTGCGCTTGAAATCTCTTGCACCATGTCTTCAACCTGTTCTTGGGCTTAGTGCTGCCCACGGATGCGCTATGGGCAGTGCTACAATTCTCATATCCCATTCTAAGACACAAAGGCCAGTGAGGAAGTAAACAATCTTACCAACAGATAGCCCGCCCTAGGGACATCCTCACTCTCTCTGCTCTTTGTCCCGAAGCGCTTCCTCCAATGATCGCAGTTCATTCTCGAGCGACCGTTGGCGGGCCACCATGTACAGGAGATAACCTCCCACAAAGAGCCACAAAAGGATCAGAACGCATGCAAGGTAGATCATTAGTCGACTCTTTCGCGCAGTGCTTCAATGCGGGCCTCGGCATCATATTGACGGACCCTGTGGAAGAGCAACGCGAAGAAAAGTAGCGCAAATCCTATCATGGCAATGGCTAGCGTCTGTCCCATCGTTGGCCCGATCGCAAAGCCGCCTTGCGCTTCCTTGTTTGCGCCGTCAAAGACAATGGGATGAATGGAGCGGAACAGGCGCGCGCTGTAGTATGTCAAGGGTACGCTTAGAAAGGCGAAAATTGCGTAGACGCCCGCAAAGCGGGCTCTCGTCTCGGCGTCATCGAATCCGTTCCTGAACAGCATGTAGGCAATGTATATCAGGACGGTGATCGTGGCTGTCGTCAGACGGGGATCCCACGTCCAATATGTGTTCCATGCAGGCTTGGCCCAGATCGAACCTGAGAGAAGGACCAGTATCCCGAAGATCGCACCGATTTCGACACTCGCCGCGGCCCAGCGATCCCACACCAAACGGCGACTGAAGAGATAGCCAATGCTGCCCACCACCGACCCCAGAAAGCCCAGAAGTGCCGCGATGTTGCTCCCCATGTGAAAGTAGAAAATACGCTGGGCAGCCTGTTCTTCTCCCGCGAGATTGATCGCGTCACCAGCATAGAGAAGCCCTGCCCACATCACCGTTACCATTGCAAGCCCTGCAATGACGTCGAAAGCGATGAGAGGCTTGAACAAGCGGTCCGGCCTCGATGGACTTGATCGCGTGCTCATAGACTATTTCCGTCCTCGTGTTTTAGCTGTTTTCCCAGACTACGTCGACCAATAGAAAAGCGACGGCAAAAGTAAGGGCATCATAGAGCCCTATGATTCCGAGCCACGGCCACGCTTCGGAGCCGGCCCCTCCATCCACCATGACTGACGTCAAGCCCACGCCTGCAATGAAGAGGGGGGCGAGTAAAGGCAGCAGCAGTACCGGCAAGAGCGTCTCTCTGGCCCTGTTACGGGAAGTCAGCGCGGCCACAAGAGTGCCAACGCCCACGTACCCAATTGTACCCAGTAACAGCCCAAGCAGAACAATTGGCTTCAGCAGATTGACGTCGAACAGAATAAGCAACGCGGGCACGAGAAGAGCTTCAACAATCAGGAAGTAAACAAGATTCGCCACAACCTTGCCCAAATAGATTGCCGACCGTTCTACCGGCGCCAGAAGCAAGCCGGCTAGTGTGCCGTGGTCCACCTCCGACCCGAAAGATCGGTGTAGCCCCAACACGCCTGCAAACAGGACAATAACCCACAGGATTCCGGGCACGACTAACTCGGGAAGGGGGACTCGCAGGTCAAAGGCCAGCCCGAATACAACTGCGGACAATACCGAAAAGGCCGCCATCGTCCCCGCCACCTCCTTGGAACGCATTTCAACGCGGATATCTTTCTCCGCAACTGCCCATACATGGCGAAAATATGCCGCAATCCCCCCTTCCCTGTGGGAAACGCGCTCTGCCTCTGAAAGATCTGCCATCATTGCGAGTGGGCTCCCGTAAAGCACGCCATCGAAAGCACCAAGAGACAAGCTCGTGTTATCTGCTCACTAAGTGCTACGACCCGAACAAGCCACTTGATGCAGGAGTCCGGATCTAAGTTCAAAGACGCGGTCGCCCCATCTGTCTGCAAGCTCCAGATTGTGCGTTGTGGTGAGAATTGCCCGGCCTCTCAAACGCAACTGAGCCACGACTGCAGTCAACAGTTCGATGCTGTCACGATCGAGGCCGGTATCAGGTTCATCGAGAATGACGACAGGGGGATCGTGCAATAGAGCCCTTGCGATAGCCAGCCGCTGCGACATTCCCCGGCTGTATGTTCGCACCGCTTCATCCCGCCAGCGCCAAAGTCCCAATGTCCGGAGAAGATGCTCTATGCGCTTCTGCGGCGCAACAAGATCAAACAGGCTTGCGTGAAAATCCAGGTTTTCCCAGCCGGTGAGTCGGTCGTACAGCAGTGGCGCATGCGCGACAACGCCGATGTACCGGCGTATCCCATTTGTGGCTGAAGAAAGAGGCACAGGACCCAACCACACCTCTCCCTCGTCCGGTCTGTCCAGTCCGGATACTATCCGCAGAAGCGTCGTCTTGCCCGATCCATTGGCGCCCAGTAAACAAAAGACTTCCCCGGCAGAAACCGTGAAGGAGACATCGCGCAGTACGCGTTTGTGACCGAACCGTTTTTCGACATCCTCGCAACGAATGAGCGGAACTGTGCGGTCGTTCATGTATCCGCTCGTGACTTACTTTCGGCCAGGGCAATGTCGATTAACTCACTCTTCTGCAATGCCCTCTTCTTCTTCCAGGCGCGCTCATCCAACTCGTCAAGGGCGTGCAGATCGTCCAAACGGGCAATGCTGTCCAACAGTTCTTCTCTGCGTACGGCCAACTGCTCGGCTGACTGCGGCCTTCTGGTCCTTTCACGCAGGACGAAAAGGAGAAGGGAGGCAAGAAGGACGGCTGTGACAACCCCGCCAAATGCCAAGGGAATGCGCACGTCAAGTGGCGGTGTGGACAGCGGCAACGCCCTGCTCGGCTGTGGGTCTCTATCCGGCCTGGGGTCCGTGCCGCCGGCAGCAATCAGGCCGCGAAGGGCAAGGTTTACAGGCCGGCCACTGGAAACCGGTCCGCTCCAGCTGCGGAAGAGGATGCCTTGAATTGTTTCCTTGCCTGCGGGCTCCCGAGACACTCCCTCAACCGTCAAATCTACATCCAGTTCGGGCAGGTCTGCTACCAGGAGATTCAGCAACTCTGTTTCGTATGGGACAAGGAATCTGACCTGGGCGGACTCTTCGGCATACGGCAGTCGATATCGCACAAATATTTGGCGCGAGCCGGGCCCAGGAAGAACGGGACGCGTATCGTAAAGGACCTGCTGGTGCAGTCGATAGGCTTCGCCCACCGACCCGTCCTGCATCTCTATTTCCAGCGCGTGATCCGGTAGCGGAATAGCCAGGGTCACGGGTATATCAAACAGGTCGCTGCTACTGCCGACGAATGTACGGCCGCTGTGGTTGCCGAACGTGTAGAGTTGGCCGATAAGCAGACTTCCCGGCTCGTGCTCGATAATCCAGTTAGCCCGGGTGACATGCAAACCACTCGCGTCAGTCGTAGTCTCAAATACGTGAAGTGTTGTATCTATGCGGTCCGGTCCGGTCCGGTCTTCGATAAAGTCGGGTCCGCTGAACGCCAGGATCGGCGAGGTGTAGCGGACGGCTCGGTGCTCCGTCTCCACCAGGAAGTAGAAGCCTTCGTCCACAGGCAGGTTCCCGAATTCAAAACTCCCGTCCCCCAGGACCGAGTCGACTTGAGTCGCTAGCAAGTTGGCCTGCTGGAAGATGTTGAGTGCCACCTCTGACTTTTCAAGCGCAGGCCCATCCTCCGTGCCCTGCACAAGCCGCCCGGAAATGGCTCCGGGCCCGGAGACCTCCAAGGGATTCCATAACGGACGATAAGTGAAGCCGCGGATGAATTCAAGGACCGCTCGCCTCTCGTCTGTCGACCAGTTGGCACCGACTTCAGGATGGGACTCCCCCCAGCTTCGCTCCAACTCCGCTTGACTGATGAAGATCATCCGGTCCTGCACCGAGAAGTCGGGCAGCCCTGTGCCGGCATCCGGGCCGTCGCCGCGGCCGCCTTCGCCGTGGCAAGCCTGGCAACTCTGGGCATACAGCTCGGCTCCTTCCGCCATCTCCGTCTCGTCAGTGTGCAGATTCCAGGCGTAGTAGACCGCTTGCCAGATCTGTTCGTCACTCAAGCTGTTGCGCCACGGCGGCATCAGGTTTTCTATTCGGCCGAACTTTGTAACAAAAAAGAGTTCGGCCGGTGTACGCTCCCAGCTTTCAGCAGGGTCCGAAAAGACAGTAGGGTCGGCAGCGGCGCCGGCCGGCCCGTCGCCGTCGCCGCTCGCCCCATGGCAAGGCGCGCAGTTCTGTCTGTAGGATTCCGTTGCCAAACCAGCAACTGGAGGACGTTGGGGAACAGGTATCTGCTGCGGATCGTAAGACGGAGGGGATTCTTGAGCGTTAAGGCTGTCTGTCGTCAGCGTCACGAAGAAAGCTACGATAGAGGCCATCAGTAGAAGTGCACAGGCAGACCATTTACTGAACAATCGCTTTCTTTCCGACTATGGGCTGAACCTGTACACCTTTGAAACAAAGAGGAATTGAGGCGCCAATGGCCTGCAGTCGAGTAACACTACCCGCGCAAACTGGTACGGCGTAAATCAATTTGCGGCCTGACGCAGAATGTCTTCAGGCGACTCCTCATACCGACTGGGACACTTGAGAAGCAGCACGTCGGCCTCTATGACACCCCCCTGCAGCAGCTCTCCCTCTACGATGACCGATGCGGCCCGATGGAAATTGTCCGGCCGCGGTTCGTAGTGAACAATTGAGAGCTGACGGCCTGGGTTTTCTCCGTCCTCTATCTTGAAGCGAAGGGTCACCTCTTCGGCGTTCCAGTCCTCGCTGCCTTCGACCACTACGCCGTTTACCCGCAGGCGCTGCGATATCAGAGAGTCACCCTTCTGATGTACCTCGTCAACGGTCAACCAGTACGCTTTGGCCGTTGTCAGCCCATAAACCATCAGCGAAATGATTACCCCAACCAGTAGGAGCCCGGCCGCCAGAAACTGCGGCTTGATGCCGGTTCGCTTGCGGGCCAGGCCCGCCGGAATGGGACTATCCCACATCTCTTCCTCGGTGAATTCGTCTTGCATTGGCGACTGTTCAGCCATCTGATTCCTACCTGAATCGCTGCGTAACTTCTCTCAGACAAAGTGCAAAGGCACGAAATCGCGGACCTGTATGGCCGGGACAGCTCCGCCAGATTATGGGCGCCTCACGCAGGGACGCCGAATCCGGACTATGCACTGTCCCCATCGTCCAGGTCCCAATCGATCTCCTCAGCAAGGATCTCCTCGGCCGACTTGGCCAGAGGAGCCGGAACCAGGACATCCCGCTCCGCCAGTCCTCCGTAAACGAAGCCGTATATCCGGCCCATGGACTCACCGCGGACAATGGCTGGTATACCTACGCTCTGCAGGCGTCCTTTGACAATCTGAGCTTCCATCGGATTTGCGGCCTGCCAGACCACAACCGGCTCCTGCGAAACAGATCCGCCCGTTGTCACGGCCCCGCTCGCGGTATCCGTTTCGGTTGTCCGGGCGCGACGCCTCTCTCTTCCCAACAGCCTCTGGAGGCCACCCGCCAATGTCGTCATGGCACTCTCCTGTGCGTTATGTGAGGGAGAACGCGGCAGTCCTGCCAACAAACGGATTGGTCTCTCGTTCTGCTCCGATAGTCGTCGCTTCTCCGTGGCCGGGATACACTACGTAGTTGTCGGGAAGCGTCAGCAACTGGTTCTGAATGCTTTCAAGCAGCTTCCGGCCGTCGGCGAGCGGCAGATCGAAACGTCCTATGCTGCCGCGAAAGAGCGTATCACCGGCAAAGACCTGCTCATTGTCGTGGTCTACGAAGACGACGTGACCTGGTGAGTGACCCGGTGTGAAACGGACCTCCAGGGCCTCAGTGCCGAATTCGATAACGTGGCCCTCCTCCAGGTAATGGTCCGGTTCGTCGATCGGATCGATGCGAGCGCCCAGCCACTCGCGAACTCGCTCAGGCGCTGCATGCAGAATGGGCAGGTCCTCGTGATGAAGGTGAAAGGTAGCGCCGGTAGCGGCTCGCACTGCATTCACAGCCAGTACATGGTCGAAGTGCGAATGCGTGTTGATTATCTTCTCAATCGTCAGACCCATTTCATCAACTTCGCTGAGGAGAGCGCGGGCGCTGTCCCCTGGGTCGATGATGACCCCGCTAAGCGTATCCTCACATCCAAGGATGTAGCAGTTTTCCTGCAACAGTCCGACCGTGAGGCCTGCAATCAACATTCTCGCCGCACTCCTTCATCCATGATACCTACCTTGCGGTGCCGGCTTCAACTGTCCTTCGGCAACCGGCTCATCCTCACTGCAAATCCAGCGCTGGCTCCATTTTGCAATTTCGGCCAGGACAGGGGCCAACTCGCGGCCCTTATCCGTCAGGCTGTATTCAACATGAGGAGGTATCGAACTAACCTGCTCACGCATGACTAGGCCCTCGTCTTCCAGCATCTTCAGTCTGCTGCTGAGCGTGCCTGGATTGACGCCTCCCAACTCCTCCTGCAGTTCACAGAAACGCTTGTTGCTGGCATTTAGAAGGCGATGAACGATCTGGAGCGTCCACTTTCTTCCGATGATGCGAGCGGCTGCTTCTACTGGGCAGGGCAACTCATCCGGAAGAATGACTGGATGGGTTGGCTTGCGCATCCGGCAGAATCCCTTCCCCGCTCCACTGCCACAAATCTGCTGGCAGTGGCCTGAGCGCCTTGCAGAGTCCGCACACAGAGCTTTCGAGACTCGACGGCCCGGCGCGACTTCCAATTCGGTGCACTACAGACGTCGGCAATATCCTACTATGCGCATTGCCCCTTGTCAAAGGAAACCATGGTCGGACGTGCATCTCAAAACAGTGGCACAAGTCTGCGGTACTCAGGTAACCACTAACCAGTCTTTACATCCATCCCCGACTAAAGGCCCTGCCACTGACCACTAACCACTGCCGTTGGGCGGTCGGGACTACGGCCCTCCCTTGTGCGGGGGGTTCCCCCCCGCAACGCCCCCCTCTACACCATGCCATGCCACGTTGGCGCCGCGTCGCCGGCGAGCTGCCTGTGCCACCGGTTGCCCGCCCATGTCGTGCCGCGAATCCACCCCCCGCGACCACCGCAGGAGCAGACCTTGTGCCTGCCTTCTCTCGCCCCAGGACTGGGGTCCGCCAGAGTCGCTCCGTCACTACCCATCGTAGGGGATTCGGCCCAGGCGTTTTCGCATGTCTCCGACCTCAAGCCACAGAAAGGGATCCGAACCATCGAATCTGATTTCGAAAGTGCCTCGGACAAGCTCGCCGGCACGCCACTGGCTGGTCGGGTAGCTACCACCTGACAAGGGTACCTCAATGGACTGACCGCCGAGGAGGAGTCTCATTCTCAGGTCATCCGGCCAGTCAGCGGGAAGTGGCGAAGGCGCCTTCCAGTACAGTATTACCTGGAGGGAATCCCCTGCAACAAGAGCTGTCAATGGCGCATGGGCAAACGCTTTGCGATGGTAGTCGTAACCGACCGCCTCCAAGTGGCCGAAATCGAGTCTGGAACGGTGTTGAATGGGGATGATCGCTTCCGGTGGCGCCTGATCGGGATGGACCAGGCTTGGCCTCGCAAGCTCGACGGCATCGCCAGATTGGGCGGAGCTTCGAGTGCCGGTCTCGGCATCATAGACGGCGACAATCAGGCGGTAGGCGCCAGGGGGCGTGCCAAACGGAACAGAGAGACCGTGGTTATCAACCACGATTTCGTCTTTCTGCCAGACCGTAGTCGGCAAAGACCCGCCCGCGGGTTCACCGTCACGTTGAACAACCACCTGGTCGCGGGTATCAAGCAGTTGCACGCTTACTTTGAAACGCCGGTCAGGTGTGCTGAGCGGTCGCCATCGCAGTCCAACCATGAGGGTATCGCCGCCGGCCAGCGGACCCTGCGAGAGGCAAAGCTCAAACAGCTCGGCGAGGTCCTCGAATACATAGGGCGCGTCCAACGGCTTACATGAAAGGTTTTTCGGCATCGAATAGGTCGCGAATCGCACATTACCTTGCCAGCTCTCCCACCCTTTGAAGGCATGTCTTCCCAGCCAGTTCTCGACAATCTTCTCCTGGTCGGACTGTTCTGTCGCCCAGAAAAGGGCAAAGATTCGTCGACTGTCCGCTGTTTGCTTCAACAAGGTTTCTTCAGTCCTGGCTCGATCGGGGGGCCTCTCCGCAGGCAAAGGCAGGTATTCTATCCCAACGTCGTAGAAGCGCCAGACATCCGTCTGCCCTGGGGCATTTAGGACGACCAGGTCCTCATCTGGGTCTCCAAGCGCAGCCACAGTTCTGGCGATACCTGCGTAGTTGTCGCGCGCGGCCGTGTCGGAGTAGTAGGCAGGGAGCGCGGTTGCTGCGAGTGCGGCGGCCAAAACGGCGACTGAGCCGGTCGCAACAGATGCCAGCGGCAGTCGCAATGCTGTCGCACTTCCCATCCGCTCATGAATCATCACCGAGGAACGCCAGCCCAGCAGGTGAGCTGACCCCGGCCCGGCTGCCAGCAACGAAGGACAGGCGGCCACCGCCAGGCACCAAGCCGGAGACAGAACGAGCAGAAATTTCATGAACGAGGGATTGACAAGGCCAAAACTGAACATTACGACGACGGGCAGTAGCAACCAAAGAAGCAAGGCCGCGCCCGCGCCTGAGCGCCGCAACTGCCAGAGCCCGCAAATGGGAAGCAGCACAACCAAAAGTAGCCAAGCCCACCCCAGCTGCGGGCCAGTTCGGACTGTCCCAACGGCAACTGTCTGCAGCGTCAATCGCAGGCCTTCAAGGGAACCCAAGGAACCGTCCTGGGAGGGCCAGTTGAGCAGACGTTCAATACCCGTAGGCAACCAGGGCAAGTAAGCCAGCAGCGCCACGAAGTTCAGGATGAGGAAAAGGAGAAATGCCTGCCGGTGGCCCTTCGCTCCACTGTATGCTTCGGGATTGACGCCGGTTTCGCCAACGTTTCCAGGCAGCTGCATCTCGACAAGCCACCACCACACGGCTGTTCCCGCCGCCGCGACAATTAGCACGCCAAAGATGTAATGCGTCCACAGGCCCGCTGCAGCCGCTAGCAGATAGAGTACCGCATACCCTGCAATTGAAGAGCTCAGGCCCTGCACGGTAACTCGTCTTCTCAGGGCGAGCAGTGCCCACATCAGTAGGGTACCTTCCAGGGCCAGCAGTGCGTACATGCGCGCTTCCTGGCTATAGAAAACCTGAAAGGGACTGACGGCCGCCAGAAAGGAGGCGAGAAGCGCGAACTCGTGCTGTTTCTTTTCGGTGCGGTAAGTGATCTCCAGGGCAGTCTTGTAGACTACCGCCACCGTGAGGATCCCTGACAGTGCCGAAAGGCTGCGAATGCCCCCGGCTGAAAAGCCAAACATGCCGGACCAGAGTTTCAGCATCCAGTAGTAGCCGGGAGGATGTATGTCGGCCGCGGCGTCGCGGGCGATCTGTTCTAGACTCCGTTGCGCCACCGCCCACGAGTTTCCTTCATCGTGCCAGAGAGAAGAACAGGTGAGGCAATAGAATCGTAAGAACGCGGCAAGCGCCAGAACGAAAACGAAGAGGGCGCAACGTAACTGAGACGGTCGCGCCGTCATCCTCAACATTGTTCAGTCTTGGCCGTCCACGCTGGCAATATACGTCTGGACCGACTCGTAGACGGGCTGAGGGGTGAAATCCGGTGCAAGAAGACGAAAGTAGGCCTCTGGCTGTCGATTCTGCTCCCAGAGATCTGTGGCCCGTTTCAGGTACCATATATTGGCGACGCCCAGCCAGGGCCATTCATTGAGGATGCGTTCGTAGGCCAAAGGCAGGTAGGCTGACTGTTCTTCGAGACTAACCCTTCCATATCTCGGCTCGACCTCTACCGGGGCCGCGTTCCAGTTCATCTCGCTAATCCAGATTGGCTTGTGCCCGTCGCCATTGGCTACCATCAGGTCGCGAATGAACTGCGGCCGGCCGAAGTTCATCACCCGTGGGTGCATGCGTCGGTCAGTCGGCCCGGACCAGAGCCCGTATCCCTGCGTGGCCATCACGTCGAAGTAGGGCGCCGCGCCTGCATCGTACATTCTTTGCAGGAAGAGCAGGTCCGAAAAGCTGCGCCCAGGGACGGCAGTTCCGTCCATATCGACGGTCGCGGCCAGTGCGCCGGCGATTATCACGGCATCGGCGTCCACGGCGCGGATCGATTCGGCGCCTGCTTTGAGGAGGTCGACATATGCTTCCGGGTCGATAGCGGCGTTGCCCCATTCGGGGTAGATATTGGGTTCATTCCAAAGCTGGTAGTATCGGACCCTGCCTTTGTAACGGGCCGCCACGGCGCCGGCGAAATCAGCCAAGTCCTGGTAACTATCGGGCGGCGCGTACGAACCGGCGTCGTTGCCTTCGGCACGGCTCCAGGCCGGCGGATTTGAGATCCTGACGATCAGCTGCAAATCGTATTGTTCGGCAAGCGCAACAATATGATCGTACTTGTCCCAGGCGGAACGGGCCGGCTCATGGCGGCGGTCCTCAAAGTCGCCCTTGCCGTGAACTTCGATGTCCTCCCAGGTGAACTCCTGCCGCAGCCACCTGAATCCCGCCTGTGCCGCTAGCTGTACTGCCTGCTCCCGTTTAACCGGTTCGACCTCCTGCTCAAGAAAGACATTGACGCCGAAGGGTGAAATGCCGGCATGCTCTCCCAATTCCTGTGGGGCAAGATCCAGCGACGGGCGCAGCATGCCTCCGGCCAGGTCAGAAAGCCCTTTGATCTGGGGCAAAAAGTCCGACTCTCCCGTCAGAGACCAGAGCATCTGGCGACTCGGATTCGGCGCCAACAGCAAAAGAGCCAGTCCGCCGCAAAGCAGCAGGCCGGCCCACAGAGTCAGAGTTTCACGTACTGCACGTTTCACAGTGTTCGAAGTGCCAGTCGGATGGCCTCAGGCCGCTTCATTTTTCGTCCAGGTCCATGTCGGCCTGGTTGCGCTAGCTCCAAGGAAAGCCGGTGCCGATATCAAGCCAAGCTCTAATTCCTTCTGAAAGTAATGTCTCTGCAGGTCTGTCCCCCGCTGAGCGTCTTGACCCATTTTTCGGAAATGGGTGAAAGAGGTCCTGTCGCAGAACCGGACAGCCCGCGATCCCTTGGCACGCCCGGCGGGCAGTTGACAACATAGATCTCTACGGTAGTCCCAGAGCCGGTCCCCTGGCCGAACGGCGTGAAGCCCCACGCTCCTGCGTCGTCTCCGCATCCGGTACATTTAGTGTTTCTGGGACCGTGGAAGGCGATATGCACGCAGACATCGTTTACGGGATTGTTATTGCCATCGCGTACAAACCCAGTGAAGAAACTGATGGCCGAATGGGCATTGCAGTTTCCTTGATTCACCAAAGTGAACGGGAATCGAGGTGCGGGCGGCTGCGTCGGAACAGGAACAGGCGTTGGTGCAATAGGCGTGGCAGTCGGCGGCGGAGGCGCCGGGATGACCAAGGCCACCTGCACAGTTTCGGCGTTGGTCGCCGTAACCAGCTGGCTGAAGACCCACCCGGTGCGCCCATTGTAGTCAATCTGCCACCAGTCGCCCAGCCCGGGGTTCTTGCCGGTAATCAGGAACTGCTGCCCAGGCGAAGCCGTACCAATTACATTGTAATTGGTGCCAGGACCTCCTCGAACGTTCATGAGAACGTTGCCAATTGTGACCGTTGCCGACTCAGGCGTGGCCGTGGCCGCCGGCGGCACAGGCGTAGCGGCAGGTTGGGATTGAGTCTGTGTACTGCTCTGTCCGCCGCCAGTCGCGGGCGCCGGACCGGCCGGGGTTGAGGTAAAGGTCGGAACCGGAGTACTGGTTGGAAGGGCCGGTTCTACCGACGCACCCCGCGAGCCACATGCAACGAAAAACAGGACTGTAATCAAGAGTGTCGGCAGGCGTAGCCAGCGCATAGAACGGACCCCCCTCTTCATATCAAAGGAATCACAGGCACATGGATATAACGGAGGAAAAGGGCCAACAAATTATATCATACGCCCAAAATGAATAAGAAAGGGGGCGAATATTTGCTCTTACCAGGAGTACTTCCTGCGCGATGAACCTTGCGTTTGACGAGGCTGGCCCGATGTCTTCTGGTCGCCGCTCCCTCGATAGTTCGCTGCCCTGATCGTCCAGACCTGGCAAAAATCAGCATCGCGAATTCGGGTACGCATCCAGGGGTCCAGTCTCTCCTCCGCAACTGTCGTTGTGATGACCGTTGGCAGCAGTGCGCTATGGCGGTAGTTGAGCAGCTGGAACAGTTTCTCCTTGGCCCACGGCGTCGCACTCTCCGTTCCAAGGTTGTCCAGTACCAGCAGCGGCACACGCTTCAATTCGTCAAAACGTCGTTGGTGTGAATCCCCGGAGTCCGGATTGAACGCGGCCCGCAGGTAGTCCAGGAGATCGGGAACGACGACAAACATGACGTCGTCTTGCCCTGATGCCCTCAACTCATTTGATATTGCCGCCGCCAAATGAGTCTTGCCAGCACCACTCGCCCCAATCAACACTATCCATCCCTGAGGATCCTCGGCGAACAACATTGCCGACTGCTTGATCTCCCGCAGGTTGGCAACCTCTGCGGGCGAACTGTTGCGCCGCTGCACGTCGAATGTCTCGAATCTCTGTGCAGCGTGCAACGAAAGGGTGCTCAGATCGCCGTGGACCGGGTCAGCCCCGGCGCGATAGTCGGGAGCCCTGATATGAATGTGCTGCACGAGGTTCAAGTCATGGAGTCGGCTGCGCAGCCGTTGGTCCAGGTCTACGAGTCGCTGATTGGTCGTCAAGACCGTCGGCAGCTGGCTGTTGTAGCGGTGGTTCAAAATCTGAAACATCTTCTCCTGCGCCCAAGGCGTTACGCCCTGTACACCGAGGTCGTCAAGGACGAGAACCGGTGTGTTTCGAACTTCCTCAAAGAGGTCGTCATAGCTGGCTTCGCTGCTGGGACCGAAGGTGGAGCGCAGGTGGTCCAACAGATCGGGCACGACCACAAAAATGGCTGACTGGTCATTCTCGATGCGTTGATTGGCGATGGCCGCGGCCAGGTGCGTCTTCCCGCATCCATACGTGCCGGTGAATAGCAGCCAGCCGGCGGGTTGTGCCGCGAATTCAAGGGCAACGCTGTAGGCTCTATCCAGGCTCTCCAATTTGTGCGCGGGGAGCCAGGAGAGATTCGTATCAAATCCTTCGAAAGTATACCTGGCGAGCGCGTCCAGGTTGTGAATATCACCGAATTGGCGTCTCCTTCTCGACCGGCGTTCATCCAGCTTGCAGCGGCAGGGAACAGGCCTGCCGAATTCGGGATGGCCCAGTGGCAGATCGTCGATCAGAAAGCCTGCTCCTCCGCATTCCGGGCAGGGACTCTCCTGGATAGTGCCCTGACGCTGGGATCGGGAAGGCAGCCCTTCCGGTGCCGGCCGGTTTCGAAATCGCCCTGTACGTGCTTCAGAGGGCCTCTGTTGATCCGCGGCGGCCCCCACTTCCGGCCCCGCGTCGCTCGCCATCCCGTCAGTCAAGCCCCGCAGAAGGTCATTCAACTCATCCATAGCCTTCGTCTTTGCCCTCCGTCTCCCACCTTCTCAGGATCCCCCGTATGTAGTTCAGATGGCGCTTGTTGTTGAGCAGAGCGATCTCCATGGCTTCGGTAATCCAGTCGGGGGGATAGCTCTTCTCCAGGTCCCTGAGTTGGTCGGCGATCAAGGCTGTCATCAGTCCGAAGTTCTGCTCGTACAGAACAAATATGTTCGGCCGCTCAACGTGAATCCGGGCTTCGACCGGTAACACCCTTCTCAGCTCTGCCAACCGGCCCTGCCGGATTGCGGCTACGGACTGGCGCCCCTTTGCCGTATTCAGGAAGTACCAGTCCTCGATTGCAGGTTCACGTCTGTCTTGACCCGAGACCTCCTCATTCTGTCCGCCACGGCCGTTGTCGTGCTGGACTCCGCCCTTAGGACTTGTATCGACGTCCATGCGGATCAGGGTATTTCGGGCAACCGCTCGCTGAAGCGCGTCTTCGAGCACGTCCTGGGGGCTGCGCAGTTTGTTTTCCAGGCTTAGGCCATCCAGCAGCGTCCCGTCGCCGCGCAGGTCATCCCCGCGAACAAACCGCAGTGTCCCTTCCTGCTCGTTCAACAGCCAGAAAAAATAGACGGTCAGCTTCAACTCCGCCAGGTCGTCGATCTGGGGTAGCAGGTCGACGAAGAACAGGTCCGGCACGACGACGGCCTGCATATCCTGGTCTGGAAAACCGACAAAACCGGGCAGCTGTCGAGCCACTATCCCTCCCGCGGTGTTCCTTCATTCATCCCGCAACTCTCTGCCCTATCCGTGTGCAACCCAGAGTTCCGACTGCTCTCCATCGCGAATATTAGCATCGGCCAGTCCCAGGTGATCGTCTGCAGGGCACGACCAAATCACGCATCATGAATGCAAGGGCACCATGGGCGCCTCGACAAAGTCGCCCGTCAGTAGTCCAAATCCTCCCGCCGTAGCTCCAGATCGCGGAACTGGGTAAGTTCCTTGCGGAAATACAGACTGACAGTACCGGTCGTTCCGTGGCGGTGTTTGGCGACCATCAGATCGGCGATGTTCTGCTGTTCGGACTCTTCATTGTAGTAGTCTTCGCGATAGACAAAGATTACAACGTCCGCATCCTGCTCAATTGAATTGTGGACAATGAAACCGTCGGCTGCGAAATTGTGATAGACCGGCACGGTAAGGTCGTAGACCTCTTCGACACCATCGGCCTGGATTTGAACGACCTGGTCCCAGATTACCCCGTTTGCGATAGTCTTCTCGCATGCGACTGCACCTGCGACAGGAAGAGAATCTTTGTTGGGTCCATTGTCTTGAAGCCGTCTCCGGGGCGCCCTTGTCAGTTCGGTACCCTGGAGGGACCCTGTTCGGGCGGCAAGAAGGAAAGGAAAATCCCCGGAATTCACGGCGGGCAGTTCAGACTCTGGGGCAACAGCCCGCAGGGTATTCTCGTCTGTCGTGGCGATGCACTCTTCAGCGCGCAATTCATCCAGGCGTTTCCATCCGATCCTGGTTAGGAATTTGTGATTGGCAGTCGCTCTTATCGTTCGGCCCGCCTTTGTTGTAATTCGGAAGACCGGACTGGTCCCAGTGCAGAAGGCGTTGCTGACTCGGGCGGCTACCAGACCGGCCCTGGCCTGATCGAGCGCGGCTATCTGGACCCCTTCGCGTTGTCCGAGCTCCCGAATCGGGAAGGACATTCCCAGTTCGGGAAGATAGACCAGCGTATCCCCACTAAGGCAACCGCTTTCGCGCAGATCGGAAAGTACCGGCTTGTTGTTGGCCCGTGTCTCGACGGCCCGGCTGAGCTGACTGAGGGCGATTACAGGTACATTCAGTTCTCGGGCCAGTCCTTTGAGCGAACGGCTGATAAAGCTGATCTCCTGCTGACGGTTCTCGCCGCGCGTTCCACTTCCTCCGCCAGACATCAGTTGCATGTAATCGACAACGATTAGGTCGATACCGCGTTCGGCGTAGAGCCGTCGCGCCTTTGTGCGAATCTCCAAAACTGATGCACTGGGCGTGTCGTCGATAAATATGTTGGTTCCGGCCAGCGTGTTGGCAGCCTCGACCAGGATCGGCCATTCCTCCTCATCGATCTGACCCATGCGCAGGCGGTGGCTGTCGATGGCGGTCTCGATCGAAAGAAGACGCTGAACAACCTGCTCGCTGCTCATCTCCAGGCTGAAAACAGCGACGCGGGCGTCGTAGCGGCGGGCGGCATTCTGCGCAATTGACAACCCCAAGCTGGACTTGCCCATCCCCGGCCGGCCCGCAACGATTATCAGATCGCTCTTCTGGAAGCCGCCAAGCATTTTGTCCAGCAAAACAAAGCCCGTGGGGACGCCCATCATCCGGTTCTGATTACGGGCAAGGAAGTCGATCTGATCAACGACTTCGTCCAGCACCCGTGCAACCGGTGTCAGATCCCTGTGAATTCTACTTTCGCTGACGCCGAAGATGATCGCTTCAGCCCTGTCGACGACCTCATTCACATCGTGGCTCTCGTCATAGGCGAGCTCGGCGATCTGGTTGGCTGCCCCGATCAGGCGGCGCAATGTGGCGGTGCGCTCAACGATTCGTGCGTAGTGGTCTACATAAATGGCTGTCGGCGTACTGTTTATCAGTTGCGTGATATAGGCGGGCCCACCGATCTCCTCAAGCTGATCGTTTCTTTCCAGTTCGTCGACAAGGGTTACAAAATCGGCAGGTTCGCGCCTCTCATGCAGCGCCAACAAGGCCCTGAAGATCCACTGATGCGGCTCGCGATAGAAGTCTCCGTCCTGGAGCGTGGTAGAGACCTTTACAATCGCATCCGGATCGATCAACAAAGAGCCGAGCACGGCCTGCTCAGCTTCCACATTGGCCGGAGTCGTCTTAACAATTGCCTCAATTGCTTCGCTCATCCGAGTACCCTAAGGAAACTCCTATCGGTTCAGGCACAGGCAAGGCACGGCGCGCCTCACTGCCCTTTCGTTGCGCTGTTCAATCATGACATAAGAAGCTTGGAGGCTGCCAAACGCTTGAGAGACAAAAACGGCGAGAGCCGCTTGGTTGCGACCCCGCCGCCTTCTTAGATCCCTTTTGTTGCGAATGCGCAGCCCCTGTTCCAATCCGCAGGACAACATAGGATTGTGCCCGACGGACCCGTCTACCTTGCCCCCTTAATTGTCGATGTCAAGTCCCTCAATAAAGTCACGAAAGACGTCGAGATCCTCGTCACTCGTTTCTCCAACCTCCTCCTCGACGCCGTCGCTGCCCTGGCCCAGTACGCCCAACTCCTCTTCTGGCTGCATACCGGCCCGCTCCATTACCTCCTCGGCAACGTAGATGGGTACGTCAACTCGAACTGCCAGGGCGACGGCGTCGCTGGGCCGGCTGTCGATCTCCAGCGACTCGCCGTTGGCTTCAAGTACGATCGCGGCGAAAAAAGTCTCGTTCTGCAGATCGCTTATGACAACATGTGTGATCTCGCCGTCAAGCGATTCCGTGATCTGGCGAAGCAGATCATGAGTCATCGGTCGTACAACCTCGATGCCCTGTAGCTGTATTGTAATCGCGTCCGCTTCAAAGGGGCCAATCCAAATGGGGAGATATCTTTCGCCGTTCTCTTCTCGCAGTACTACAATTCGATGCTGGGACATCAGACTTACGCGCACGCTGTCGATCACAACTTCAATCATCCCTTGCTCCTGTACACGATATGCTGAACCCGTTCCAGGGAATCTCCCACAGTTTCGCCGAAGGTGGCCGGAGCAGGCTGAGTTTCCCATCCTGCCCGATTCGGATTATAGCATAGGCGTTTTTTCCCGCAAAGTGAAATTTCATTTTCGGGGACCCGCAGAATCTGGTTCTCTGTCGGACAATGCAGGGGCCATATCGCCTCCGGAAGACTCGGGCGCCCAGGCCTTCGGGCCTCCCCGGCGCAAAAGGCTTCGCTCATTCGGACCCCATTCATGGAAGCCCGCGCGTGTGGGCGGCGAGAGGGCAGGCACATGGCATGCCCCTACAGTCCCTCGTGTGTGAAGCGGGCCGTTCCGCGGCCTGACGCGCGTGAGCGACCGGCGGCATCGGGACGCCCGCGCTGGCTGATGTCAGGGAGGCTTTGCTGGGCGATTCCCCCGCCCAAGAGAGGGCCGAAGACCACAACGGCCAAGGGCGACGAAAGTGCGGACAGAAGAGAGATTGAACACGTTTGGCCCGCCTGAATCTGGTAAGAGAACCAGCCGAGGCCTGATCATCTCCAAGAGTAAAGGCAACTACTAAGCCATAGCCATTTCGCGATCAATACTGGGCCAGGGGCAGCGGCCTCTCTGACAACTGGCCACTAACCACTGACCACTGCAGTTCTGGGCGGTCGGGCCTTTTCGGCCCTCCCTTGTGCGGGGGCTCCGCCCCCGCAACGCCCCCTCTCCTACAACCTCGCGTCGTAGCCAGTATATGGGTAATACGAAAATGCCGACCCGTGTCGGCCCAC
>DAOUHY010000047.1:0-1744 GCA_034428435.1 Caldilineaceae bacterium | reverse complement strand
GATTAAGGACGCCTTCATGAGGCAAATCGAGGGCCACGAGAATACAGTTAGAGTGCCCATTTTCTGGCAGCGCAGCGATGAGACCATACAGTCTCCGATCGTCAGATATATCCATTACTGGACTGAACTACAATATTGATGTAAGTCACTATCGAGATCTTGAGGCTGCGGACAGCGAAACACAGACAAGAATTCTGCTCTCCAAGGATGCCCTTGCCGCAGCAACAGATCCTGTCCCCTCGTGCCATTGAGGCTCTAGTCAATGAGCACAACCTATTCCCTAAAGATTCAAGTTGCCGCCTTTTCGTCTCCCGACATAGTATGTGAGAGGAAAGGCACAATGAACCACCAACTCGCGCTGACGAAGGATGAGGTCCGGCTGTATCATGAGCAGGGGTGGTTGGGGCCGTATACGCTGATCTCGGAGGGGGAGATGGCGGGGGTACGGCAGCGGATTGATGAGGAGATTCTGGAGGTGGGGAAGGAGGCGGGGCTGGCGGAGAGGGAGTACTTTCATAACCGGCACCTGGATAACCGGTGCGTTTATGAGTTGCTGAGTCATCCGAACCTGGTGGAGAGGGCGGCGGGGTTGCTGGGGCCGCATCTGGTGTTGTGGCGGACGAATTTTCAGATTAAGGCGCCGCTGAGTGAGCAGGAGGAGTGGGATACGGAGGTGCCATGGCACCAGGATTGCGCGTATTATCAGCCTTCGCCGAATGTGATTCTGTCGGCTTGGATCGCGGTGGATGAGGCGACGAAAGCGAACGGGTGTATGCAGGTGCTGCCGGGGAGCCATAAGCGGCTGTATCCGCACATCGAAGACCCGGATGCGGAGATGTTCCGCAGAGAGGTGGACCCGTCGACGTGCGATGCGAGCGATGCGGTGGACCTGGAGCTTAAGCCGGGTGAGTTTATCTTCTTCAATGAGAGTACGCTGCATTATTCGCCGCCGAACAGGTCGGAGACGCGTCGGTTCGGGATCACGCCGCGGTTGACGGTGCCTTTTGTCGACGTGGGCAGGCGGGAGCAGATTGATGTTCTGATGGTGAAGGGCGACGACTATATGGGGTTCTATAATGTGGTGGAGCCGCCGGGGAGTTTCTAGTATTTAGTAGTTAGTTTTTAGCGCCCTTTGACATTTCGTTCGAGCCAGATCAGTGTAGAAAGCAAAGTGCAAGAAAGCCATGAGACGTCGTGCGAGCTTCTCATGGCGAGGGAAGTTGCGAAGATGCCCTCTGCCGGGTTCCTGACCGCCGGCATGGCCGGTTCCCCGGAGATGGCACTATCGACAACCACATTGCAAGTCTTCAAGGGAGGCAAGCAGGTCCAGGACCAGCAGAGCCGTGTCTCCCAGCAGCGCAGGGTTGATGAACTCAATCGTATCGCCTGGGCTGTTGATGCGCGAAATGTCGTTGCCGGCGAAGGAAATGGTCGGAACCCAAGCGTCTCCGAAGCTGAAGTTATCGCTGAAGCCTGCAGAGAGCCATCGCCTGCCGATCGTGAGGAGCACTCCCTCCCTTTCAGCGGCCTCTGACACATGCCTGGTCAACCAGGGGTTGCCCACTGCAAAGAGAGTTGTGCCGGACCCCACCGAATCCAGATTAATCATGACCCAGATGTCGGCCAGTTCGGCGTCGGTCAACTGGTCGACGTAATGCCAACTGCCGTGAAGTCCGGTCTCCTCTGAACCAAAGGCGATAAACCGTAGTGTAAACGGGAAGACCGAGACCGCTTGGTTCGACCA
>DAOUHY010000046.1:0-9146 GCA_034428435.1 Caldilineaceae bacterium | reverse complement strand
AATGGCGAATTTCAGTCGCTTCCCAAGATCGAGCAACTGGTCATCGATCGTGAGCTCGCCAAGTTGAACCGGCGTATCGGCGGGATCAAGACGCTCACCGAAATGCCCAATCTGATCTTTGTGGTCGATACGCAACGGGAAGAGCTGGCCGTCAAGGAAGCCAACAAGATCGGCATCCCTTTGATCGCAGTGGCGGATACCAACTCCGACCCCGATGAGATCACCTATGTCATTCCCGGCAATGATGATGCGATCAGAGCTGTCAAGCTGATTACACGGATTGTCGCTGATGCAGTTGAAGAGGGACGCCGCTTCCGCGAGGTGGAAATGGTAGAGACCGGACAGGTGTCTGATGACGAGTTGGCGGAATTGGAGCAGTACCTCGGGCCGAGCACACTGGCCAAGCTGCAAGGCATGGAAGACGAGGAAGAAGAAGGAAGCGAGGCCGCAGTGCAGGCCGCCGGCGTCTCCGAGGAGGAGAACACAGCGGCTGTGGCTGAGGCGGAACAACCTCAGGCGGGCGATGAAGCGCCCACTGAGCAGGCCGAAACTGAGTCGGTCGGCGGAGAAGGATAGCCGCCGCTGCTGTGTGCCGGCCTGGTCCATGCACCGGCCGCAGCGCGACAGCGTATTTCAGCAGCAATGTCATGTCGAAACGGCGGCTCAGAGTCCACTGCCCGCCGGATTCGGGCAAACAGACGTAATCGTCCGCACGGCTGCGAAGGGCGAGAAGTTTGCGCAGTGCGGACGATTACGCGGATAAAGCAGGCACGCGTTGACGCGTGAATAACTGTGCAGCAAGGTAATCAAGCAGCAAGGCAATCAGGAGGAGGAGTATGGCTGCGATCACAGCACAGATGGTGAAAGAGTTGCGAGGCGCGACGGGGGCTGGCATTCTCGACTGCAAGACAGCGTTGAACGAAAATAACGGCGATTTTGACAAAGCCGTGGAATATCTGCGCGAAAAAGGGCTGGCTGCCGCGGCCAAGAAGGCCGACCGTGACGCCCATGAAGGTATCATCGGGACCTATGTCCACCACGGCAGCAAAGTCGCCGCAATGGTCGAGCTCAACTGCGAGACCGATTTCGTAGCCCGCACCGAGCAGTTTCAGGAGTTGGCTCGAGATCTCGCGATGCACATCGTGGCATCCAACCCCGAATACGTGGCCCGGGAAGAGGTCCCTGCTGCCGTTATGGAAAGGGAAATAGCCATCTACAAAGCTCAGGCGCAGGGAACCGGCAAGCCCGAAAATATCCTTGAACGCATCGCCCAAGGCAAGCTGGAAAAGTGGTACGGTGATGTATGCCTGATGGAACAGGAGTACTTTAAGGACTCTGATAAAAACGTCAAGGACGTTCTTGTCGAAAACATCGCCAGCCTTGGCGAAAATATCCAAATTCGTCGCTTCAGCCGTCTGCAGATCGGTTAACCACCTCACGAGTCCAGCCCAGCCTTCTTTGGGCTGGGCTTTTTTGCGTCATCGCCGGCGCCCCGCCAGGAGGAGGCGCCCAATCACAGGAGTTGCTGTAATGGATGGTCTCAAATATCGCCGGGTTCTACTCAAAATGGGAGGCGAGGCGCTGGCAGGCGAAGGCGGCTTCGGCATCGACCCCAGACGGGCCGAAGAAGCTGCCCAGAAGATCCTGGCGATCGTCAACCTGGGCGCAGAGGTTGCCCTGGTTATCGGCGGCGGCAACATGTGGCGGGGCAAGGAGGACGGCCTCGATCATGGCATGGAGCGGGTGACCGCCGACCACATCGGCATGCTGGGGACGGTGATGAACGCGCTCGCGCTGCAGGACGCCCTCGAGCGCGCCGGCCTGCCCACCCGTGTCATGACAGGCATCGAAATACGGGCCGTGGCCGAACCCTACATTCAGCGCCGGGCCATTCGCCATCTGGAAAAGGGCCGCGTTGTCATCTTCGGCGCCGGAACCGGCAATCCCTACTTCACCACCGATACGGCGGCCAGCCTGCGTGCCATGGAGATCGACGCCGAAATCCTGATCAAAGCGACAAAGGTGGATGCAGTCTACGACAAAGACCCGAAGCAAAATAGTGATGCCCGCCGCTTCAAAGAGCTCTCCTATATCGACGCCCTCAACATGCGTATCGGCGTAATGGACAGCACCGCGATTGCCATGTGCATGGACAACAACCTGCCGATTTCGGTGGTCAACGTCTGGACCGAAGACGCTCTTGTGAAGGTCGTCAAGGGTGAGCCCGTCGGCACCGTCTTCTCCGGTTAGGCCGCAGCCTGACAACGTTGGCGCCCACGGGGTAACATACATCGTTTTTCGTTTGTTCTGCACCTCTGCTAAAATATCAAGATAACTAAAGAACTGAGTGAAGTGAAAGTACTCTATCCAGAAATTCCGATTGAGCCGTTCCTTCGCATCTTGAATTTCCGGCGATAGCCCGCGAGTTCAGTTTCAGCCGACGACCCGCCCCCTGGCAAAATGGGCCATGTCGCCAATGCCAACCGGAAGTGCCCAATTGGCCTCAGGACTGCGAACAAGCCCCTCGCGCCGCTGACGTGGAAGGAGTGCCGTTGTGATTGAAGAGATTTTGGATGAAACACGCGATCGCATGAACAAGGCGATCAACAGTTTACGTTCAGACCTGATGGCAATCCGCACAGGCCGGGCCAGCCCCGCGCTTGTTGAGCGCCTCAGCGTCGACTATCACGGCGTCCCTACCCCACTGATGCAGATCGCATCAATCTCTGTCCCGGAGGCACAAACTCTCCAGATTCGCCCCTATACGCCAACCGACATCGGGGCGATCGAGCGTGCCATCGCCATGTCCGACATTGGCCTGACACCCAGCAACGATGGCAAGCAGATCCATCTGACAATTCCGCCGTTGACCGAAGAGCGCCGCCGCGACCTGACAAAACAGGTAGGCCGGCGCGCCGAGGAGGCCCGCGTCGCAATTCGCAACATCAGGCGGGATGCGATCAAAGATATGCGCTCCTTTGAGGACGAGAGCCTGATCACCGAGGATGATCTGCGTGACGGCCAGGACCAGGCGCAGGAGGTCACCAACGACTTCGTGGCCAACGTGGACGAAATTGCACGCGAGAAAGAAACTGAAATCATGACCATCTGACCGACAAGGAGTCAGTGTTCCATTGAGCAGTCCCGATGTAGTTCGGCAGAGCCCGGATAACCTGATCGAAGACGCTTTCCCCCCTCTCGCCAGAGTTCCCTACCACGTAGGGATAATCATGGACGGGAATGGCCGTTGGGCAACGGAAAGAGGTCTGATTCGATTTATCGGCCATCGCGCTGGCGTTGATAATATTCAACCGGTCCTCGAGGCCTCTGTCGAATTCGGTATCAAAGTCCTGACCATCTACGCCTTTTCCACCGAAAACTGGTCCCGTCCCATCGAAGAGGTGTCGGGGCTTATGCGCCTGCTGGGAACCACGTTGCGCAACCGGCTGCAGGAGCTCCACGAAAATGGTGTGCAGATCCGCCATAGCGGACGCCTGGATGGTATCAGCGAAGAGCTTCAGAAACAGATTCTGCACGCACTCGATTACACCAAACACAACGACAGAATTATCCTGAATGTGGCCTTCAACTACGGCGGGCGCGGGGAGATCCTGGACGCGACCCGCCGCATTATCAGAGATGGGATAGACCCCGATTCTCTGAGCGAAGAGACCTTCAGCCGCTACCTGTACACGAACGGCCTGCCGGATCCGGATCTGATCATCCGCACCGGCGGAGATTGGCGGATGAGCAACTTCCTCATCTGGCAGTCAGTCTATGCCGAGTACTATTCAACCCCGGCATACTGGCCGACTTTCGACAAGGCGGAGTTATACAAAGCGCTGCTCGAGTTCAATCGTCGCGACCGCCGTTTCGGCGGCGTGCCCGATGCGGAATAGACTCTTCCGCCCTGCAGAACGTCCCAATCCCCTTCTCCCCCCCTGAGCACTGTAGTCCTGTAATCGGACATCGATAACGGTGAAACGACGAGTCATCGCCGGCCTGATTGCGCTGGTTCCGGTCCTGCTTGCGCTCTGGTACGGCGGTCTGTGGTGGGTCCTTCTGCTCACCTTTTTCACATCGCTGGGGGCATATGAATACTATGTCCTGATCGAGAGGAGCGGCTACAGGCCGGCCCGCTGGTACGGCTTTGCCTGGACGCTGGCGCTGATGTTCTCCTTTTGGTCGCTCGTTCCTATCGAGCCGCAGCTTGTCCTCACATTCGGTTTCATCATTGTTTTCATCCGCATCCTGCTGTCTCAGCAGGGCTCCCCCCGGCACGAGGGCAGCAGCAGCGCCGACGCAAGCGACCCGCTCCAACCTGAAACAGAGACCGCAGCCCAAGAGCTGGACCACAAGCCATTTCGCAACTGGGCGCTCACCGTTGCCGGCGCCAGTTACATCGGTCTCATGATGGGGCAGGCCCTGGCCCTTCGCCTCCTTCCCAACGGTCTCTACTGGATGCTGCTCGGGCTGGGCATCACGATGGTCAACGACAGCGCCGCCTATTTTGTCGGCGTCACGATGGGCCGCAACCGCATTCTGCCCGCGCTCAGCCCCAAGAAAAGCTGGGAAGGAACGGTCGGCGGCTGGATTGCGGCGACACTTGCCGGCGCCGCCGTTGCCTTCTGGTCACCGCTCGAACTCGCGGTCTGGCTTGGGGCGTTCATAGGGCTGATAGGTGGAATTCTCGCCCTTTTCGGCGACTTGGCCATCAGCATGCTCAAACGGCAGATCGGCGTCAAGGACAGCGGTGTCTTCCTGCCCGGCCACGGCGGATTCCTCGACCGGCTCGACAGCATCATGTTTGTGCTGCCGTTTGTCTATCAGATGGCCCTGCTTCTCGGAGTAGGCTAGCTTCTAGGCAGCCCCGTCCGAGACGCGACCCTCCCACAAGCTGCGCATTTCCGGGCAGCGTTCCAGCAACGGCTCCAACCTGCCGGCATCCTCCACGCGGCCCGACTTAAGCACAACGATCTGGTCTGCCCGCTGCAGCAGAGGCCGTCGATGGGAAACGACCAGATAGGTGGCATCCCGCCGCGCGAAGAGCCGCTCCCACAGCTGCTGCTCGGTTTCCACGTCCAGCGCGCTGGACAAATCGTCGCACACCAGCAGCTCCGCCTCGCGGATGAACATACGCGCCGCCGCGGCCCGCTGTCTCTGGCCGCCCGATAGCCTTACGCCCCGCGGCCCCACCACCGTCTCCAGGCCATTCTCAAACTGCTCGAGATCGGTATCCAGTGCCGCGGCCCGCACTGCCTGTGCCACCTCCGCATCGTCCGCTTCCAGGCCGAGCAGGATATTCTCCCGCAACGATTCGCTGAACAGGCTTGGCGTCTGCGAAATGTACGCGCTCACCGGCGGCACAAAGAAAGATGCCGGTTCGTCGATTCGCCGTCCGTTCCACTGTATTTCGCCCGTTTCGGCCGGTAGCAGTCCCAGCAGGACCCGCAGCAGCGTCGACTTGCCCGCGCCGATCCGGCCCGTTACGACCGTAAAGCTGCCCCGTTCCAGACGCAGATCGACACTGACGATGCCCTTCTCTGAACCGGGAAAACGATAGGTCAGGCCGGAGACCGAGAGAGTTTGCAGCGGTTCGGGCTGGACGGGTGAAACGTCCGTCGTGGAAGGAAAGGCGCCGCGCAGATGGATAGGCGTTTTGCGCACCAAGGCGGAGGGTTCTGCTCCCTGCAGCAGCCGCTCCATGCGCTCAATCGAGACCCCTGCCTGTTTCCAACGCGCGAAAAATGTCCCGATTGTGGAGATCATGTTGGTGACGAAAGTCAGGTAGTAAGCAAACAGGGAGAAATCGCCGATCGTGAACGAGCCATCCCGCAGCGCCGAACCGGCCAGCAGCAGGATCAGACCCATACCGATGTTGACAACATTGTGAAAGGTCGAGTTGAGGACCTCGTTGAAGAGACGGTCGCGCAGGGCGTTCTTGCGGCGATTCTCGTTCAACTCTTCAAAGTGCCCAAGCATACTCTCTTCCGCACTGGCTACCTGCACCGCCTGCACGTGCTCAAACATCTCACCGATAAAACCGGCCACATTGCCGGCCGCGAACCGGTTGGCCTCACGGTATTGCTGGACTCTGACTCTCGCCAGATTGGCCACCGCTACCACGATCAGCAGCGGCAGGAAGGCGAAGACCGTGACGCGCAGATTGATGCGCGCCATGGTGAACAGAGCGACCACACCAAAGCCGCCCGTCGCCAGCAAAAAGAGCGCCCACACGGTGAAGTTGCCCACCTCTTCCGCATCCTCACGGAAGCGGCTGATCGCTTCGCCGGTAGAGCTGGGCAACGAGCGGGCGCCCGGCATGCTGAGAATGTGCTCCAAAAGATTCTTGCGCATCGTGGCCGCGGTGCTGAAGGTCCAGCGAAAGAATACGTACATATCGGTGAATATCAGCCCGTTGCGCAGAAGCGCGACGGCCAGCACCACCGCGGCCCACGCGTTCGGCCCCCAGGCCAGCGGAGCCGAGCCGGTCAGCGAATCGAAGTAGAAGCGAATGATCAGCCCGTTTGCCTGGAAAATCCCGACAAAGATAACTATCCGCAGGGCCGTCGTCAGCGAATACAGGCCGGGAAAACAGCGAATCAGGCCCCACCAGGCGCTGACTACCGAAATCGGCGGACGCTCGGAGATCTGCGTCATCTGACTAACTCCTCTGCACCCATTTCCTCTATACCCAACTGCAACAGACGATGGTAATGGGAGGCAGGATCCGATGCCAGCGCGCCGCGGTCCCCTTGCTCCCGGATCTCTCCATTCTTCAGGATCAGGATTCTGTCGGCCCGTTGCACCGTGGAGAGCCGGTGCGCGATCAGTATGCCCGTCCGGTTGCTGAGCAGACGCGTCACCGCCCTTTCCAGGAAGGCCTCAGTTGCAGGGTCTAGCAGGGAAGAAGCTTCGTCCAGGACGATGACTCCAGGATCCCGCAAAAATATACGCGTAAAGGCCACGAGCTGCGACTCCCCCGCAGACAGCCCGCCGCTGCCGATCTGCAGCGGCGCGTCCAGGCCTTCCCCCAGAGAGGCATACCACTCTGTCAGCCCCAATGTTTCGATGGCTTCCCAAATGCGCGCATCCGGCACGCTCCTGTCAAAGAATGTCAGGTTGTCCCGAACTGAGGCCTGAAATAGTTGTACGTTCTGGGTGACCATCGCCACCTGCGCGCGCAGCTGCTGCAGAGGCCACCGGCGCACATCCCTCCCAGCCACCAGCACACGGCCGCTGTCCACGTCGTAAAGACGCAGCAACAGCCGCGCCAGCGTTGTCTTGCCGCTGCCCGTGCGCCCCAGCAGTCCCAACACCTCGTTTGGCTCCAGCCGCAGCTGAAACCCGTCCAGCGTGAACTTACCGTTTCCGGATGTTGCTTCGTCCGGCGGTGCATCCATCGGGTAGGCAAAACGCACCTGCTCGAACTCCACAGACAGGGCGCCTGCCCGCCCCGCGTCACTGCTCTCTGTCAGCGGAGCCGCCTTCACAGCTTTCGCGGGCGTCTCTGCCAGACGACTTTCGGTCGCGAACAGCTCCTGAATGCGAGCGATGCCGGCCCCGGCGCGTTGAAACTGCTCAAATTCCCGCGCGATCCGTTCAATTGGCTGCGAGATCAGATTTGTATAGTGAAAGATGAGATAGACCGTGCCGATCGTGAGCGCGCCGCTGAAATAAAGAGACGCGCCTACGACAAAGGCGATGGCGGCACCGACCGAAAAGAGAAACCAGGCGATGTTGATCATCGAAAAACCCAGCAACTCCGCCCGTATCGTCGTCTGCCAGAATGTGCGCAGGAGCTGATGGAAACGGTAGAGCGTGAACACGCGAGCGTTGCTTGCGCGGATGTCCTCGGTGCCTGCCAGGCGCTCCTCGACGAATCCGAAGAAGCGGGCGCTCGCCTCGCGCGAGCGTTGCCAGTGGGGCACGGCCAGGTTGCGCAGCCGACCCAACACCAGAAGCGTGACGACGACAAAGGCCCCGATCGCCACGCCAACCCGCAAGTCTTCGCGCAGCAGTACCACCATCACCCCGATCAGCAGTAGGCCGTTGCCGAAAAGCTGTACCACCAGTTGCGCGAAAAATCGCGTCAGCGCGTCAATGTCGCCGTCAATGCGCTCAATCATTTCGCCCGGCGTACGCTGCTGGTGAAACGTGAGATCCAGATGCAGACAGTGCCGGGCCAGGTCGCGTCGCAGCGCGTTGGTCGCTCGCCAGCCTACATTCTCCGCCAGAACTGTGCTGCCGACCGCCGCGACCTGTTGGACGGCGGCGATGCCGATGAACAGCAGCGCCAGGCGCGTAAGGAGTTCCATCGAACCCCCGGCCAGCGCCGAATCCAGAAAGCGACGCATGATCAGAGGGTTGGTCAGTTGCAAGAGGATATTGATGCAGAGGACGAGCAGAAGCAGCAGCGTCTGCCCCGACTGCGGGCGCAGATAGCGGGTCAGCAGACGCACATAGATCTGTTGGGACGGACGCATCGCGTGCCTCCAGGGGGACACAGAGGAACGTCAGTGCGGCTTGCGAACTGTGATCCGAATCTGTTTCGCCCGCGGCCTCAGGCGGAGGATGCGCTGCAGGCGTCCCGCAGCGCGGTCAGGTTTTCACCAACACTCTTGTTCGGATTGAAGACGGCGCTGCCGACAACGATTACATTGGCGCCGTTGCGCAGCACGTCCCGGATATTGCCGGCACCAATGCCGCCGTCCACTTCCAGATCACAGGTGGGGTTGTACTCATCCAGCAATTTGCGCGTACGCCGGAGTTTGCTGGTCATGGTCTGGATGAAACGCTGGCCGCCGAAGCCGGGATTGACACTCATCACCAGCACCTGGTCGACAAACGGCGCGATCTCGCGCACACTTTCGATCGGGGTAGAAGGATTCACAGCCACGCCAACCTGGCATCCCAGATCGACGATCTGCTGAACGGCTCGATGAAGATGAACACACGCTTCCAGGTGGATGGTGATGATATTGGCGCCGGCCTGGGCGAACGCATCCAAATGCCGCTCCGGCTCCTCGATCATCAAGTGAACGTCCAGGGGCAGCTGCGTGACCCGGCTGGCCGCCTCCACAACCAGTGGTCCGAAGGTGATATTGGGCACAAATCTCCCATCCATGACATCCAGATGAAGCAGG
>DAOUHY010000045.1:0-32347 GCA_034428435.1 Caldilineaceae bacterium | reverse complement strand
AACCCATCCCCACCCCAATTTCCCCTCAATCTCTCGCAAACTCTCGTAGACTCTCATGAACTCTCGTCCAACACCCGCATCGAGCCTCCCACGCCGCGAGACACCTACCATCCCGAAAATCCAATAAATCCAGCAAATCCTGATTCAGACATTTGCATCTCTTCAACACTTCAAGCTATAATTACGAAACCGCTTTAGTAAGCTGGCAACACTTGCGCCGCAGCCAGCCGCTCTGAAATTCCTGAAGACTTCTGCCTATGAGTGGACTAGCCAGAGTAATTCGCTATCTGCGCCCCTATGCCTGGATGACCGTGCTGGGCATCGTCACCACCATCCTGCCCGTGCTGATGGAGCTCGTGACCCCGCGCATGGTCCAGTTCATCATCGACCAGGGCATCCGCGCCGGAGACATGACGGCCGTGTGGCAGGGCAGCGGCATCATGCTGCTCGCCGCCATTCTCGGCGCCGGCACCACCATCGGCCAGGGCATCGCCCGCGCCCAGATTTCGCAGGGCATCGCATTCGACCTGCGAAATGACCTGTTCCGCCACATCCAGCGCTTCTCCTTCGCCCACCTCGACCGCATGCAGACCGGCCAGTTGATGACCCGCGTCTCCAGCGACGTCGATGTTGCCCGCATGTTCCTCAGCGCCGGCATGGCGCTGCTGCTGCGTACGCTCCTTATGGTCATCGGCAGTCTCGCCATGATGCTCGTCATCGACTGGCGGCTCGGCCTCATCATGGTTGCAATGCTCATCATCTCGGGGTCCGTTATCTTCTGGTTCCTCCGCGTCGTGGGCCCTCTGTTTTCAATCGTGCAACAGAAGCTGGGCAAGCTGAATACCCTTGTCCAGGAGAACCTCGCTGGCGTACACGTTGTCAAGGCCTTTGTCCGCGAGCAATACGAGATCGAAAACTTTGACCGCGACAACGTCGACTATATGGAGCAGAACATCAAGGTGGGCAGATACCTCGCCCTGGTGATGCCGGTGCTCCTTGTCCTCACAAATCTGGGCGCGACCATCGCCATCTGGCGGGGCGGTATCGACGTCATCGGCGGGCGTCTTACCATCGGCGAGCTCGTCGCCTTCAGCAACTACATGCTGATCGGTATGTCGCCCCTGCTGCTTCTGAGCAACATCCTCTCCATGATCTCCCGCGCCGAAGCCTCGTCGAAACGCGTCGTCGAAGTCCTGGATACGGAGCCCGCCATCCAGCCGCCTCCAACGCCGGCTGTCATCACCGAACCTGCTGGGGACATCTCCTTCGAGAACGTCTCTTTTCACTATTCCGGTTCTCGAATCAGAAGAGGCCTGGAAGCCGATGGCTCCGGCAATGGCCAGGCTCCTGCCCAGGGCGGCATGCCCGATGCCGCGCCTGCGAACGGGCAGATGCTGACTCGCACAAGAAACGGCAACGTCCGTCCCATCGGCGAAGAAGTGCTGGATGGAATCTCGCTGCACGCCTCTGCAGGACAGAAAGTCGCCCTGATGGGTGCAACCGGTTCCGGCAAGAGCACCCTGGTCAACCTTATCCCTCGCTTCTACGACACCGAAGGCGGCGTTGTTAAGATCGATGGCGTGGACGTACGCGATTGGGAGCCGATCCAGCTGCGCAAGGAAATAGGTGTGGTCCTGCAACAGACGACCCTCTTCGCAGGAACAGTGCGCGAAAACATCGCCTATGGCCGCCCCGACGCCTCAATGGAAGAGGTCGTCAGCGCCGCGCAAGCCGCCCAGGCCCACGACTTTATCATGCAGATGCCGGATCAGTACGAGAGCATGGTCGAGGCTCGCGGCGCCAACCTCTCTGGCGGACAGAAGCAACGCATCGCCATCGCCCGCGCCCTGCTGACAAGACCATCCGTCCTCATACTCGACGACTCGACCAGCTCGGTTGACCTCGACACTGAGTTGAGGCTGCAAGAGGCGCTGGCGGAAAAAATGGTAGGCACGACAACCTTCATCGTCGCCCAGCGAATTAGCAGCGTCGTCGACGCTGATCTCATCCTCGTCCTCGACGACGGCAAGATCGCAGCCCAGGGCACCCACGAAGAGCTTCTGGCCGGCAGCGAAATCTACCAGGAGATCTACTACTCCCAGTTTGAAGAGGCCTGAGACCGGCAATACCTGACCGCCTCGCCAATAGAACTGCGCCAATCTGATTACTATGACTGCTTCCCGACCTCCCCAACGACAGCCAATGCGCCTCGGCTTTGGCGGCGGTGGCATGCTCACCGGAGAAGCCGCCGGCAACACGCGCCACACGCTCATGCGCATGGCCGCCTACCTGCGGCCCTACCGCCTGCAACTTCTGATTGTTGCCTTCTTTGTCACCATCAGCACCGTCCTCAGGCTTATCGGTCCGATGCTGCTTGGCCGCGCAATCGATCTTTATATCGTAACCGGTGACATTGTAGGGCTCCGTACCCTGGTGATGCAGATCGTCGCTGTCTATGTCGGCGCCGCCGGCACCTCCGCCGTCCAGGGCCTCATCATGGTCGTCCTCGGCCAGCGATTCGTGTCCGATATTCGCGCCGGCCTCTTCACCCATCTGCAGGAAATGTCGATGGCATTCCACGACCGCAACCAGGTCGGCGATCTCATGAGTCGTATCACCAATGACTCAGAGGCGATTAACCGCACGCTTTCCAACGGCCTCATTGAATTCACCTCCAACATACTGCTCCTGGGCGGCACCTTCGTCGCCATGTTCCTTCTCAACTGGCAGCTTGCCCTGGCCATGACCGTCATCATGCCCCTTATGCTGATTATCACCGGCGAGGTAACCCGCCGCAGCCGCGCCGCCTTCCGCACCGTCCAGCACAACCTCGGTGCCCTCAACGCAGTGATGGAGGAGAACATTACTGGCGCTCGCGTGGTCCAGGCCTTCGCTCGCGAACAAGAGGTTTACGCCGCCTTCCACGACGTCAACTCCAAATACCGCAAAGCCGGTATGACCGCCGATATCATCACCGCCGCTTTGGGCCCGATGTTCACAACCATGATGACCATCACCGTCGCCGTCGCCGCCCTCCTCGGCGGCTGGCTGGCCATCTCTGGCACCCTCGAAGTCGGCGTTTTGGCGGCCTTCATTATCTACATAATGAACTTCTTCCGGCCCATGCGCGGCATTGCCATGCTCTACAATCAGCTCCAGTCCGCACTCGCTGGCGCAGAGCGCATCTTCCAGACCCTGGACGTGAAGCCCACAGTGACCGATCGGCCGGGTGCGCCGCCCCTCGAAGAGATTGAGGGCGAAGTGGAATTCGAAAACGTGAGCTTCAGCTATGATGCCGAGCCGCCTGCAGTCCCCGTCTCCAACGGACGCGGAAACGGCCGCCTCCCGGGAACGGCTGCGCCCTCGGATCTCAAGGATGAGCCGGAACCGGAACGCGTCCTGGAAAACATCAGTCTCCATGCCAGACCCGGCGCCACCATCGCTCTGGTCGGCCCAACCGGCGCTGGCAAGACGACGATTATCAGTCTGCTGAGCCGCTTTTACGAAGTTGACGAGGGCAGCATTCGCGTTGACGGTCACGACATTCGTGACATTCAGCAGGCATCCCTGCGCAAACAGCTAGGCATCGTCCTGCAGGACACCTTCCTCTTCTCCGGAACCGTGCGCGAGAACATCCGCTACGGCCGGCTCGACGCCACCGACGAAGAGGTCGTCGCCGCGGCGGAATTGGCTAACGCCGACCGTTTTATTCGACTGCTTCCAGGGGGTTACAACTCACAGGTCTCGGAGCAGGGGAACAACTTCAGCGAGGGACAGCGCCAGCTAATCGCCATCGCCCGCGCCATCCTCGCCGATCCTCGTATTCTCATCCTCGACGAAGCAACCAGCAGCGTGGACACACGTACCGAAGTCCAACTCCAGCAGGCGCTGCTAAGGCTGTTGGAAGGCCGCACAGCCTTCGTCATCGCCCACCGCCTCAGCACCATCCGCAATGCCGATGAAGTCCTGGTCGTAAACGATCACCGCATTATCGAGCGCGGCTCCCACGAGGAACTCTTGGCCATGAAGGGCTTCTACCACGACCTCTATACGAGCCAGTACATGCGCGTGAAAGGTGCGCAGCCGGTTCCCGAAGGTCAGGAAGTGGGCTGAGCCGGATCTCAGGCGATGCGCTCCCCGCTTTCATCGTCAAAAAAGTAGAGTCCCGAATCCTCAAACTGTGTCACGATTTGCTCGCCGAGGGCAATCCGTTCCCGCACGTCTGCCTGGCCCAGAAGACGATGCGCCCCCGACAGGAAGCTGATGAACTGCACCTGCCTGCCATAGTCCGGTTCCACAGACTCCACCGTTCCCTGCCAGGAGTTGGCTGGTAGCCCCGTCCCGCCTTCTACCTCCAACGTGGGTCCCTCTTCATTAACCTTTACCTTCGCGGACTCGGCCGGGATCCCGATCGTCACCTTCTGTCCGGACCTGAGTGCCTGCAGCTGCGAAGTCTGCGGAACGAGCCTCATTCCCTGGCCTGCGACGACCCCGCCCTCTTCCACTGCCGCCCCGTGTAGCAAACTCATCGGCGGGATGCCCAGAAAACCCGCAACAAACGTGTTGGCCGGCTGCCTCCGCACCTCTTCAAACGGGCCGACCTGTTCGATCCGCCCTGCCCGCATCACCGCCACAAGATCGCCTAGTGCCATAGCCTCCGTCTGATCGTGTGTAACGTACAGGGCGGTGATGGAGAATCTGCGCAGGAGCCGCTTGATTTCAACCCGTGTCTGCGAACGCAGTTTCGCATCCAGGTTGGACAGCGGCTCGTCGAAGAGAAAGACACGCGGCCTTCGCACGATAGCCCGCGCAATCGCGACCCGTTGCTGCTGCCCTCCAGACAATGTGCCCGGTTTGCGTTGCAGCAGCGAGTTGAAGCCAATCCCCATGATCTCGGAAGTGACCCGTATCCGCTCCTCCGTCTCCTCGTCCGGCGCTTTGCGCATCCGGAAGAAGAATGAAAGGTTGCCGTGGCCCTCAAAGTGTGGATAGAGTGCATAGTTCTGAAAGACCATGCCGATATAGCGGTCTCTCGGCGGCACGTCCATCATATTCTGGTCGTCGTAGTACAGCTCGCCGCTGTAGTCCGCCTCCAGTCCCGAAACTACCCGCAGCAGCGTACTCTTGCCGCAACCCGACGGCCCCAGCACCGCCATCGTCCGTCCGTCGGGTACCGTCAGGTCCACTTGGTCCAACGCTTGCACGCGGTCAGCTGCCTCGTCTTCCCCCTCCCGTACTTCCGGTCCGGAACTGCGCATCCAGGGAATGGCCGACCCGCGGGAAGAACCGAACTGAACGCCGAACTCCTTGGAAACTTTGCTCAATCGAATTGTAGCCAAGACTTTTCCTGCTTCTGTTGCTCGGGCGTCGAGATTGCGGAGGGCTGCCCCTGCCGTCGGCACGACGAGCCGGAATCTACTCGCGGTTCCTGTACTGCGGCCATTCTACAAGCGAAAGGAGGAATGTGCGAACGAGGCTGCAAACGTGAAACTTCGCCGTCGCAAGCAAATGTTGCTGCCTGTACACGCCGCGCAAAGTTGATGCCTCTGGGCGCGACCGGAAACGGGTCTGCAAACGCCCACAACGATGTGCTCCCACAAAATGCACGGGCGGTTGATGTGGTTCCTGTCTGTCGGAGTGAATGTTCGGCCGGATTTCGCTTCGGCATCGCACATTCTGAGTTCGCCTTTGCACAATACGAGATAAGTAACACCCAACAAAAAGGTTGCAATGTTGAACGCGCTTCAGTTCCGACAGTCTGCACGACGGCATAGTCACGCTTACCTTTCTGCGGTACTATAATTTAGAGCAACTGCATCTGAATTGGACTGAAATGTGGTCATGGGCCGACAGATGAAGAAGCTGAAATGGGAGTGTGTTCACCACGCGAATAGCGAATGAACTCGTGACAAGACCGTTTACAACTCCCCTGACAATGCAATGAACGCAATCGAGATTCTCCCAATTCACCCACAAAAACCCACCAATTCCGTGATATACTGCCTCTTGCATATCGCCTGCGTCACGGGGCCGCCCGACGTCCCCTCAACAAATCAATGTGCAAAAGTCTGCTAACCCGGCAGGCAAACAAAAAAATTGGAATCCCTCGACCTGTATCGCCATGGATCGACCTGACACGACTTTGCCCAAGGCAATATGCAACCAAATGAGACAAATCATCGGGTGGCTACTTGAATCGCGGCAAACTACTGTCTGCCTAGTAAAGCACATGAGTCCCGGGAGAAAGGGAATTCACCCTCCCAAACTCTCCCAGACCCTCTAGAACCCTCTCAAGCACCACGGCCATCGCATCCAGATTGGGTCAAGACGTCGTGGTGCCGCCGGACTCCCCTCCGGGACGGGGTTAGACATGAAGATGTACGCGAATGAAGACACCTTGGCGGGATTTCAGATTGACATTCACGCCTGTGGGCCTTGCCGTCGCGTCTTCTATTGGCGAAAAAGCAACCTGAAGACGGTTTCCACCCGCTCGCGCTCTGCTCTCAACATGATTTCAACGGAATCGGAATTCAGATTGAGACGCGTTTGCCCTGAATTATATACTTCATTTGCGTTGATCCAGATGATCAGTGTAACCTGAAAGTTGCGACGAAATTTTGACTCCGGACCACTCCGTTTAGAGGGCTGAACCAGTGGCAGAAGCAACAAAGCGACCCCGCATGAGCAACAAGCAGGTAGCCGGAGTGTTCAAGGCGACCGGTGACCTGCTGCAGATTCTGGGCGAGAGCCGTTTTGTCGTAATGGCATATACCAACGCAGCCCGTACCATCGACGGCCTCGAACAGGACATCAATGAGATAGCCTCCTCCGGCGAGTTGCGCAAACTGCCCAGAGTCGGCGAAGCGATCGCCGAGAAGATTCAAACACTGCTCGATACGGGTGCCTTGCCATACTATGACGCCCTCGCCGAACAGGTTCCCGCAGGCGTTGTCGCAATGCTGCAGGTGCCCGACGTGGGACCCAAAACCGTGCAGCGCCTTTGGCGAGAACTCGATATCACCAGTGTTGATGCCCTGAAAAAGTCGGCGGAGGAAGGCAGGCTACGCCGTCTCAAGGGTTTTGGAGCCAAGACCGAAGAGCGGATTCTGAAAAGCATAGAGCTGCTTAGCCGCCGGTCCGACGACCGCACACCAATCGGCAGTTCTCTGCCGCTTGCAGAAAGTCTCTTGACTGGGTTGAGAGCAGAGAACGGAGGGGGAGCCGTTGAGCGTATCTCAATAGTCGGAAGTCTCCGTCGCTGGCGAGAGACGACCGGCGAAGTCAAACTTCAGGCCGTCAGTAGCTCCCCGGAACAAACCTTGAATCTGTTCAAGGGTTTACCGCAGGTAGCGGAGGTTGTACAAAGTGAGCCCGACGCGGTGACCGTCTCGCTTGTAGATGGACCCCAAGCTACTCTCCGGCTGGTTGAAGGAGACAATTGGGGCACCGCCCTCCTCCTTGCGACAGGCAGCCAGGGCCACCTCACAGCTGTTGAAGAGATAGCTCAGGCAATTGGTTGGCAAATTGACGAGAGCGGGCTAACTGCCATTGATGCGAATGCCGGAACGGCCAATGGCTCCCTCGGTAGAGCCGATGTACACGACCGGATACGGGTTTTCGACTGTGAAGAAGCGCTCTACGATTTCATCGGACTGCAGTGTGTACCTCCGGAGCTGCGGGAAGGCGATGGAGAGATAGAGGCTGCTTCAGGTCGCCAGCTTCCGAGATTGATAGCCGGCAAGGAGATACTCGGCGAAGTTCACGGCCACACCACCTGGAGCGACGGAAAGTCATCCGTCGCCGAGATGGCCGAAGCCGCGCGCAGACGCGGCTATCGCTACTGGGCGGTTACCGATCACAGTGTCGGCTTGGGAGTGACCCGCGGCGTTGACGCGGAAGCACTCCTTGGGCAGCGCCGCGAGATCGATGCAGTCAACCAAAACTACACCGCCCTGGGCATCGACTTCCGGCTGATTCAGGGCACCGAGGTTGAGGTGTTGGGCGACGGCGAACTGGGTCTGCCTGACGAGGTCCTTGCCTCGCTTGACGTGGTCGTGGCCAGCATACACAGCGGTCTGCGTCAGGATCGCCAGCGCATAACCGAACGCTGCCTCAAGGCAGTCCACAACCCCTACGTCGACATTCTGGGGCACCCGACTGGCAGACTCTTGGGTAGGCGTGCGCCTTCAGACCTGGATCTGGATCAGGTACTAATGGCCTGCGCTGAAACGGGTACGGCCGTCGAAATCAACGCCAATCCCGAACGCCTGGACCTTTCCGCCGATCATGCTCGCCTCGCCGTTGGCCAGGGTTGTACTCTTGTCATCAACAGCGACGCGCACAGCATCGACCAGCTCGAGCTGATGCGATATGGCGTTCATACCGCCCGCCGCGCCTGGCTGCGCGCCGAAGATATCCTCAATGCTAGGCCTCTGGATGAGCTACTCGCATTGCTGAAGCGAAATAAAACCGGGAGGGGCCCAAAGTGAATGATGACACCCGGCGACCAGACAGCGAAGTCGAAGAGCCTGTTTTTTCCTCGGATGACCAGGACTCCGCTGTAAGCGATTCCGAATCAGATTCCGACATTGACTCCGGTACGGACAAAGCTTCCGATCCAGAGTCTCTGCCTGAAACCGATCTGCCGGGAGAAGTGGCATCGACTGCACCAGCCGTGGAGGAGCCGGTCTTTTCGTCGGCCGGCGAGTCCGCAGTTTGGCACGAGTCCGAGCAACTTCAGGATGTCCAGGCAGCTTCTGACCAGTCGGCGGATTGGGAGTTCCCTGCAAACGAGTCCGATCGCGCCGGCGATTTCTCAGGGCCTTCTTTTGGGAATGAACTTGAAGAGCCCGACTTTGACGCGCAGGCAGCGGCTGCTTCGGAAGGAAGCTGGGCAAATATCGCGCCAGATTCTGAAACAACGGATGAGGCCCGTCCCGCAACTGAGTACAGCTACTTTGAAGAGACACCCGCCGCAGAGGTGGCAGCCGCGCCCCCACCGACCCGCAAATTGGGAAGAACGGGCCCTGTCTGGGTTCTCGGCGGATTAACCCTTGTCTTGATTGCCGGCTTGGTCTGGCTGGGTATCTCACGTCTGACCGCTGCGCCGGAAAGCAACACACCCGCGCCGAGTGAGCCAACAGTGCAGCAAGTTGCGGCCGACGCGCCGACACCGGAGCCGCCAACCAGCACTCCGGGGCCGACCCCAACGGCCACACCGGTCTTGCTTCCTATCAACGCAAATGTGATCGTCGCCAATACAGGCGGCCAGGGCGTCCTGTTGCGGGCTGAGCCGGGCCGGGCAGGTAATTTCATTCAAACCGTCGAAGAAGGTGTGACTATGGTGGTCCTGGACGCCGACCCTGAATCGGACCACGCAGAATATCCCGTTCCCCTCGATGGATATCTGTGGTACAGAATGCGCGTGCCCGGCTCTTTGGATGAAGAGGGGAATCCCCTCGTGGGGTGGAGCGCATCCAGTTTCTTCGTCGTGGACGTCCCATGACCATATCTTCACAAGGTGATTCACCGGCAACTGAACTGCTCGTCAAGAAAATTGCAGACCTGAGAGAACAGATCGCACATCATCAGCACCGCTATTACGTTCTCGACGACCCTGAGATCACTGATACCGAATTTGACTCTCTCTTCCGCGAACTCCAAACACTTGAAGATCAGAACCCGGAACTGAAAGACCCCAACAGTCCAACCGTTCGCGTCGGCGGAGCCGTCGCTGACCGCTTCGAAAAGGTGCAACACCTGGTCCCCGTACTGAGCCTGGCAAACGCCTTTGGCGAGGAGGACCTGCACCGCTGGCGCGATCGTCTGCTCCGCTTACTGCCGGAGGAAGAACACGCCCGCCTCGCCTATGTGGTTGAGCCGAAGTTTGACGGCCTCACTGTCGTTCTACAGTTCGACGATGGCCGCTTTACCCTTGGCGCCACGCGCGGCGACGGAGAAACCGGCGAAAACATCACCCCCAATCTTCGGACCGTTCATCACCTTCCCCTTCGGATTCCTGTCCAAAATGGCGGCGGTCACAGCAGTTTGCAACCCCCACGGCGCCTGATCGTCCGCGGCGAAGTCTATGTTGAGGAAAGTGATTTTCAACTGTTCAATCAGCAACAGGCTCGCAAGGGCGAGCGCACCTACGCCAACCCTCGAAACTTTGCCGCCGGCTCTCTCCGCTTGCTGGACAGCGGCGTTACCGCTGAGCGGCCGCTGAAGCTCTGGACCTACCAGATTTTCCTTGAAGAAGGGCTCGGGCATCCTCCGGGTTCGCACTGGGACTCGCTGGAGCACCTGAGGGCCTATGGGTTTCCTGTTTGCAATGAATCGAGACGCTTCGGCGACGCAGAATGGGAGGACCTGATCGAATTTGTAGGCAGTTGGGATGAACTGAGAACAAGGTTGCCGTACGACCTGGACGGCATGGTCGTAAAGGTCGATCTGCTCTCGCAGCGGGACCTATTGGGCTTTACAGGCAAGGACCCGCGTTGGGCTGTCGCCTTCAAGACAGGAGGTGAGGAGGCAACGACCAGGCTGCTGGACATTGGCGTCAAAGTAGGAAGAACTGGCGCGGTGACCCCCAACGCAGTCCTGGAGCCTGTCCCCATCGGAGGGGTGACCGTTCAGGCCGCCACGCTCCATAACGCCGACTACATTGAGGAACTGGACATACGCATCGGCGACACCGTCCTGGTCAAGCGGGCAGGCGACGTTATTCCCAAGGTCCTGCAACCGATAAAAGAGCTTCGCGACGGCTCCGAGAAGCCCTGGAGGATGCCTGCGGAGTGCCCGTCATGCTCGCAACGCCTGGAGCGCCCCCCCGACGAAGCCGCAACCTACTGCGTAAACAATGCTTGCCCCGACCAGCTCGTGCGCAAGCTTGAGTATTTTGTGTCCAGAGGGGCGATGGACATTGTCGGCATGGGTTCCAGACAGGCAGACCTGTTTGTCTCTGAAGGCTATGTTAAGACCCTTGCCGATATCTACCGGCTCCCCTGGGAAGAGATTGAAAAAATCGAAGGTTACGGAGAGAAGCGCATCCGGAACCTGAGTCACGCCGTCGAAGAGAGTAAGTCACGCGGAGCGACCCGCTTGCTGACGGCGCTGGGAATCCGATTCGTCGGCAACGTGGTCGCTGAACTGGTGATGGCCCAATATGACACACTTCAAGAGTTGATGGATGCGGACTTGGAGGCCCTTAGTGACATTGAAGGCGTGGGCCCCAAAATCGCAGAAGCTGTGGTCTCCTATTTCAATTTGGAACCCAACCGGGCCCTTGTGAAGTCGTTTGCAGACCTGGGAGTCAGCCTTGCAAACCCTCACCAGGAACGGGAGGTAAAGGAAGAGTCGCTTCCGTTTTCGGGCAAGACTTTCGTGATCACAGGGACGCTCCCAACCTTGAGCAGGGCCGAAGCAAAAGCTCGCATCGAGGCCGCAGGCGGGAAAGTGACCGGCAGCGTCAGCACAAAGACCGATTTTCTGCTTGCAGGGGAAAAGGCCGGAAGCAAGCTGAACAAGGCCCAGCAGTTGGGCGTTCCGATCCTTGGGGAACAGGACCTTCTGCAAGGCGTTGAATTGGTAAAGTGAATTCAGCTAATTCAGAGACCTGGACTCGTCCACGCGCGCGAAGAATCAGAATAGGCCAATTTGACCTCATTCGATAGAATTCAAAGGGCTGGCAATCGAATCTCGGAATTTCATACAAAACACGTCGCTGACTGACGGCGAACGTCTGATATTCCAGCCCTCAGATACGGTGTCCCGCATGCTGGAGGAGGGTGCTGCTTGCCTCAAAAGGAGCGAGTTGGACAGGGCCGCCTCTATCATTGCCAACGCAGCTGAAACTGCGGCAAAGGACAAAGACGACGCGGGACGGGGTCGGGCCCTGGCGCAACTGGCTGCATTGGAAGAGTCTCGCGGCGAGGTGGCCAAGGCATTCGACTACAACAGATCAGCCCAGGATATATTCCTCGCCATTGGGGACGGCCCTGGGCTGGTTCAATCTTTTCGTGTTGACGGGTTCCTGCACATCCGTCAAAGAAATCACACCGCTGCGGCCCATAGTTTCGCCAAGGCGCTGAGCTTGTCGACACAGCTGGACGGCAGGCTGGTGCTGACGACGCTCGACCAGGTAATACCGGCAGTCAGACACCTGGTCGAAGCTGACCAACTTTCCGCCCTGCTTCCGTTGGGCGCGGCGCTTGCCCGGGCAGTGGAGAATCCCACCCCCGAACAGATTCCTGATCTGCGTGGATTCGCCGATTTGGCCGCGACAGTGGCAGGCGTCTTTGCCCCGCTTGGCGTGATGGCAGACGAGCCGGATCTGTCCGACTCGAACCGTCGCCGGCTGGCGGCGCGGTCTACGCACCAGGCATGGGCCGTTGACGCGCTGACGAAACAACGCTGGGGATTGGCTGCCCTGGTAAAGGAAGCATTACAGACAAGACTGAGCTTTCATGAGGAATTGGACTGAAAACCATGAGTGAAATCTGGACACCTGGCAGCCCACCTCCATCCCAATCGTCAGGCGGTATCGAACTTCCCAAAGGGTTTGCCACTTCCAGACGGGAAGAGCAGCGTCAGTCTGACTCGGGTGCTGAAGAGCCAAACGCTGGCGAGCAAGTCGCTAGCCCGGAAAGCGAACCACAGGCGGCCCAGGAAGTCGGCTCATCAGAAGCCGCCGAGGGTCAACAACCGGAAATTGACCTGCTGTTTCCACCGACCGGCGCACAAGTCACCTGTCCAAGTTGCGGTGCAGCCTACACTGCCGCCGTCTTTTCGATTGTGGACCTGGGTGCAAATCCTGAGCTGAAAGGACTGCTTCTGGCCGGGCAAATCAATACGGCGGTCTGCAATGCCTGTGGTGCAGGAGGTCCTCTCAGTGTTCCGCTGATGGTCCATGAGCCGGAACATGAGTTCCTGGGCGTTGTCGTCCTTGGCCAGGCCAGACTGGACGACATGCAAACGCAGAAGATGATCGGCGAAATGAGCCAGGCGTTGATGGCCCGGCTCCCATCCGACCAGCGCAAGGGCTACATGTTTCAGGCGCAGCAATTCTTCGAGTGGGACTCTCTGATTGAGAAACTGTGGGGATTTGAAGGTGTCACACCGGAGATGCTGCGCAGGCGGCGCGAGCAAACAGACCTGATCAGCAATCTCGTCCGCTTGGGCAGCGACGAAAGCGCTATGAAGATGGTCGTCGACAGAAACAAGGCTCTGATTGATTCGAGTTTCTTTGTACTTCTGGGCCAGGTCATCAGTGCCGTCGCAGCTGAAGGCGAGTCTGAGCAGCATGAAGCGCTGATTAACTTGCGAAGCTCTCTACTTGATTCCACTGAAGCCGGCCAGGAGCTCAAGGCACTGGAGGAACGCGTTCAGGACGCGCTCTCCGCGATTGGACCAAATACGACGCGCGAAGGACTGCTTTCACAGTTGCTGGACTATTGGAAGGAGGGGGAAAATGGCGAGGCAGTTGCCACCGCAGTTCTGAACGCCGCAGCCGGTCTCACCGATTACCAGTTCCTTCTCGGACTTGCCGACCGCTTGGAAAACTCCACCGACCCGGAGGAGCGGGCGGCATTGATCGCGATGCGAGAGCGGATAGTCGAGATCGGCGAGCAACGCAGCCAGAGCCAGCAGATGGCGGCACAGCAGGTGCAGGCTGTACTGCAGGAAGTGTTGCAGGCGCAAGATGCCGAAGCCGCCCTTAAGGAAAACGCTGAACACATCAACGAGATGTTTCTCGCGGTACTTGCTTCCAACATCAGGCAGGCCGAACAGAACAAGGCTACGTTCGCCGCGCAGAGGCTGCGAACCATCTACGAAAAGGCAGTGGCGATGCTCGAAGAGCGGATGCCGCCCGAAATGAGGCTTCTCAATCGCCTTCTCTCGGCCCCGGATGAGGGTGCGATGCGCCGTCTGCTTCAGGACAATCGCTCCGACCTCTCCAAAGAATTCGTAGATGCGATGAAATCCCTGGAAGAACGCTTCAGTCGCGAAGGAAATAGCGCCCTGGCAAGCCGTGTCAGGAGCATCAGAGGTCAGGCCGCTCTCTTGCTATAGCAGAACTGATGGCGGATAAACCTGAGTTTGAACCAAAGTGGCAGTTTGGGAAGTACAGAGTCAAGTACGGAAAATGGCCATGACAGACTCCAAGAGTGTTTCGTGCGAACTGGTAACTTCTGGTACGGAGATTCTGCTGGGTGACATAGTCGACACGAATGCCGCCTGGATCGCTCAGCAACTCAGGGAGATTGGCGTAAATCTCTACTACAAGACTACAGTAGGCGACAACGAGCCGCGTCTGCGTGGCGTGTTGGAAATGGCCCTCGCCCGCAGCGATGTAGTCATTGTGACCGGCGGCCTTGGCCCGACTGCTGATGACATTACGCGCGACGCAATTTCAAATGCCACGGGTTGTCCGCTGGAACGCCATCCCGACATTGAAGAGAACCTTAGAGAGCGATTCTCCCGCTGGGGTTACCGGCGCATGAGCGAGAACAACCTCCGTCAGGCACAGATTCCTGAAGCAGCTACCGTGTTGGAAAACCCGGTTGGAACGGCACCGGGATTCATCACCTATGATCGACGGCACGGCCGAAGCGGAAAGGTCATCGCCATGCCGGGCGTTCCCCGTGAAATGAAGCGTATGATGGCCGACCTCGTGCTGCCCTTTCTGCAGGACCTGACAGGCGGAGTTGGAGTCATCCGCCGGCGCATTCTGCGAACTGTCGGCATAGGAGAAAGCAGCCTTGACGCCGAGTTGGGAGACCTCATGGATAGCAACAACCCGACCATGGGTCTCGCCGCGCATCTGGGCCAAGCCGACGTACGCATTGCAGCAAGAGCCCCCAGCGCCGAAGAGGCAGAGCAACTCCTCGACCAGATGGAGGAAAAGGTGCGCGCCGTAATCGGGAGTTACATCTACAGTACAACACCGGACGAAACAGTCGAGGCTGTCCTGGCTCGGTTGTTGCGAGAGGCTGATGCCAGCGTCGCGCTGCTGGAAACAGTTTCAGGAGGGGCGATCGCCCAAAGGATGAAGAACGGATTCAGCGCAGAAAGTGCCGTCCGCATCCAGGAAGCCGACCAGGAAAATGCCTCCTTTCGGCAACTGCTTGACCGGCCGCCTAAGAGCGATGTCGCCCGCGACCTGGCCCTGCAACTGCGCAAAGAGTGCAATGTGTCCCACGGCTTGGCTGTGATCACCAGCGGCCGGCCGGATGAGACCTTCCATTCAAATCAGGGTGGCGAAACCTGGATAGGCTGCGCCGGACCTGAACGTACCGAAGTGGCCCGCTTTCCGTTCGGTGGGGCGGACCGCCTGACAAATGCCTGGGTAGGCAATCGGGCCATGGACATACTTCGTCGTATTCTTCTCAATTTGGAAGTATAGTCTGTCGGCTGTTCAACAGTAGTTGAATGTGAAAGGGGGAGATAGAACCGGTCTAGCTTCCGATTCCTCACTTTCCGTCGATTCATTACCCCTTACGTTTCTGAAATAGGATTAGGGCGAGGCGCTTGCAGTCCAACCTGTTCTTGCGACCAACTTTCCAGCTATGAGACTGCGGCGTAATCTCCCAGCTCCCCTGAATCAGACGCGAACTACAATCAGACGAAGTCTGCCTGCTTTTGTCCGGCCGTACCTGCTGCTGATTCTTGGCAGCGCCATTTTGCTCAGCTTCTTCATCGCCAACTACGAGAGCGGCTCTGTAGACGCTGAACCGATCGAGAACGCCCAATCTCGCGAGGCTCTGGCGGATGGGCCCCCTACTGGCAGCAACTCTCGAGCGCTTGAGGGAAACATACCAACCCCGCAACAACAGGGGCAGCAGTCCGCCCAGCAGGATCCCCCAACCGCCACGCCTACGGCGACCGTATTGCCAACTTCTACACCCACGGCCACGCCTACGCCTCAGCCGACCCCGACGGTTTCCGAATTGGACAGAACCACCAACGTGCTGATTCTCGGCAGCGACCAGCGGCCGGACCAGCCCAACTGGCGAACAGACGTAATCATTCTGCTCATGATGAACCCCGACCTGGGAGAGGCAGCTATCGTCTCTTTCCCCCGGGATATGTACATCGACCCCATTCCTGGACATGTTCCCAACCGAATCAACGTAATCGACTATTTGGGAGAGATGGACGCGCCTGGCGGCGGCGGTCCCAGGTTGCTTATCAATATTCTGGAAGATCGGCTTGGTATCACGATTGACAACTACATCCGATTTCGCTTCGAAGGATTCGTCAACCTGATAAATGCCCTGGGTGGACTCAGGATTCATGTAGACTGCTACCTCTACGAGGTATATCCAGAAGAAAACATCTATCTGAACCTGCCGCCGGGCGAGCATCTGTTGAACGGAGAACAGGCTCTTAGCTATGTCCGCAGCCGCCGTTCCGGCGGTGGAGATCTGGAACGTGCACGGCGTCAACAGCGTGTAGTGTGGGCGTTACGAAAACAACTTGTTGAACAGAATCTGCTGCCCCGTGCGCTGGCACTGTATGACGCTCTCCGCTACTCCGTCGACACGGACGTGAGCAAGTGGGATACGCTGTCTTACGCCCGGTTTGGTCTTTCTCTTGGGGAGGCCGACATAAAGGGACTGGTGTTGAGACCACCTGATGCAATGAGGCCTGGCTGGCGGCAGGAAATGTCCGTGTTCATTGTCGACTGGGACTACGTCGCTGAGGAGCTCAGGCGCATCTTCGACCGGCCGCCTCTGATTGACACAAACACCTCCTTCAGTCCGGAGAACCCACAGCCGGACGATGGCGGAGGGTCTGCCCCAATTGAGAGGACCGAGTGTCCCTGAACGGTTCTGCCCTCAGAATGACTCTGGTTCGAATCCGCTCGCTACTGGCGCTTTCTCCTGTCGACGGAACTTAGGGGGTCTTTCTGAGAAGAAACCAGCGTGAAGGGCGAGAGGCCGGGGTGGAAGATACACCAATCTCCTCAGTTACAATCTCCAGCTTACTGCAGAAAAGTTCTGCTACCTCGCCCTCACGCATTCCCCTGGCGCCAGGACCGTCCGAGCTACTCCTGTCGAACACATACAAATGGTAATGCCCTCCCTCCTTCAGGGACTTGTGAACTCCCTCTGCGTATGCTGGACGAAGTTCGTCGGGCAAGCTGTGAAGGCAACCGATGTCCAGGGCATACACCGCACCCAGCCTGCCTACAGGTAGCCTGCTGACGTCCCCCTGCACGAACATGGCCTTTCCCTCCGAGTAGAGTGTCTCATTGCGGCAGATGGCTTCTCGCCTTTGCAGCGCCAACTGCAGCGCCTGCCCCGAGAGATCGAACCCAATTGCGCATAGACCTTGCCTTGCCAGAAATAGCGTATTCAAACCTGTGCCGCAACCAATATCGAGGGCGAATGACCCCGGAGTGGGCTTGGGCTGCTCCTTCCAGAACGCCTGTACTTCCGGTGGAGTGATACCGGTGTCCCAAGGCGTCTGTCCACTGCGATAACGTCCGTCCCAATGGGCTCGCAGCTCTTCCTGGCTCTCAGGGTGCATGAGTCTCTCCGGTCACTGGTCCCATCAGCATTAATCTTGTCCGGCTCTGGGCCCCATCATCCGTGCCCCCTCGAACTGTCAGGATATCCCGCACTCTCTTGCGCATAGTCCCTGGCCTCCTCAAAGCTCTCAAAGTCCTCGGTGATGAAGTCAATTATCCTCTCGGCGAGGACTACAGGGGATTCAATCATGGGACTGTGGCCGACTCCTCTGAGTATTTCGAGATTGGAAGCACCAGGAATTGCGAGAAGGGAACGTGTGGCTTCGTCCCTTTCAACGATGATATCTTCCGACCCCTGTAGCAAGAGTGTCGGCAATGTCAGCCTGTGCGCGTCCTCAAGTCGATTCCACCGTCCCAACGCCTCAGCCACCGCGGTGAACGCAGCGGGCGCCATGGCAGCAGCATCGTCAACTAACTGCTCGAAAAAGCTATTGAATTCCTTCCAGGTCATAGTGGGAGGCGGAGCTGTTGGCAGGAGCGCAGAGAGTCCTTGCCGCAAAAGAGAGCGATCCTCTCGCATCTGAGAGAGTAACTGCAGCCCTTGTAGCGGCGTAAATGCGCCTTCAATAGGCGCGCTGTCAACAAGAATCAGGCTGCGCAAAGCTTGGGGATGGCCGAGAGCGAACTCGATGGCTATGGCCCCACCGCTTCCGTGCCCCACAAGGTCAAAATCCGACAATGCAAGTGCACGGACCAGTTCGGCAATATCTTCAGCCTGTTCTTTGATTTCATAACCGTCCTGCGTATGGGAGCTCAGTCCACAGCCCCGCAGGTCAGGGGCGACCGCTCGGATGGAGTCCGGCAGGATCGCAAAAAAGGGCTCCCACCAGCGACTGGTCGCGTGCGAGCCGTGAAGTAGCAAAAGGGGAACGCCGTCCGGACTCCCGGACACGCGGACATTGAAGCGCAATCGGGACGTCTGAACTAAAGCCATTTGTCAACTCGCATAGTCAAACTAAGTCCAATACTCCTATTTCGACCCCAAAACACTCAACCTCGCCTCACCATCTCCCTGCTCCCTTCATCCTCTTCCGGAACAAAAATCAAGAGCAAGGCTGCAGCTGCAATTTGTAACTGGGGACCGTCAACACGTCCTACGTCCTCTTCGGAGAAGATGAGTCCTCCCTGTATCACCGTGCCGTCCGGTTCAAGCCAGCCCAAACTGCCCCCTTGGAAGAGGCCGTGGCTGTGGATCACGCCATCCGTCGTAATCCTTCCCAGTTCCTTTTCGTCGAACCGCGTGGAACGGAGTATCCGCCAACCGGCCTCATCTTGTTCACTTCGCCCAATTTTGACGCCCGTTCCCCAGCGTAAGCGGTAGATCTCTTCCCCACATACATATCCAACAGCGTCCTCGCCACTGCTGCGGTTTCGATAGATCAATGTGCGTTGCGCTTCCGAAGCCGTTTGGGAGTCCATGGGCAGATTCTATCACCTGGGCCGTACGTTTACAATGAATTGGGCTTGCGCAAGAGGAGAAACAGTTGAACGGGGCGGAGTTAAGACGGTGTTCACCATCCCATGAATCGGGGTCTGCGGTCCAGATCGTGGAGAAGAACTGCCGCCGCGTTTCTGCCGGCTGCACCCATTATCCCCCCACCCGGGTGCATACTTGCCCCTGTCAGGTAGAGGCCCTTTGCCGGTCCGCGATAGTTGCTCATTCGAAGCGAGGGCCTCAACGTGAACATCTGGTTGATCGACATTTCGAGATGCATGACGTTCCCTCGCAACAGGCCCAACTCCCTTTCCAGCCAAAGCGGCGTTTGCACCAGCCTGCCTACGACAGAGGAGGCGACATTGGGGGCGTATTCAGCCAGTTTGTCCAGCATCCGATCCGCCACATGGTCGCCAATGTCATCCCAACTTTCGCCAGAAGCCAGTTCATAGGGGAAATACTGTCCCCACAGAAAGAGGATGTGCTTGCCTGGCGGCGCAAGAGATTGGTCGACAGCCGAAAACGTCATTGCGATCAGGGCTGGATTCGCGGATGGTCGGCCCGCCAGAAAATCGCTGTAGGCCCGCTCAAGATAATCCAGGTCAGGACAGATAAACTGTAGAGCCCGGTGTTCCGGAAGAGCGAGATTCTTCTCCTTTCTTTCACTGCCGTCGTAATCGGGCAGTTCACTCACCGCGCACCGCACCATCATGCCGAACCCATTTCCGATCTTGGATCTCCGCGCCGCGGCCACGCCCGCCGGTGGGACTTGCCCCTCCAATAGCTTGAGTGTTGTATGGATGTGGGCGCCCGACACTACAGCGCGCCCGGCGGTGTAAACCTCGCCGCCTACCGCGCGAACGCCGACCGCCCTCCCATTTTCTACAATAATCCGTTCGACGGCGACTGATGTGACGATCGTCCCTTTGTGCGCTTCAATCATGTCCGCCAGCGCCAGCGTCAGCTTTCCAGATCCCCCCCGGGGCCTCTTGACTCCGGAGCAGTGATACATGGGGTGCCAAAGTGCAAAGGGGGCACTGACTCGCTCCGTGGGAGGCGGCCCGGACTGTGCGGCCATCCACCCGATGACCGCCTGAACGCGAGGAGAGACAAAGGTATTGCGAAGTAGATGCCCATAACTGCCTAGAATTGCCGGCAAGCGCCGGCGCAGGTCTTTATGTACACTGCTATGAAAAATGAGGCTTTTGGCAACATTGAAAGGGGTCGGGACCTGCATAAAGGACTCAACCATAGCTTCCGCCATCGGCCGCCACTCGGCAACGAACCTGAAGTAGCTCTCGGCGTCTTCAGAAGATACGCCGGCGATGCTTTCGCAGGTACGTTCAATGTCTTTCCAGACGTATATCCGCTCGCCATCAGGAAACGGCGCAAAAAAGAGGGGATCCAGATCGATATAGCTTAGCCCGAACTCTTCCAGGGAAAGGTCGCGAACTATCGGAGTGTGGTTTATCAGAATGTGGGCGCTGCCGCCAAGATCGAACCGGTAACCGGGGATGACCTCTTGCGTGACCACAGCGCCCCCAACAACAGGACGCCGCTCCAGCACGCCGACTTGAAATCCGGCTTTGGCCAGATACCCTGCGCAGACCAGAGAGTTGTGGCCCGCACCAACAAAGATGACGTCGAAGTCAGCCATCTTCAGAGGACTATCCCGACCGACAGCAGCAGACTAAACTGCAGAGACAGTTGCGCAGTCGCCGCCAAAACAGGGTTTAACTTCCTCCCAGTGGCGGAATAGAGGGTGTAGACCCTGCGTACGGCCAGCGGGAGGCTGATGAAGGGCAATAGGACGGCAAGGCCGAATCCGAAATTCAGCCAGAGGAGGAGAGGGACCATATAGGCCAGAACGAGCAAAGCAAGGAACTGGCGTCGCGTATTCTCTGCGCCGATTAGAACCGCCAGCGTCCGCTTGCCTGCCCGTGCGTCTGTCTCGATGTCACGCAAATTGTTTACGACAAGTATGGCCGTGATCAGAAAGCCAACCGGCACAGCAGTAACGAGAACGTCCATCGAAAACATGCCGGCCTGTACATAGTAAGTTCCACAGACGGCGGCAAGTCCGAAAAAGATGAAGACAAACAGGTCCCCCAACCCATGATAGCCGAAGGGAAGAGGGCCACCCGTGTAAAGCAGGGCGGCCAATATTGACGCCACACCTACAGCCAGGATGGGCCAACCGCCCACCAGAATCAGATAGATGCCATCCAAAACTGCCAGACCCAGCACAACCGCTATGCCGAGTCGCACCTCCCCGGCCGTCAGGAGTCCGGCCGCCATGACGCGCGTTGGACCCAACCGTTCCCGCGTATCTACGCCCTTTGCGAAATCAAAGTAGTCGTTGGCAAGATTAGAGAGAATCTGTAGTAGAAGGGCACCGGCAGCAGCCGCCAGCGCCGGCGCGAGGGAAAACTGCCCGTCAGCCCAGGCGAGCGAAGTTCCAACAATCACGGGAGAGATGGCAGCAGGGAGAGTCTTGGGGCGGGAAGCCAGCAGCCAGATTTGCCATCTGGTCAGTGCTGCCTCCGATCCGGGGGAACTAGTCGGTCCGGGTGAGGAGCCGCTGGCTGTAGACCGACCCGGGTGAAGGTTGCTCATGTTCGGGAATACGGTTACGCGTTCGAAGGTCGCACTATGCGTGCCTCAAACGCCTGAACGTCCGCGCAATCTTCAAACCCAGCCAGAATAAACCCGCCAGGATAAACATCGACCCATACTCGATGAGAGGAATCCGTACGATTTCGTTGATTCTGTGCCAGCCCACATTGCCGTACACAAAGAGGGCCGAACCGACGAAAAAGCCGAGTATGAGAAGACGACTTGGTAGAGACAGACCCAATCCATACATCTGTGTTACAACCAGGATGCCTGCAAATCCGAAAAGGAACATTGGCCAGAGGCCGTTGCCTTGCATGACGGCAACAAGGGTCCCGTGAACCAACACGTTAAACTCCAGCGCGAAGGTCCACCACCGGTTCGTGTGTATGCGTGTAAAGAAGAGGCTGCCTTGCAGCAAGAGCAGGAACATGTAGAAGAATCCGATCAAGTGACCGGACGTAGAGACCATGGGGTGATACCAAAAGGTGTAGATTATTGCCCAGGAAAAAAAGTAACCGTGATAGGTGCGGGCAAAGCGAACGACTTCCTGAGAAAAGGGAACCCTTTTTCCGAAGAACTGGCCTCGTCGGTTGTTCTCCATCAGCAGGATCCAAACCAGCATAACAATGACGGCGCCCTGGCTGCTGACAATGGGAGTGTCCTGTGCGAGCCCGTCATACCAGAAGTGCGTCTGAATAAGGTGAAGGAAGATGAAAAAGGCGTTGGCAGCTAGTGCCCAAACATTAACCCTATGCAGACCGTTCGTATAGCGATGTCTGCGAAGAATCTGTACATAGTAAATAATCACCCAGATTGCAAGCTGATGGGCAAGGTAAAACCCCCATGATGTCGCGCGCGTCCAGAAAGTTGGGACGGGAAGCTTCCAATAGTACCAGGAGAAGCCGGTGTCCGGCAGAAGCTCGATACTTGCCAGACGATAGTCCAGCGCCCAGATGAGAAGAGTGAATAACCCACTGAACGCTATTCCTCCCCAGAGAACCATAGAGGACTTTGGCCCGGAGAAGTCTCTGGCTCTGGACCTCCTCTCAGTGCCTTCCCCCAAGCCATTTACTTGCCCTGGCTCCTCAGCCACAGGTTTCAGCATGCAGTGTCAACTCCCAGTGAACTTGCATTCAAAATGGACTCATCGTCCGATGGACAGCTTCGAAATCCAGTTTTCCATCAAGAGGGCATCTTACAGCATGTCACGCAGTGCAGCAACAGGATCAGGGTAACTGAACTCGTAGCCGGCTTCCTGCAGACGGGTTGGAACTGCCCTCTGCCCATCCAGCAGCACGGTTGACATCTCCCCGAACAGAGTACGCAGCGCAAATGATGGAGTCGGCAACAAGGACGGTCTCCCCATCGCCTTCCCAATGTATCGCACGAACTCTCTGTTGGTCGTCGGGTTGGGGGCGGCTAAATTGAATGGGCCTGACGCTTCTTCGTTCTCCAAAAGGAATCGAATGGCCGCCACTTCGTCGTCGATGTGGATCCATGGAAAGTACTGCCTACCACTGCCCAGGGGTCCGCCGGCAAACAGTCGGAAAGGCAGCGTCATTCGAGGTAGAGCACCGCCTTGTGCGCTGAGGACAACGCCTGTCCGTATGACAACGCGCCGTACACCCATCGACTCAACTGTCTCGGTCGATGACTCCCAATCGACGCACACGCGCGCCAGAAAATCTGTCCCCGGCGAGGCCTCCTCTGTCATTATCTGATCATCGCCTGGCCCGTAGTACCCTACGGCCGAAGACTGAACTACCACCTTCGGAACTGCTTCTGCGTTACGGATTGCCGATACAAGTGCCTCACCGGCTTTCACTCGACTCTCTCTTATCTGTTTCTTGCGCGCCGGAGTCCAGCGCCCGTCGGCAATCCCCGCACCAGCAAGATTGACGATTGCATCCACCTCGGTGACCAGGTGACTCCAGCCGGTCTCTGTCTCCCCGTCCCACTTTTCAAGTCGCACGCCTTCAGATGTTAGCGACAGATGGCTTTCAGGAGACCTCGTCAGAATCGTAACTTCACATTTGTCATCGATCAGGCCCTTTGCCAAGGCCGATCCGATCAGACCTGTGCCTCCGGTAATCAGTACGTGCATCTGAGCCTCCTTGCCCTACATGACTTCACTGATCACTCGTTTGTGCATTCTTCCGCGGGTCGCAGGCTTCCGGCTAGGCCCAGACACTCAGTCCTAACTCAAGTGGATGTATTAGAGCAGGATGATGTGGCCGCGCCCTCACACCAAAACTGTACTTTCCCGTCTCCTCCGGTACAAAGACGCCTCGGTATCGCACACTGCCATCGCTGGGATCGTGGCCAGCCTCCTGGTACGTTTGCATATCTGCCTGCATGCTAACCGACTGCAATGCGACCGGCTGCAGGTGCTCAGCGCTCGGCAACGTGGCCTCCTCTGCGTCGGGGTTAGCGAATGTGACCAGCTCGACGGCAATATCTTGCGCGGACAGCCTTCCCGGCCAGACCTGTGCTTCGATTTCAATTGGATCCCCCGTCTTTGCCTGCTGTGGCGGAAGCTCCGGTACGGACACGTAAACAGTCTGCCACTCATTGCGGACATGTTGCTTCCACAACGATAGCTGGTACGCCGGTTCGCCACTACTGTCGCGGTAGGCATGGCTGCTTTCCATCGCTGGAACATAGAGTGAGTGCGTGTACTCTGCCAGCATTCGGCGCATGCTGAACAGCGGTCCGCAGGATTCTATTGCTTTCCGCATTCTTCCTGTCCAAACAGAGGGATGGTCGTAATACTCAGGCACGATCTCTTCTTCCAAAATCGTATAGAGGCTCAGAGCGTCTGCCTCGTCCTGTGTTGCCTCGTCTTTGTACTCTCTCTCCTCTCCGATCGCCCAGCCGTTCTCGCCATCGTGGCCTTCTCTCCACCAGCCGTCGAGGATGCTGAAGTTTGGTGCCCCATTGATTGCCGCCTTCTGACCACTTGTGCCACTGGCCTCGAGAGGTCGGCGAGGCGTATTCAACCAGACATCGACGCCGCCGACCAGGTGACGTGCGACATTGATGTCATAGTTCTCCACAATCGCGATCTTGCCGAAAAAACCCCGTTCTTGGCTCAACCGGTAGATGCGTTCGATCAGCGCCTTGCCGTATTCATCGGCAGGGTGTGCTTTTCCTGCGAATACAATCTGTACCGGGCGATTCGGATCGTTAAGAATTCTTCTGAGCCGCTCTTTGTCATGAAATACGAGCGTTGCACGCTTATAGGTCGCGAAGCGGCGGGCGAACCCCAGGGTCAATGCCTTTGCGTCGAACACACTATCTGTTCTTGCAAGCTTCGCGTGTCCTTCGCCATGACGCAGCTGCTGCCTCTTCAGGCGCATGCGCAGGAAACTGACTAGTTGCTCTTTGCACGACTGGTGGGCCGAACGGAGCTCCTCGTCGGGTACCAGTCTGACTCCCCGCCACGCATCAGGGCTGTCAACATTGTCGCGCCAGCTTCTTCCGAAATACCGCTCGTACAGCGCCCGTTTCTTCGGGGCCAACCATGATTCTGTGTGCACGCCGTTTGTAATGTGGCCGATCGGTACCTGCTCTTCTGGCGTTCCCGGCCACAGAATCGCCCACATCCGCCTGGATACCTTCCCGTGAAGCGCGCTTACACCATTGTGATAGGCGCTCAGGCGAAAAGCCAGTACAGTCATGCTGAACTCTGCGCCCCACTCGTGCTCATGACGGGCCAGCGCCAGGAATCGTTCCCGATCGATGCCCATTTGACCCCAATATTGCCAGAAAAACTTATCGACCAATTCCAGGGGAAAGGCGTCATGACCGGCTGCCACAGGCGTATGCGTGGTGAAAATGTTGCCCGCCCGCACGAGCTCCGTCGCTGCATCGAACGCCATACCCCCCTGCACCAGCTCACGTATACGTTCCAGGCTGAGGAACGCGCTATGCCCTTCGTTCATGTGCCAGACTGTCGGCTGGTAGCCGAGTGCCCTCAATGTACGCACGCCTGCGATGCCCAGAACATATTCCTGGCTGATACGCATTTCACGATCGCCGCCGTAGAGCCTTGCACTGAGTTCTCTGTCCTGGTGAGCGTTCTGCTCTACATCCGTATCCATCAGATATAGAGTCACCCTACCGACCTGTATCTTCCACACTTTGGCGTAGACGGTCCGGCCGGGAAGATCTACGTGGACGACAACCGGATTGCCCTCCGCATCCACTGCCTGAGTTGCAGGCACTTCAGAGAAGTCAATTTTCTCGTAAATCGCCTCCTGGCCCCCCTTGGCGTTGATCTGTTGAGTGAAATAACCTTGCGGATAGAGGAAGCCTACGCCGACGAGAGGCAAGCCCATGTCGCTCGCCTCTTTACAGTGATCGCCACTGAGGATCCCAAGGCCTCCGCTGTAGATGGGCAGCGCTTCGTGCAATCCAAACTCCGCACTGAAGTAGGCGATCAGCTCGTTCTGTCTGCCAGGGTAGTTGCGCTTGAACCAGGTGTCGGTGTCATCCTCCATGTAGGCGTCGAACCGCTGTAGCACGGAACTGTACCTCTGCAGGTAGTCTTTGTCACGGGAAGCCCTCTGCAGACGCTGAAGCGACACTGTACGCAGAAACTTGACCGGATTCTCATTGACCCGCTCCCACAACTCTTTGTCAATTGATTCATATAGAATCTGGGCATCCCGAGTCCAGGTCCACCAGAGATTGTACGCCAACTCCTGCAGCCGGTGGATAGACTGCGGGAGGGGAGGATGAACGGAAATATTTCCAACGATTTTCACTGCGAATTGCTCCTGAAAGGATGGTGCTTGTTTCTATTTTCGAATACACTGGGCGGCATCGGCATCGACGAGCCATCTCAACCGCCCCGTCGTTGGCTGCACGCCCTGAACAGGAAGTGCGTTTGGCCGGTGAGGGCCCGTCAGAACTGCGTTCAAGGTGATCGCCTTAGAGGCGCCGCTGACCAGTATAAGGACATGTCTACTGGCATTGAGAAGCGGGTAAGTGAAGGTAAGGCGATAGGAACCGAACTTGCTGACGTAGTCTGCCACTACAAGCAGGTCGGTTACGTTAAGAGCCTCTGAGCCCGGGAAAAGGCTTGCGGTGTGGCCATCGTCTCCCATACCCAGCAGGATCAGATCGAATCGAGGTAAGCCAGACTCATCCGCTGGTACGATTTCGCGAATAGTCTCCTCGTAAGTGCCCGCCGCCTGTTCCGGCGGCAGTTCCCCTGGCATCCGCGCCGCAAAGCCTGGCGGCTGCGGCAGCCTGTCCAACAGTGCTTCGCGTGCCAATCGATAGTTGCTGTCGGCGTGATCAGGAGGAACACAGCGTTCGTCACTCCAGAAGACGCGGGTTCGCTTCCAGTCGATATCGGGAACTTCAGCCAGGAGTTCGTACACCGGGCCTGGCGTGGAACCACCTGCAAGAGCGAGATGGAAGGCGCCCCTCTCCTGTATGCTGATCAACGAGGCGGCCGCAATCATCCCCGCACCGGCGAGGCCGAATTCGGAGCGGTTGGGTTGGACGATGACCTTACCTGCCCGAGGAAAGGCCGCGTCGAGACTAAGGCTCTGCTCTTTGTCCAAGTCTTCGCTTTCTCCTATCACATTTGCTCGGGAATCTGACTGCCCCTTAAAAAATTGAACCTGTAATTCCAATCCTTCCTTGAAGGAAATCGTCCTCAGTTGCAATCTTACACTTCTTGGAATATGTATTCTGGTATCTGAATTCCAAAACTACAAAGTGAATGTCCTCGCAGCAAAGCATCGTAGCTCTTTGTACGGATTGCCTGTCCGATGCGGCCAGGAAATCCAGTATCACCAAGCAGCACCGAAACCATGAAACTTTATCTGCCAGAGTTTCCAAAGGCCGGAAACATCCTACCCATCAAATGGCATTCGGATAATCCGGTTGCAGTACTTTCCGACTATGGGGCCTTCATGGGGTTGGGCAAGAACCAGAGCGGTGAGAGTCTACCCTTCTAGCCCGATAGTGTCGGGCCGCTGTTCTTGAAGGAGTTCAACTTTTGCTCCCTATCACTTCTAAAGCCTCGGGCACCTGAGGCCATTGAAAATGGAAACAGTTGTGAAGGTTGTGGATACGGCGCGGCTTCTGCGGTAATTCCAGAGGATCGCCTACTCGGTAACCCAGTGTTGCCCCTCCCTTTCCAGCAGTGCGTCGGCCTCTTTGGGACCCCAGGTCCCCGCCGGGTAGTGTGGCAGGCGGAATGGTTTCCTCCCGTTCGCCCTCAATTCTTCCTGCATCTGCCATCCATCCAACACTTGCGTGATCCGCTGCCATGCTAGTTCCACTTCATCTCGCCTGGTGAAGAGAGTGGAGTCGCCCAGAACAACATCCAGTAGAAGGCGCTGATACGCGTCCGGCGGTTCGCCGAAACTGTGGCCGTAAGTGAACTCGAGATTGACAGGCGTAAGATTCACTGAGGGGCCCGGTCGCTTCGCCAGTGTCTTGAGCGTGATTCCTTCATCTGGCTGGATGCGCATGGTCAGGACATTGCGACTCAGACTGTCGCCGTTAAGCCTCATCCCTTGATGTGCGGCTCGGATACCCTGGTCGGACTGCCTGGCCGGGCCTTCGAATCCTTCCGTGGAGTCAAAAAGCAAATGAGGAGCTCGACGGAAAGTAACAGAAATTTCGGATGCCTTTCGCGGCAGAGCCTTGCCTGTACGCAAATAGAAGGGGACACCTTGCCAGCGCCAGTTGTCAATTTCGAGGCGCCAAGCGACATATGTCTCGGTTGTGGAATCTGAAGCAACTCCGTTCTCGTCAAGATAGGCAGGGACCGGACGCGTAGCGGCCGTACCAGCCCCGTATTGGGCACGGACTACGTATTCAGGAACTTCCTCCGGCTGCAGGGGCCGAATTGCCTGTAAAAGATTGACCTTCTGGTCGCGTACAGCCTTGGCGTCAAAGGCAATCGGGGGCTCCATTGCAGTTAGAGAGACTAATTGCAGGAGATGATTTTGCATCATGTCCCTCAAAGCACCGGACTTCTCGTAATATCCCCCACGGCCCTCAACACCTATGCTTTCAGCAACAGTGATCTGCACATTGTCAACGTAGTTGCGGTTCCAGATCGGCTCGAAAATCCCATTGGCGAACCGAAAGACCAGCACATTCTGGACCGTCTCCTTGCCCAGATAGTGATCGATTCGATAGACCTGTTCTTCCTGAAAAACCGACAGAACATGGTCGTTTAGCTTGTGGGCACTCTGCAAATCGCTGCCAAAAGGCTTTTCAATTACGACCCGAGTCCAACTTTGCCTGCCGGAAGGCTCAACGAGGCCGGCGGCGCCTAGACAAGTGATAATGGGTTCATAGACCGATGGCGGTGTAGACAGGTAGAAAAGTCGATTGCCGCCAATGTTCCATTTCTCCTCCAGCTGCGAGATGCGCTTACACAGTCGTTGAAAGCCTTCGGCGTCATCGTACTCTCCGGAAATGTAGAAGAGACGCGGGGCAAAAGCCTCCCAATCCACACTCTGGAACTCGACTTCAGGATTCGCCAGCATACTGGTTCGAGCCCGATGTCTCATTTCGTCATCACTTAAGGGTGAACGCGCGTATCCAAGAATGATGAAATTGGGCGGCAGAAGCCTCTGTTGAGAAAGCCTGTAGATCGCCGGCAACAGCTTACGGTTCGCCAGGTCACCGGAAGCACCAAATATGACCATCAGAGCTGGTGAGGTAACCTGAAACTGCTCATGGATGTCCGGGGCTTCTTCCAGAATGATTCCTTCGCTCATTGTCAGTCGCCTCTCGACTTGGTGCCTGTTGCGCTATCCTTTGGGCCGGCTGAAATGCGATGGACCTTCAGTTCTTGCGTGGATATGCAACTACCGGAGAGCGTACTTCAACCTGCAGTGGCAAATCTGATACGTACGCGTCCGATGGGCCCACACGCGCCGACAGAAATGTGCCCGTTGGGAGTTGCACGGTAATCAGTTGGTCGTGGCCGAAAAAGAGTGAATGCCTTACCCGTGCCGCGGGCAGACCGGGTTGCGCGGCAACGAGCTCAATATTTTCCGGCCGAAGTAAAATATCCACGGGCCCACGGATCTGCTTGCGTGCGGCCAATACGCCCAATTCACACTCTATAGTATCGCCTTTCCCAACTCCAGGAAGGAAATTCGCGTCCCCGATGAACTCGGCTACCGAGCGCGTGGCAGGATTTGTGTACAGTTCCTGAGGAGAGGCCACCTGCTTGACGTTACCGTTCAGCATGACCGCGACCCTATCCACAAGGCTCAACGCTTCCTCCTGGTCATGCGTAACGAAGATCGCAGTAGTTTCGGCCGCATGAAGGATTTCGCCCACCTCGGCTCGCACACGTGCCCGCAGTCCTGCGTCCAGGTTACTGAACGGTTCGTCCAGCAAGATTAGAGCCGGGTTGGGTGCCAATGCCCTCGCGAGGGCGACTCGCTGCTGCTGGCCTCCGCTCAATTCATGCGGCATCCGCCTTTCCAGGCCTGCCAATCCTGTCAGTTCCAGGATCTCCCCTGTGCGCACGCTTTTGTCTCCTGCTGTCATGCGGCGCAACCCAAACTCGATGTTTGCCAAAACACTGACATGGGGGAAGAGCGCGTACTCCTGAAAAACCATGCCGACGCGGCGCCTTTCGGGCTGCAAGTGGACCGAGTTGCTGGCCACTAACGCACCGTCAATTTCAATGGCGCCGGCATCTACGCGTTCAAACCCGGCAATAAGTCGCAACGTTGTTGTTTTTCCACACCCTGAGGGTCCAAGGAGTGCAATGAACTCTCCTTGGTCAACCGTCAACGAAGCATCGTTTACGGCCTGAACGGAGGCGTCGCCAATGGCAAACTGTTTGGATACGCCTTCTAAGTGAAGACCTGGTGGCATCGCTTGCCGTCGACTCATGGCTTGAAATGAATGTGTTCAGCGGCGACTAAGCTGCATCAGCTGCTGACAACTTCCCTTTCCTCCTGCATGAGGACAAGAAAAATACTGAATGCTGACATCGCCAAGAGGACGAGCGCGGGAGCGGCCGCACGCGCAAAAAAAGCTTCGTCCGTAGCTGACCAAATCTGAGTAGCCAAAGTCGAGAAGCCCGTCGGGCTCAGGAGCAGAGTGGCCGGCAACTCCTTCACCGTCGTCAGAAAAACAAGAGCCATCCCCGCCAGGACTCCTGGCCGCACGATGGGCGCAGTTATCCTCCTGAATACGGCGCGGTTGCCCAAGCCCAAGCTGCGTCCTGCTTCTTCCAGACGGGGATTCATCTGCAGCAAGCTTATCTGCATCGCCCCCATCGCCTGAGGCAAGAAGCGGACGACATAGGCGAACACCAGCATCCATAACGTCTGGTAGAGCCACGGCGCGAAATTCGCCCCGAAAAAGACCAGGCTGAGCGCGATGACGATGCCTGGCAAGCCGTAGCCCAAGTACACCGCCCTCGCAGCAAGAGACATGAGTCTTCCACCCATTCTGACAGCGGCAAAGGCTATGGGCAGTCCCAAAACTGCCGCGGCGACAGCGGCGAATGCACCGGCGCGGAAGCTGTTCAGCGTTGCCGCCCAGACCGGCGCAAGCGTTTCGCCCGATGCCAAACCTCGTAGCAACCAATAAAGAATTACACCAGTAGGCAGGACTAGGGCTGCCATTACAACCGCGCCACAGAATGCAAGCGCCACCCACTTCCGCCTGGCAAGTTCAACTCGCTTACGCGGGGCCAAGACCCCAGCACTACTTCGGTAGTATCGTGGACGGCCTCTCCCTCTGCTGTTTCTTTCCAGCAGCAACAGTATAATCGTAAACACGATCAGCGCCAATGAAAGCAGTGAGGCGACGTTACGGTCGAAGCTGCTCAGATACTGGACGTAGATGGCCCGAGTAAAGCTATTGAAGCGCAATAGCGAGACCGCGCCGAAATCACTGAGCGTATAGAGGGCCACCAGCAGCCCGCCCGCTGTGATTGCCGGCCGCAGATTTGGTAAAGTCACTTTCAGAAAAGTCTGCAATCCACTGTAGCCAAGTGACCGTGCCGCCTCTTCGACCGAAGGATCGAACCTGTGCAGCGCGGCGCGAATGCTCAAAAAAATATATGGATAGGTAAAGAGCGTCAAGACCCACAACGCACCTGTGAATCCGTAAATTGAAGGAAGACGTTCCACTCCAAAGGGGGACAGAAGTTCCTGAAGTACGCCGCGGGGCCCAAACATGGCAATCAACGTGAATCCGCCAACATAGCTTGGGATCACCAGCGGCAACATCGCCAGCACCGTCCAGATTCTCCAGCCCGGCAGATCAGTCCTTTCGGTCAGCCAGGCGAAGGGCAGTGCAAGCAAGAGTGACAGCGCAGTTACGCCGCAAACTAGCAGGAGACTGTTCCACATGATGGGCAGCATGCGGGCACGGCCCCATAGGCCTGAAACCTCTGTCCACCCGACACCTCCTGCTCTGAGAATCAGATAGGCCAGCGGCAGGAGCATCGTAAGAGCGATCAGGAGGACCAGCCCCCTGAACAAGATTCCTAAATAGCGGTTGACGTTCATACGCGCCGCATCACTCTCCAGACTGAGAGGCCCTGACGAGTACGCCTTTCGCAAGACCTGAAAGGCAATGCTCCTCCTGGATGTCGCTTGCGACCTACTCTCATTACTCATCTAGGGGTCGTTGACGTTTGATGAATTCTGATACATTGGCGACAATAGGAGGATGTCTACAACTAAGATTTCCGACTATCAGTGGCAGAAACTTTTCGCGTTTCTGCAGAGACACCCTCGTGCCTACGC
>DAOUHY010000044.1:0-2427 GCA_034428435.1 Caldilineaceae bacterium | reverse complement strand
GACCGACCAGGTGCGGCTTTCCTGCGGCCTCGGTCTCCGCCCGCGCAGCTACCGCATTGAGGCGCCGTGGCCGCTCCCTGAATCAGCGCAGGCGTTCATCAAGGCGCTGCCTGCACGGCATCAGCACTTTGTAGAAAACTATGTCGGTATCGATACGGAATGGCGCGGTCAGGAGATGACCGCATGAGTAAGGCATGACAGATTTCGGACAGCGACTGCGTCGACTTAGGACCGTTGGCGCCCGGCCCCTCGGAAGCAATTGACCAGAGTACGTGTTGTTGCATGCGCTTCGATTACTACCAGATCAAACTAACAGATCAAAGGAGAAGAGAGCATGAAACGGAACAACCTGAGTCGACGTGATTTCTTGAAGCTGTCTGCCGTCACCGGCACGGGAGCCCTTCTGGCTGCCTGTGCTATGCCTGCCGCACCGGCGGGAGAGGGCGGAGCAGCAGCGCCCCCGGCAGTAACGACAACGATTGACTTCTGGGATTTCCCGTACTACTCATCGGCTCTTGGCGAGCCCGGTTCCTGGCAGTGGGAGCGGGCGAACGCCTTTATGGAAGAGAACCCAAGTATTGAGGTAGAGGTGCTTCCCCTGACGTGGGAGCAGGGCAGCAAGGTGACAACGGCCCTCGCGGCCGGTTCGCCCCCGGATGTTGTCGGCGGCGGCTGGATCCAGCTCGCCCTTTCTGCATTAGAGGTAGGACTGGCTTTGGATCTCACCGATTCGTTGGAAGAGCAGTTGTCCAGCGATATGGTCGAGGGAATGCTTGAGCAGTGCTCAATCGATGGCAGAGTGTACATGTTGCCGTACTGGCCGGTGTGCCAGTCCGGGGTTGTCTACCTTGATGGGGTCGAGGAAGCGGGCGCGATGGATACTGCACCCCAGGCCCCATGCTACGGGTGGAACATCGACCAGTTCAATAGCTGGCTTGAGGCTGTACGGGGGACGCGACCGGACGGCAGCGAGCGCTACGGACTCGGCATCCCTTCCGCCCATTCCACGCCGGCTTTTCATTGGGTGACACTCCTATATTTCCGCTGCTTCGGCGCCCACTTCTGGACCGATGAGACGGAATCGTGTGTCGACATGGCTTCGCCGGAGGCGATCAAATGCCTTGCATGGATGCAAGAGCTGGCCGCAAACGATCTGATTCCCGATCCGGCAGGGTACACCGGCGACGATAACAACGCCCTCATCGATCAGGGCAACATCCTCATGCAGGTTGGCAACGTGGTACCCGGGGGAGCACGTCGGGAGGGGATGGAACTGGATGAGGAGACCCTGGTCGTCACTGATACCGAGAACGAACGCAAATGGCGCTTTATCCAGTATCCACACGATGACCCGCACCCCGCCATCGCCTGGGGCGGTGCAAACTACTCCGGCCTGGTGCCCTTCAAGCCCGAGGACCCTGCTGATACGCCAGGACTGTTGAAGTTCCTCCACTGGATGACCAACGACGAAAGCGAAGAATGGCTGGTTAAGTCGGCGGGAATGCTGCCGTTCCGCAAGTCCATTCTGGCGGAAGTCGCCGACGACCCCCTCGTGGTCTATACATCCGAATGTCTGATGCCTAACGCATGGTTCGATGCCAAGCGCAGTACGGAGACCATCGTGGTGCGCTCGATCTTTGAGGAATATTTCCAGGGCGCCTTCTCCGGCATGAGCGCGGAACAGGTGATGCAGGAGATGACCGACGACATCAACACGGCGCTCGAGAGCTGTGCGTAGAACCCCACCATGGATAAGGTCGGTCTCCCGCGACGACACGGCTCGCGGGAGACCCTTTCAGACTCTCAAGAGCGGGGACAGCCATGAACTATGCCAAACGTGAGGAGATGTGGGGCTATATCTTCGTCACACCTTTCCTGGTCCTGTTCCTGGTCTTTGTGCTGGTGCCTACGGTCATGTCGGTCGTGATGGCCGCGCTCGAATGGTACGATCGAAAGCCGGTTTGGGTTGGTTTCGACAACATTGACCACGTCCTGAACGACAAGCGTTTCTGGCAATCTGTACGCAACACGTTAACCTACGTCGGCATGTTCACATTCGCTGCCGTCGCCCTGGCGCTTGCGGTGGCGATCCGGATCACCAAGTTCCGACATCAGGGCATGCGCCAGGGCCTGCAAAGTGCGTTCTATCTGCCCAGTGTGGTTTCGCTCGTCGCCGTAGCGGTCGTCTGGCGCTACATCTTTAACAATCAGTTCGGTCTGATCAACTACCTGTTGAGCGTGGTCGGAATCGAGCCTGTCAACTGGCTGGGGAATCCGCAGACAGCCCTGCCGTCCCTTGTCTTTATGGACCTGGTGACCGGGCTGGGCGTTGGCATTATCATCTTCGTGGCTGCGGTCCTCGGGCTGCCTTCCGAGCTGTTCGATGCAGCCCACATTGACGGCGCCACCGGGTGGCTGGAGACGATA
>DAOUHY010000043.1:0-3276 GCA_034428435.1 Caldilineaceae bacterium | reverse complement strand
TAAGGAGTGAAATTTATGGAGTATCGTATTGAAGGCACAACTCTGCCGGTCGTCACGGTTACACTTACCCCCGGCCAGCGCATCTACTCATCCTCCGGTGGCATGAGCTGGATGACGCAGGACGTGGAGATGGACACCAACACCGGCGGTGGTCTGGGGAAGATGTTCAAACGCGCCCTCTCCGGCGAATCCCTCTTTGTCGTCGACTACTACGTCGAACGGGGCGAGGGCGAGGTTGCCTTTTCCGCGGAGTTCCCCGGCAAGATCCTCAATCTTGATCTGGCCGACGGTCAGTCGTACATTGTGCAGAAGGACGCCTTCATGTGCGCCGACAAGAGCGTCGATCTGGACATGCACTTCCGCAAGCGGCTCGGCGCAGGCCTCTTCGGCGGCGAGGGCTTCATACTGCAGCGGCTGACCGGCCCCGGTCGCGCCTTTGTCAACTTCGATGGCGAGATCCTCGTCAAGGAGCTGCAGGCGGGCGAGTTGCTGCGCGTCGACACCGGCCACGTGGCCATGTTCGAGCCGACCGTCGACTTCGACGTCGAAATTGTGCGCGGCTTCAAAAACATCCTGCTCGGCGGCGAGGGCCTCTTCCTCGCGACCCTGCGCGGGCCCGGCAAGGCCTATCTGCAGACCATGCCCATGGATAAACTCGCCCAGAAGATCGCCCAGTACATGCCCCAGGTCGGCGGCAAGGGCGCCAGCGGCGGCGCCAACGTCGATTTTGGTCAGCTGTTCGGAGGGCGCTAGTCGGTTCCTGACTGCTCGCAACGTAGTAAACGGGAGAGCAGGAGACACTACGGAGACGTCAGAAATCAGAGGTAATTGTGTTCACTTGCGCGGTCTGTCATGCTAAAGAATGCCGGGACGAACTGGTGACCGAACCCTTTCAGATCGATGGACAGTACGTGCTCGTAGAAAGGATTCCAGCCCTGGTCTGTGCCCGTTGCGGGGAAGAATCTTTCAGCAGCGGCATAACGGAAAAGATTCGTCTTCTGGTTCATAGCCAGGCTGAATCCACGAAGTCCGTTGCCATGCCGGCACTTGATTTTTTTTAGTATAGCGACTGCAGGATCTGCGGAGCTTGGCTTTCGGGCGAAAACTGCTCTAAAGAGATACCTCGACAAGAGGTTCGATGGCGCTGGTGTCAGTCTTCGTCCGGGCGACGTCCAGGTCGTACATGCGCTGCAGGTTCAGCCAGAAGTCGGGCGTCATCCTCAAGGCCTTTCCGATGCGCAGCGCAGAGTCCGCGGTAATCGACCGGCGGCCGTGAGCAATTTCATGGATACGAATCGCTGGAACGTCTATCGTCTTGGCCAGGCGGGATTGTGTGATGTCCAACTCCTGCAATATCTCCGTCAAATGCTCCCCTGGATGAATCGGCTCGGCAGGGTCCTGAGCTTGCCCCGCGACATCGAGTGATTTGGTGGGCATGGGGTTTTCTCCTCAACAATAGCCGGTGACTTCGATCTGTCGGTCCGGTCTGGATGACCGACCCTACATCTCCCGCAAGTAATTCACCAAATCAGAAAACTCTATCAATCCCTCCAATCCTTCCTTCGCAAAGACCCGCCGCACGCGCTGCGCCGGGTTCGCCCTCCGCTCCAGCCGCCGCCATAAGGGAGCGAGCAAGCCCTCTTCGCCGTAGCCACGGCGGGCAAGAGCAGCCGCGACCAGCTCAAGAATATCGGCCAGAAAGCCGGGCGCTGGCTCGGGCGCGGCCAGCCCGGCGCGAACTACCTGTTCGTGGTACTGTCTCATACGCGGCCAGCACTCTGATAGTGGAGCTGGATCCAATCTCTCCTCGCCAGTTGGCGCGAACGTGGTCTGCAAATAGTCAGTAATCTGCTCACGCCCCTCCACCAACCCCAGATAGAGCGCCGTCGCAGCCATCAGTTCCTGCGGCGGCTGCTGGCAGGCCGGACGCAGCTCGACCGTGCCGTAGGCGGTGCGCAGGCGGGCGCTGTGCCAGATATAGTGATCGTGCAGAAGGAAGGCGTCGAAACAGCCGGGAGAGAGAACCGCACTCTCACTTCCCGCCATTCCAAAGTCGGCGCGCAGCACCTCGGCGAAAGGCCGCCCATCAGGCAGCAAACGCTCTCCTTCGCGGTACAGCAGAGCGGGCATCCGGCTGAGGCGGGCGACAAAGTCCGTAAGGTCGGCGTAAGGGCGGACGATCATGCCGTGGCGTTCGCCATATAGAGCACCGATCATGCGCCCTTCGCGGCCGGAGCAGTCGCCGGTCAGCGCGCCGGCAACAACCGGCGAATTGGCGCACAGGGCGACCACAACCGGCGCCATCAAAATGGCGAAATTGAGAACGCTGACCGTCTCATCGCGGCTGACATCGACGTGGGTCTGGTCACTGGCGGTCACGGTGTACCAGATCCAGTCGTCGCCCATGATGTCGGCGAGCGCGTGATAGCGCTGTTTGGGTGACAGCAGGTCCCGCGTAGCCGGGCTCAGCGGCTGCACGCCATACCCCAGCACGCGCCAGCCCAGCTTCGCTGCAGCCCGCACCAGCCGCTCCACAGCTGTGCGGAGGGCGCTCTCCAGTTCAAAAAGGGTGGTGTAGGGACCGACATTGAACTCGATCGTACCCTTTCCCACCTCAAGCGCGTAGCTGTAGGCGGCGCCGTCGAGACCGACGATCAGGTCGGTGTTGACGGCGTCCTTTTTGACCTTCAGAGGGGCGAAAGAAGCGCCTTCGCCTGTCTCCTCCGCAAGAAGTAGGGGCCACAGCCGGTCGATATCGGCGGCGCGTCCGCTCTGATCGACGACAGGGAATTCGGCTTCGCGGCCGACCGTGCGGGGGCCCTGCAATTGCGTAGGAAAGTGTGCGGCGAAGCGGTCGGCCGGGGCCTCGTATGCCCGGTGCAGTGAAGGCTCCACTATACCAAACCGGGTTGGAAGGGCCTGATTGAGGCTGAAAGACGTCGGACGATAGTGGGCAGCGCGGCGAATGTGCGACAGACGGCACTGGCCTGCGTCTCGTCGCTGCCGCGGTCTTTGACACCGGTGAAGAGGATGGCGTTCATCCCGATCGACAGGGGACCGATGACGTCGTTGCTCTCGCGGTCTCCGATATGGACAATCTGGTAGGGCGCCGCGCCCAGACCGCGTGCGGCCTGCCGGAAGACGTCAGGCTCCGGTTTGGATGCGCCGATTTCATCCGAAAAGAGCATGTAGTTGAAGTAGCGCAGCAGGCCCTGGCGCTGCAGAAGATAGCGCAGCCCGCGGCCGGTTGTGTGGATGGTGTCGGAGATGATGCCC
>DAOUHY010000042.1:0-2162 GCA_034428435.1 Caldilineaceae bacterium | reverse complement strand
CTCGACCAGGAGGTCGAAGCAGCGTCCGATGGCGGGGTTGGCGGTGATGCCGCTGGTGGCGTCAGAACCGCCGCAGATGGCGCCGACGACCAGTTCATCCACCGACATCGGCACGCGCGTCGTGGTCTTTTCGAGTTCGGTCAGCGTATCTTGCAGCCAGGCCAAGCCCTGGTCGACGGTGGTGAGGGTCCCTCCTCTTTCCTGGATGACAAGTGTTTCGACCGGACGGCCGCATTCCCTGACGTGCTGCTGCAGGCCACGGCGGTCAAAACTTTCGCAGCCCAATGAGACGAGGAGGACGGCGCCTGTGTTGGGATGGGTACAGAGGCGGGCCATCATGTCGAAGGCATACTGGTTGGGGTAACAGCCGCTGAACCCGACCAGGTGGACGCCCTGCTTGCGGTAGGGATAGACGATTTCGCGGGCGACGTGGTGGGCGCATTCGACCAGATAGACGACCAGGATAGTGTTGCGGATGCCCTTGCGGCCGTCCTGCCGCAGGAAACCTTGAAATTCGGTTTTCGCAGACATACTGTCGCTCCTCTACCGGTTCACCCGGTCCCCGAATTCAGCGTGTAGGTGGGAATGTAGTCGCTCTTGATATTGTGCAGGTGGACATGCTCGCCTGTGCGGATGTCGCGTGTGGCTGAACCGATGGGCGCGCCGTACTTGACGATCTTTTCGCCGGCGGCGATGTTGCGGGCGGCGATTTTGTGACCCAGTTCGAGGGAGTTTTCGACAATGACCGTTTGTTCGTCAAGCTGCAGGCGGGTGCCAGCATTCAGGTTGCGGAGCAGGACGTAGACGTTGTCTTCGTCCGAGATGCGTAGCAGCAGACCGCTTTGATCGTCAGGCATAGTCTTGATCCAAGTTACGAAGTAGCGCGCCGCTCACGGATCTTGAGATCGCTTAATCATAGCTGAAAAACGAGGAAAGATACAGTTTATCCGCGAAGGGACGCGAAGGGACGCGAAGACCATTATTTTGTCCACGGAGGGCGGCGAAGAAGGGTTTTTGACGTGCTGCGGGCCGACTGGAGGCGCGGTTCAGTCGGGGTGTGTGTACGAGTGCACCCACAAGGGGTGCCCCTACGTTGAGTGGGGTCTGGGAGTCGTGGCGCGTACGAGGGCACCCACAAGGGGTGCCCCTACGGGTGGATGGGGGGAGGAAGGGGGAAAGGCAGTGGCGGCGCGTACGAGGGCACCCACAAGGGGTGCCCCTACGTTGAGTGGGGCGCTTCTTGTCTGAATCAGGATTTGCAGGATTGAGAATCCGGATTTTCTGGATTGCTGTCGCGGGTATTGGATTGTGATGGGGTTGGCAGTCGGGCTTCTGTTGGCTCGCGAGGGGTCGATGATGCGAGACCGGTTAGGGGGCACCCGGTCAATGAGGAATATGCTGGCGTCGCGGCGCATGGGTGGCCAGGCATGTTGTAGGAGAGGGGGCGTTGCGGGGGCGGAGCCCCCGCACAAGGGAGGGCCGAATAGGCCCGACCGCCCAGAACTGCAGTAGTCAGTAGTTAGCAGTTAGTTGCCAGTGGTCGGAGAAGGCGATTCTGCTGCCAGAGATTAGGGTAGAGTCGACTCTATTTTTGGGGGGCGGGAGACTGCCACCAGGACGGCGGCGAGGAGGTAGATGGCGATGATGCCGAGGAAGCCGAGTTGGTAGGTTCCTTGCAAATCGTAGGCCACGCCGACGAGGACCGGGGCGACTGTGGGGCCGATGACGGTCAGGGGTTGGGCGACGCCGCGGACGGCGCCGATGTGGGCGCGGCCGAAGTAGGTGACCCAGAGGGACTCGCTGATTGGAATCGTGCCTCCGAAGCCGAAACCGTAGAGGAAGAAGCCGGTGAAGAGGATGGCCGATTGGGCGGAGGCGGCGGAGAGCAGCATGAGGGCAACGCCTGTGCCTCCCAGCGAGAAGGCGGCCACGGCGAGCACCCGGGGAGGGTAGCGCTGCAGGCAGTATCCCCAAACGGCCTTGGAGAGCAGGTTTCCCAGACCGTTTACGGCGAGGGCGAGGGCAGCCATCCTGCGGGTAAATGAGGCGTCGGTGGCGAAGGGAACGGCGTGGGCGAGCACGGAGGCGAGGGCGGCCTGGTTCATGCTGTAGCCGAGGAGGAGAAGCCAGAAGCCGGATGTACGCAGGGCCTGGCGGCTGGT
>DAOUHY010000041.1:0-2910 GCA_034428435.1 Caldilineaceae bacterium | reverse complement strand
ATCGCCAGGTGGTTGAGGAGACGGTGGATTATGTGCTGCGGGAGATGACGGCGCCGGAAGGGGGATTCTACAGCGCGCAGGATGCGGACAGTGAGGGGGAAGAGGGCAAGTTTTTCGTTTGGACAAAGGAGGAGATCGAGGCGGTCCTGGGGAAGGAAGAGGCGGAGCTGTTGGGCGGGGCGTACGGGGTGACGCCGGCGGGCAACTTCGAGGGCAAGACGATACTGAACGTCAAGCGGACGGCGGCCGAGATTGCGGAGCAGACGGGCGCGGAGGCCGAAGCGGTTGCGGGACGGCTGGCCGCGGCGAAGCAGAAGCTGTTTTTGACGCGGGAAGAGCGGGTGAAACCGGAGCGGGACGATAAGGTCCTGACGGAATGGAACGGTTTGATGATCCATGCCATGGCCGACGTCGGGGTGGTTTTCGGGCGGGCGGACGCGCTGGAGGCTGCGAGGGCCGCGGCAAGTTTCATTGTGGCGGAGATGAGCCAGGAGAACGGTTTCCTGTTCCGCAGCTACAAGGACGGGCGGGCGCGGTTCAACGCGTATCTGGAGGATTACGCTGCGTTCGGACGGGGCCTTGTGGCGCTGTACGAGGCGACGTTCGAGCTGCGGTGGCTGGCGGAGGCGGTGCGGCTGACGCAGATAATGCGGGGCCAGTTTGCGGATGAGGCGGGGGGCGGTTTTTTTCAGACGGGCATTGCGCATGAGGAGCTGGTGGTGCGGCGCAAGGATTTCATTGACAACGCGATTCCGAGCGGGAATTCGATGGCGGCAGAGCTGCTGTTGCGGCTGGCAAAGTTGACGGGGAACGATGCGTACAGGAGTGAAGCGACGCGCATTTTCCAGATCATGGCTTCGGCGATGGCGCAGCAGCCGACCGGGTTTGGGCGATTACTGAGTGCGCTCGATGATCTGCTCAGCCCCAGCCAGGAGATTGCGGTGGTGGGCGAGCTCGCGGACCCGCGTACGCAGCTGTTGTTGCAGGAGGTGCGGCGGCATTATCTGCCGCACAGTGTGCTGGCGTTGAAGGAGCCGGGGGAAGAGAGTCCGCTGCCGCTGTTGGAGGGGAGGTCGCTGGTAGAGGGTCAGCCGGCGGCGTATGTGTGCGAGAATTATGCGTGCAGGCTGCCGGTGACGAGTATTGAGGCGTTGAGAACTGCAGTAGTCAGTAGTCAGTAGTCAGTAGTCAGTAGTCAGTAAGATCACTGGTGCGCGAGGGGTTGGTAGTGGTTAGTCTGTTGAGGGCAGAGATTTCTTTGAGGGGGAAGAGTGGGAGACGGGTTGGCGGGGTTCAGGGAGAGTATTGAGGCGGTCTGTCCTGGGTTGGGGTTGGAGAGGGTTGAGCTGTTTCGGGCGGAGCAGAATAATGAGCTGGTTCTGGTCAATGGGGAGTTGATTTTTCGTTTTCCGAAGTTTGCGGCGGGCGCGGCGGGGCTGCGCCGGGAGGAGGCGATTCTGAGGGCGGTGGGGCCGCGGGTTCCGCTGGCGACGCCGGAGTACATTTATCTCAATCCGGACGACGAGGTGGGGCGGGCTTTTGTGGGCTATCGCAAGCTGCCGGGGAGTCCGCTGTGGCCGGAGGATTTCAGGCGGATTGGTGATGAGGGAACGGTCGACCGCCTGGCAGCGGATATTGGGTCATTTTTGCGGGCGCTGCACGGAGTTCCGCCTGAAACGATCGACATTCCCCAGGAGCCGTCCGACTCGCCGGCTGCGCTGCGGGAGATTTTTGAGCGGGTCGAGCAGGTCGTGTTTCCGCGGTTGACGGCGGAGGCGCGGGCGTGGACGACGCGGGAGTTCGACGCTTTTCTGGGGGACGAGGAACGGTTCGCTTTCGACACGGTGCTGCGGCATGGTGACTTCGGGTCGAGCAATACCCTGTACAGCGCGGAGGCGCGGCGGGTGGTGGGCATGATCGATTTCGGTCATGCGGGAATCGGCGACCCTGCCGTGGACTTTGCGGGGCTGTGCGTCTGCTTCGGGGATGCGTTTTTGCGGCGTTGCGCCCGGGTTTATCCGCTTATGGACCAGTGCTGGGAACGCGTCCGTTTTTACGCCGATTGCCTGTTTCTGCTGGAGGATGCGCTGTTCTGTGTGGAGCACGGGACGGAGGAGGCCGATGAGGTCGTTGCCGAGATCAATAGGATTGGGGCAGGGCCTGGTGAGGTTTGATCGAAGTGGGATTTGCGGGATGACGACTCCGCAGCCTGGATACGCGTGTGGTGGTTGATGCAATACTCGACCTGACTTCAGGGGGCGTGCAGTGGCGGATGCTGCCGGGCGGCTTTCCGCCGTGGCAGGGCGTTTACACGTACTTTGGGAAGTGGCGGGACGATGGCACCTGGCAGCGGTTGTATGACAGGCTCAGAGTGCGGGTTCGCCCATCCCGTCCATCATTTGAAACCCAGCTCCACCAATTTGCCCACCATGCCCTTGATGCGCGGCTGTTCGCTGTAGAGGAAGGCATCTTCGTAGACGCGGGCCGATTGCGTATACTGCATGTTCTCCACATGCTTGAGGTTGCTTTGGTAGACCCGTTTCAGAAAGTCGATGTGCTCATCCTTTGACGGCTGCGCGCCGAAGTTCATGGTGAACATGCGCCGCCCCGTCTGCCCGCCGAAGGCGGCATGCCACAGGTTCTGGTTGAACTTGGGCCTTGTGAATGCCCTGCATGACAATTGATATCAGCCGATAGACGGACGCATCCTGATTGCTGACTCCATCAGGAATAGGGATACAGCGACCAGCCTCAACGATAGCGTGGGCCGCGTGTCTAATATTACAGGCCACCCGCTGGCCGACTTCCAAATCAGTCACAGCACTTCCTTTGTCAGCCACGTGACCACTGGATGAGTAGCCCGGATAGTAGGGATAAACACCGGGCGTATTTGGCAGGTGATGTAGAAAG
>DAOUHY010000040.1:0-1996 GCA_034428435.1 Caldilineaceae bacterium | reverse complement strand
CACGAACAGCCGTCTGCGACGGTCCTGTTTCCGCTGCCACATCGGCGCGTCGCCGCGATACACGTTCATCTCCGTCCCATGACTGATGCCCGAGTACAGCGAGCGCATCGCCACCTCCCCCGCGCCCGGTTCCGCAAGCTCATCCTCGACCACAGTTACCTGTCGCGGTCCAGTGATTTCAACAGCCTTGATCTTGATCACTCCCCTGCCCGCCTCTCCCCTACTGCTCCATATCGTTCACAACCTCAAACCCCAACAACTGCCCCAAATCCTCAATCTCATCCACCCAGTCCCCATAAAACAGGAGTCTGTGGCCCCCCGGTGTCAGCGGGTGCTCCGCCTTCATACAGTTCCGCAGCAGCCGCTTGGCATCAGCCACCCGGATCGCCACCGACGTCCGGCAGTCCCGCTGCGGATTCACATTGCTGTCAATCACTCCGGTAAAGACATACATGCGGTCGAACGGCACATACTGGGCGATAGTCACCGTCTGCCCTACCTCCATCTGCACGTTCACACACGTGCTCCGGTACAACCCCTGGTGATTGCGAAAAGCGTACTCCTCCGATTCCTCGCTGTCCCATCCCCCCAGCCTCGTCGCACTGAAATCGTGCGACATCCCGATCAGATTCCGCCCCGTATCGATATGAATATGGCCGATAAAGCCCGGCCGGTCCGCCAGATACCCGATCAACAGCTGCGTGATCGTACTCGACAGGTCCAGCTGGCAGATCCCGGCCAGCCCCTCGTCGTTCAGCATCGAAAACGCCAGGCACGGCAGCGGATACGGCCCGCTTCCCATACAGATGCCGTGCTCGGTGATGCCCTGAGCCTCCTCCTCCGCCAGAATCTGCTTGATCCCCAGGTACAGCTTGCACGATTCGACCACGTCCTCCCTTGACGGCTCGACCACATCCGTAGCCCCTGCAATCCTACTCTGCGCCAGCGCCTCCGCAGCCCCGGCATCGGCGTTCTGGTAGGCTGCAATCAGCCGCTGAGGAGGGATATCCTTGATCTCAAGCCCCAGCCTCTCCTTCGCCTGCCTGATAAAGCCGTCGCTCAACGGCGTCAGGTCGGAAAAAAGATGGATCCCGCCCCACCCTTCCTCGAACCACCTGCGGCTCGACTCCACCTGCTTCGGCGTATGCGACTGCTGGTACAGCACCTTCGACTGCCGCATCTTGTGAATAGCCTTCAACACGCCGATCTTCTTCCCCACGTCCGCGAAATCCGACGAAAGCACCGGAATCACGTTGCTTTTGCCCTTCACCGGCACGAAATTGTGCAGCCAGGCCAGCGGCGAAAGCGGCGCCTCCGTCGGGTTGAACATCACCGTCGGCTTGCCCCAGTTCGCAATCTCCTTCTGCATGACATTCGGAAACAGGCCCAGTATAAAGACAAGAACACCGTCCTCATCCTGCACCTTCGCAGCCGTGTCTACCAACTCCCCACGCGTCCGCACCAGCGTCTGGCCCGTGAATTCCACATCTCTCCCGTACGCCTTCAACTCCTCCCTGTAACGCGCCGCCAGGCTTTCATGGCTGAACGAACCCTGATAGATCGGCCACTCTTCGTTCTCATCACCGGGAAAGCTGTCGCCTTTTGGCCTGCCCAGAAACAGTGTTCTGATTTTCGTCTTTTTCATAAAGATCGCCTCTTGGAAACTGGCTGTCATCTCCCGGCGCCTGAAACTGAAACCGGGAGGCGTTCAACAAGCTCGAATTGGGCCGCTCTGAAACTCCGCTCCTTTTAAGCCGCAGACGGCTCCTCTGCGCGCAGCACTGCAATAAAGTACGCCCCAACTCCGACAACAATCAGGCCTAGCACAAGCCCCAGCGGCAGGTAGCCCACCGCCTGCAGCTCCGCGGCCGCGGCCGCGATCAAATCGGCGCTCGGTTCACAGCCGGCCAGCTTCTCCCCTTCCGGCCACGGGCCCAGCGGCCAGCCTTCACTGTTGCCGAACGGCATCGGCTCCCACTGCCATCCGGACGGCCAC
>DAOUHY010000039.1:0-18882 GCA_034428435.1 Caldilineaceae bacterium | reverse complement strand
CATCGACAGCGTCGGCTGCTGGCACTTCAACGACAGCTCAAATGATCACGGCAGCCGCAAAGACCGCCACGAGCACATCGGCGAAGGCTTCGTCGGCGTAGAGGGCTTCCGCCACATCCTCAACGACCTCCGCTGGGACGGCGTCCCCATGCTCCTCGAGACCCCCAAAAAAGAAGACGGCGACGGCAAAGACGAGCAAAACCTCCGCGCCCTCGCCGCCCTCGTAACCGACCCCGCCCGCCTCCCCAAAGGCCTCCGCCCCAGCGGTTGACCCAGCGGACCCCAGTCACCGCCCATCATCTACTGCGGTCATCCCCGTCGGCTGGGGTCTCTGACTACTGACTACTGACTACTGACTACTGACCACTGTCGTTTGTCATATCAGCGCATTGCGGGAGCAAAGAACGGCTGATCCGTGATGGCCGCGCTCCCATTCATGGCAATCTCCGACCAGAGAAAGCTTCAGACCTCCCTTCGTCTTCCCGAGAAGCGGGGACGGTCAAAAGCATCTGCTGTGGGTGAGTTGCGGGGCGCGCCTGGTTTCAGATTGGTCCAACTCGTCGCAACGGGGCTGATTGCCACAGTATTGCCACGAAATTGCCACAAAATGAGGCAAAAATGACACGCTGGTTGCATACCGGTGGCCTATAATTGTAGCTTAGCTGGTTTTCTTATCCTCAATCGCAGTCGCAGATGATCGCTCCCATCCGGGCGATGTGGACAGCCTCCGCTCTCGGCATTGGGGAAAACTGGCCAGCCCTCCGTGCGCGAAAGCGTGTACCCGGGTTTTTGGCACCATATTCATGAGATCTACCCTTGCGGAACGGGGGGCGGCCAGGTCCTGACATCTGAAGGCTGCATCATGGAACACTGCTGCAGGAATTGTCACTTCCCGGTACCTGCTCGCAGCCTCGCCTTGCTGCCGCACAGCCTGGAGCTCTCGGTCATAGACATCAGAGAGAATCTGAGTTCTTACTCTCACGGCTAAGAGATTGACGAAAAGTCCCTGGGATTCCGCGGGGCGAGTCTGTCAGATGGTTCTGGCACGACTTAGGTCCATTGGCCAATGCTCTTGGTCTCTACTGGGATCTACATTGGAATCTCAGAACTGACCACCCCAAAACTACCCTTCACTAGGGGACCTTCTTCGAACGCCATCTGGCATAAGCCCCACTGTGCGTATTCCAGTACTGTGGTACTGCTCGCATCAAAAAAGGTATATGTCACTATTCAAGAGAACTCTTGAATGACATATTACATGGTGTCCATTTGGAGCCCTTTACAGTTAGCCGGGCAACATTTCAATGTTGTAGCGCTGTCATCGATTCCAGACCAGGCAAAATGAGGAGATTCCAAACAGAAGGCTCGACACTGTGACAACCGCACGGACTGTGAGACATGAGACTCAGGCCCCTGTCTGGTCCCCATCCTGTCACCATCCACCGCGCATATCAGGTCAAAAGGCACCGATGGCACTTTGGCATGGTATTCCCATTTCCTATAGCGGCCGCAAGCGCCGCACCCCCGTATCCGCCGCTATCCTCCTCCTCTGCGCCGTGCTCAGCCTCCTGGGCGCGCGCGGACCGGCCATCGCTGCAGCCCCGCAACAGGCCGCGTCTCCGTCGTGCACCGGCACCGCCGCCATCCCGGACCCGGAACCCGCCGGCCTCGTCGCGGACTGTGAAATCCTCCTCGGCCTCAAAGACGAGCTCGCCGGCGATGCCGCCCTGAACTGGAGTACCTCGCTCCCCATATCCGACTGGGAAGGCGTCACCGTCGAAAATGATCGTGTGACCGTGTTGGACCTATTCAATAAAGAGTTGACAGGGCGCATTCCGGCCGAGCTGGGCAACCTGACAAACCTGAAGGAATTGGACCTCGCTATCAATCAGCTGACGGGCACAATCCCCGCCGCCTTGGGCAGGCTGACAAACCTGACGAGGTTGAGACTTGGCTCCAACCGGCTGTCAGGAAGCATTCCTGACGAGCTGGCCAATCTGACGAACATTGAAAACATTTCCCTCTTCTTTAACCAGTTGACCGGCTCCGTGCCGGCTTGGCTGGGAAATCTGACGAACCTGAAGGGACTGGACCTCTTTGTCAACCAGATTACGGGTACCATCCCGCCCGAGCTTGGTAACCTGACGCAATTGGAGGCGCTGAGCCTTGGCGACAACCAACTGACCGGTACCATCCCCGCCGAGCTGGGCAAGCTGGCAAATCTGACGCATCTGAACCTCACTGACAACCAGCTGAAGGGGCAAATTCCAGCCGAGTTGAGCAATCTCACAAACTTGAAGCGGCTGTACCTCGGCGACAATAGCTTGACAGGAAATATCCCGATCTGGCTGGGTAACCTCACGAAACTGGAAGCATTGTCCCTCGGTAGCACCCAATTGGCAGGCCATATCCCCGTTGCGTTGACGACCCTGACCAACCTGCAGCAGCTGTACCTCCATAACAACCAGCTGTCTGGTGCAATCCCCCCTGAGTTGAGCAAACTAACAAACCTGCGGCAGCTGCATCTCGCCTTCAACCAGCTGACCGGCGTCATCCCCGTCGAGTTGGCAGCCCTGACAAACCTGACCTTTCTGGACCTCTCCTCCAACCAGCTGACGGGTACGATCCCGGTTGAGTTGAGCAGGCTCACGAACCTTGACGAGCTGTCACTCTCCTCCAACCAGCTGACAGGCACTATCCCTCCCGAGTTGGGTAAATTGACCAACCTGAAATACCTGGCCTTGGGCAGCAATGACCTTACGGGTACCATCCCCGCCGAGTTGGGTAAATTGACGAATTTAGCGTCTTTGCTCCTCGCCGACAACGACCTGACCGGAACGATTCCCACCGAGCTGGATAACCTGGTTCCCCCGACGGGCAAACTGTATAGAGTGCGCATCGCCACCGGCAACCCCGGCCTCTGTGGCCCCATACCCCCGGCCCTGCACGCGTTAAGCCCAGCTCCTCCTGATGTTGTCAACGACCTCGGCAGCGACACCTACCCCACAGGCAATCTCGGATCCTGCTCATCCGCACCCCTGGCACCGCCGCAACTGACCGTGCAGGCAGCAGCAGGTGCGGTCGAATTGACCTGGAAAGAGGCGGCCGGCGCCGCCCGCTACGAACTGCTGACCTGGTGGGACGCACAAACAGGCTGGCAGCCTTTGGGCGGGAACAACCTCACCGGCACCTCCTTCACCCACACCACCGTTACCGCCGGCACGACCTACCACTACACCATCCGCACAGTCAACGCCGCCGGCCAGACCAGCGCCTGGCTCAAACCGTATCCCACCGCCACCGTGCCCGCCGCCGCAACGCCGGACACCGGCACACCGCCGCCCGCGCCCGAACTGACCGCCGCGGCAGTCGCAGGCGCTGTTGAATTAAGCTGGGAGGAGGTCACCGGCGCTGTCCGCTACGAACTCCTGACCTGGTGGGACGCGCAAACCGGCTGGCAGCCGCTGGGCGGCGACGACCTCACCGGCACCTCCTACACCCACACAACCGTTACCGCCGGCACAACCTACTACTACACCATCCGCACCGTCAACGCCGCCGGGCAGACCAGTGACTGGCTCCAGAACCGTGCCTCCGCCACAGTCCCCGCCGCCGCAACACCAGGCTCCGGCACACAGCCCGCCGCGCCCGAACTGACTGCCAAAGCAGTGGAAGACGCTATCGAGTTAAGCTGGGAGGAGGTCGCCGGCGCCGCCCGCTACGAACTCCTGACCTGGTGGGACGTGGAAACCGGCTGGCAGCCTTTGGGCGGAGACGACCTCACCGGCACCGCCTTCACCCACACAACCGTCACCGCCGGCACAACCTACCACTACTCCATCCGCACCGTAAACGCCGCCGGCCAGACCAGCGACTGGCTCCACCCCTATCCCACTGCCACCGTATCCCGCCCCTCGGCAGGTCCCGGCGCGGCCGGAGATCGTGCCGCGCTCGTGGCCCTCTACAACGCGACCAACGGCCCCAACTGGACGAACAAAACAAACTGGCTGAGCAACCGGCCTCTTGGCGAGTGGCACGGTGTCACCACCGATGCTGGCGGACGCGTGACCGAACTGCGCCTACCCAATATAGGCTTGAGCGGGCCAGTCCCCGACCTCAGCGCCCTCACCGGCCTGACCATCCTCGACCTCGAATCCAACCAGCTGCGCGGGCCAATCCCCGCTCTGAACGCCCTCACCAGCCTGACCATCCTCGACCTCGGTCACAACCAGTTGAGCGGGTCAATCCCCGACCTGAGCACCCTCACCAACCTGGCAAAGCTGGACCTTGAGTCCAACGGCTTGAGCGGGCCCATCCCCGACCTGAGCGCCCTCTCCAACCTGACGGAGTTGAACCTCGCCACCAACCGGTTGAGCGGGCCCATCCCCGACCTCAGCGCCCTTACCAGCCTCACAGACCTGAACCTCGCTGTCAACCAGTTGAGCGGTTCGCTCCCCGCCCCGAGTACCCTCACCAACCTGACGGAGCTGAACCTCGCTGTCAACCAGTTGACCGGGCCGATCCCCGACCTCAGCCCCCTCTCCAATCTGAGATATCTGAATCTGGGCCAAAACCGGTTGCACGGGTCGGTACCCGACCTTAGCGCCCTTACCAACCTGACAATCCTGAGCCTGAGTGACAACCGGTTGAGCGGGTCGATACCCGACCTGAGCGCCCTCTCCAACCTGACTAGCCTGGGCCTGAGTAGCAACCAGTTGAGCGGGCCAATCCCCGACCTCAGCGCCCTCACCAACCTGACAACGCTGAACCTAGACTACAACCGGTTGACCGGGTCGATACCCGACCTCAGCGCCCTCGCCAATCTGACCTATCTGAGCATCAGCGTTAATCAGTTGAGCGGGCCGATCCCCGACCTCAGCGCCCTCTCCAGCCTGACAACAGTGCACCTCTATTTCACCGGTTTGAGCGGGCCAATCCCTGATCTCAGCGCCCTCACCAACCTGAAAAGGATGGAACTCTTTGCCAACCAGCTGAGTGGGCCCATCCCCGATCTCAGCGCCCTCTCCAGCCTGGAATATCTCGACCTGGGGTCTAACCAACTGAGCGGTTCGATCCCGGTTTTGAACGCACTCACCAGCCTGCAATATCTGGACCTTGGCTCCAATCAGTTGACCGGCCCCATCCCCGACCTGAGCGCCCTCTCCAGCCTGACAGGCCTGCACCTCGCGTACAACGATCTGAGCGGACCCGTCCTCGACATGGGTGCTCTCACCAATCTGACAAGTCTGAACCTGGCTGGCAACCAGTTGACCGGGTCGGTACCCGATCTGACTGCCCTTTCCAGCCTGTCGTGGCTGGACCTCAGCTACAACCAGCTGAGCGGACCTATCTTCGATATGGGTCCCCTCACTGAACTGACCCATCTGGACCTCCGTCACAACCAGTTGAGCGGGTCGATCCCCGCTTTCAGTGCACTCACCAGCCTGAGAGAGCTTCACCTCAGTCACAACCAGTTGAGCGGGTCGATCCCTGCTTTCAGTGCACTCACCAGCCTGAGAAAGCTTCGCCTCAGTCACAACCGGTTGAGCGGGTCCATCCCCGCTATGAACGCCCTCACCAGACTGAGTCATCTGGATCTTAGTGCCAATCAGTTGACCGGCCCTGTCCCCGATCTGAGCACCCTCATCTACTTGCAAAGACTGGACCTCTCAGGCAATCAGTTATGTCTTCCTGAAAATACAGACCTGTCCGGTCTAAGTGGATATGTAGCCGCTCACCTGCAGAGCCTCAATCTGCCCTCCTGTTCAGGCGGTCCGCCTCCGCAAACACCCCAGACGCCGGAACCGCCCCAAACACCGCAAAATCCGACCACCAACGAAGCAAGAGCGGCACTGGTCGCCCTCTACCAGGCAACCGCCGGCCCCCACTGGAGGAACAGCGACAACTGGCTGAGCGATGCGCCGGTCGCTGCCTGGTTCGGCGTTGTCACCGACGACAACGGCCGCGTAACCGGACTGCACCTCCCCGTCAACGGGTTGTACGGGCCCTTCCCCGACCTGAGCGCTCTCACCAGCCTCACGACTCTTGACCTCAGTGGCAACGGGTTGTACGGCCCGTTCCCCGACCTGAGCATTCTCACCAGCCTCACGACTCTTGACCTCAGTGGCAACGCGTTGAGCGGCCCCATCCCCGACCTGAGCGCCCTCACCAATCTGACCAGCCTGGATCTGAGTGGCAGCCTGTTGACCGGCCCGATCCCGAACCTGAGCGCCCTCACCAATCTGACCAGCCTGGACCTGAGTGGCAACCGGTTCGGTGGGCCGATCCCCGACCTGAGCGCCCTCACCAATCTGACCAGCCTGGACCTGAGTGGCAGCCTGTTGACCGGGTCGATCCCCGGCCTGAGAGCCCTCACCAATCTGACGCGCCTGGACCTCAATGGCAACCAGTTGACCGGCCCGATCCCCGACCTGAGCGCCCTCACCAATCTGACCAGCTTGGAACTCAATGACAACCTGTTGGAATCGATCGCGCGCCTGGGCCCTCTCAACAAACTGACGAACATGGACCTCAGTCACAATCAGCTCAGCGGGCCAATCCCCGATCTGAGCGGTCTCACCAGCCTGTCCCGGATGGACCTCAGCAATAACCAGTTGGACGGCAAAATCCCGAATCTGGACGCCCTGACCAGCCTGGCCAGCCTGTCCCTAAACTACAACCGGTTCAGTGGCCCCATTCCCGATCTGAGCGCGCTCCCCAACCTGTCAGGCCTGTACCTCGATCACAACCAGCTGAGCGGCCCCATTCCCGACCTGAGCGCGCTCTCCAACCTGTGGGGTCTGCAGCTCAGCGCCAACCGGTTGACCGGCCCTATCCCCGACCTGAGCGCCCTGACCAGGCTGAGGATTCTGGACCTCAGCGCCAATCAGCTGAGCGGCCCCATCCCCAATCTGAGCGCACTCACCTATCTGTTTCGGCTCAACCTCAGCGCCAACCAGCTGACCGGCCCCATCCCCGACCTGAGCGCACTCACCAATCTGTCGTGGCTGTTCCTCGCTCATAACCAGTTGACCGGCCCCATCCCCGACCTGAGCGCACTTTCCTACCTTTACGTGCTCCACCTCAATCACAACCAGTTGACCGGCCCCATCCCCGATCTGACCCCTTTCACCATCCTGACGTGGCTGGACCTGAGTGGCAATCTGCTTTGCCTGCCCGAAAACGCTGACTTGACCAATCTGAATGAAGCCGTCAACGCCCACCTGCACAGCCTCAACCTGCCGCCCTGCCCCGACCCCTGACCAGCCCCAATCGTAGGGGCACCCCTTGTGGGTGCCCCACATCCGGCACCCGGCCAGCCCCCGCTGCCTCAGATGTCCTCCCGACTCTTTTCACATGGAATCAAAGATTACATACATTCATAGACGAGAGTGGCTAAAATGGGCTATCACACAGTCAGTCCGCCTGTTGAGTAGCCTTCGCTTCTGGAGAACTCCAAAGCGATCTCAACAGCCATTCACCTCGACCGGAAGACAAGCCGGCAATGCCGTTCAGGTCGTCAAACTGCATCGAAGCCTGTATGGGCAACGGAGCTCGCCCCAAAATGTCACAAACTCGACCGCTGTCCTATAGCAGTCGCAAGCGCCGCGCCGCCGTATCCGCCGCCTTCCTCCTCCTCTGCGCGACCCTCAGCCTCCTGTGCGCGCGCCGGCCGGCCAGCGCCGCAGCCCCGCAGCAGGCCGCACAGCCGTCCTGCACCGGTACCTCCGCCATCCCCGACCCGGAACCTGCCGGCCTCGTCGCAGACTGTGAGACCCTTCTCGACCTCAAAGACGAGCTCGCCGGCGATGTCGCCCTGAATTGGAGCACCTCTCTCCCCATATCCGACTGGGAAGGCGTCACCGTCGAAAATGATCGTGTGACCGTGTTGGGCCTCATCAACAAGGGGCTGACAGGGAGCATACCGGCCGAATTAGGCAAGCTCACGAATCTTAACAGGTTGTCTCTCTCCTCCAACCAACTGACGGGTACCATCCCCGCCGAGTTGGGCAACCTCACAAACTTGGAGGCGCTTAGCCTTGGTAGCAACCGACTGACGGGTACCATCCCCGCCGAATTGGGCAAGCTGACCAACCTGGACTACTTGAGCCTTAACGGTAATGACCTGACGGGTACAATCCCCGCCGAGTTGGGTAAATTGACGAATTTGGAATTCTTATTCCTCGACATCAACGACCTGACAGGCCATATCCCCGTTGAGTTGAGCAAACTAACGAACCTGCAGTGGCTGTACCTCAATCGCAACCAGTTGACCGGTACCATCCCCGCTGAGCTGAGCAAACTAACAAACCTGCAGCATCTGTACCTCAGTGACAACCAGTTGACCGGTACCATCCCCGCTGAGTTGAGCAAACTAACGAAATTGGGGCATCTGTACCTCCATCACAACCAGTTGACCGGTACCATCCCCGTTGAGTTGAGCAAACTAACGAACCTGCGGTATCTGCTTCTCTCCTCCAACCAACTGACGGGTACCATCCCCGCCGAGTTGGGTGAATTGACGAATCTGACAGTTTTATACCTCGCCGACAACGACCTGACCGGAACGATTCCCACGGAATTGGATAACCTGATTCCCCCAACGGGTAACCTGGCCAGCGTACGCATCGCCACCGGCAACCCCGGCCTGTGCGGCCCCATACCCCCGGTCCTGCACGCGTTGAGCCCAGCTTCTCCCGGTGATGTCAACGACCTAGGCATTGACACCTACCCCACAGGCAACCTCGGTTCCTGCTCATCCGCACCGCTGGCAGCGCCGGAACTGACCGTCAGGGCAGTCGAAGGTGCGGTCGAGTTAAGCTGGGAAGCCGTGCAGGACGCCGCCCGCTACGAACTGCTGACCTGGTGGGACGCACAAACCGGCTGGCAGCCGTTGGGCGGAGACAACCTCACCGGCACCTCCTTTACCCACACCACCGTTACCGCCGGCACGACCTACCACTACACCATCCGCACCGTCAACGCCGCCGGCCAGACCAGCGACTGGCTCAAGCCGTATCCCACCGTCACCGTGCCCGCCGCCGCAACGCCGGACACCGGCACACCGCCGCCCGCGCCCGAACTGACCGCCACGGCAGTCGCAGGCGCTGTTGAGTTGAGCTGGGAGGAGGTCACCGGCGCCGCCCGCTACGAACTGCTGACCTGGTGGGACGCGCAAACCGGCTGGCAGCCGCTGGGCGGAGACAACCTCACCGGCACCTCCTACACCCACACGACCGTTACCGCCGGCACAACCTACTTCTACACCATCCGCACCGTCAACGCCGCCGGGCAGACCAGCGACTGGCTCCAGGACCGTGCCTCCGCCACCGTCCCCGCCGCCGCAACGCCGGGCTCCGAGACACCGCCCGCCGCGCCCCAACTGACCGCCAGGGCAGTCGCAGGCGCGGTCGAGTTAAGTTGGACCACGGTCACCGGCGCCGCCCGCTACGAGCTCCTGACCTGGTGGGACGCGCAAACCGGCTGGCAGCCGCTGGGTGGAGACGACGTCACCGGCACCGCCTTCACCCACACAACCGTTACCGCCGGCACAACCTACCACTACTCCATCCGCACCGTAAACGCCGCCGGCCAGACTAGCGACTGGCTCCACCCCTATCCCACTGCCACCGTATCCCATCCCTCGGCAGGTTCCGGCGCGGCCGGAGATCGTGCCGCACTCGTGGCCCTCTACAACGCGACCAACGGTCCCAACTGGACCCGGAAAGACAACTGGCTGAGCGCAGAACCGCTCGCCGCCTGGTACGGCGTAGCCACCGACGAAAACGGGCGCGTGACCGAACTGCGCCTTCCCAATATAGGCTTGAGCGGGCCAGTCCCCGACCTCAGCGCCCTCACCACCCTCACGATCCTGGACCTGGAATCCAACCAGCTGCGTGGGCCAGTCCCGGACCTGGGCGCCCTCACCAACCTGACAAGCCTCGACCTCGGTCACAATCAGCTGAGCGGGCCGGTCCCGGACCTCAGCGCCCTCATCAGCCTGTCGAAACTGGACCTCGAGTCCAACGGCTTGAGCGGGCCAATCCCCGACCTGAGCGCACTTACGAACCTGACACACCTGTCGCTCCACTCCAACCAGCTGAGCGGGCCCATCCCCGACCTCAGCGCCCTCTCCAGCTTGATGGAGCTGAACCTCGCCGTCAACCGCTTGAGCGGATCGATCCCCGACCTGAACGCTCTCACCAACCTGGCGAGCTTCAACCTCGGCGGCAACCAGCTGACCGGGTCGATCCCCGACCTGAGCGCCCTCACAAACCTGATGAACCTGACCCTTGGTGAAAACCGGTTGACCGGGCCAATCCCCGCCCTCAGCGCCCTCACGAATCTGAGATATCTGCACCTCGGCTCCAACCAGTTGAGCGGGTCGGTACCCGACCTCAGCGCCCTCTCCAATCTGGCGGCGCTGAACCTCGATGACAACGGCTTGAGCGGGCCCGTCCCCGATTTCAGTACCCTCTCCCAACTGTGGTCGCTGAACCTCTCTTACAACCGGTTCACCGGGTCGATCCCCGCTCTGAACGCCCTCGCCAACCTGAATTTTATGGACCTCAGCTCCAATCAGATAACCGGGTCGATCCCCGACCTGAGCGCTCTCTCTAACCTGAGAACGCTGTACCTCTCTTACAACCAATTGACCGGGTCGATCCCCGCTCTGAACGCCCTCACCAACCTGGAAAGAATGGAAATCGACCACAACCAGTTGAGCGGATCGCTCCCCAATCTCAGCGCGCTCTCCAGCCTGACAACGCTGTACCTCGCTGCCAATCGCTTGAGCGGTCCGCTCCCTGACCTCAGCGCACTCTCCAACCTGATATATCTGGAAATCGCTGGCAACCAGTTGAGCGGCCCGATCCCCGACCTCAGCGCACTCTCCAACCTGGATTCGCTGTACCTCGGTGGCAACCGGTTGAGCGGGCCAATCCCCGACCTCAGCGCACTCTCCAACCTGGCAAACCTGGACCTCAGTCACAACCAGTTGAGCGGGTCGATTCCCGATCTGAGCGCACTCTCCAACCTGTACTTGCTAGACCTCGGTCACAACCAGTTCAGCGGGTCGATTCCCGATCTGAGCGCACTCTCTAACCTGTACTCGCTAGACCTCAGTCACAACCAGCTCAGCGAATCAATCCCCGATCTGAGCACACTCTCCAACCTGAACTGGCTACGCTTCAATCACAACCAGCTCAGTGGTCCAATCCCCGATTTGAGCGCACTCTCCAGCCTGTTGGGGCTGTACCTTTCCGACAACCGGTTGACCGGGCCGGTCCCCGATCTGAGCGCACTCTCTAACCTGGAGATCTTGGACCTCTCAGGAAATCAGCTATGTCTTCCTGAAAATACAGACCTGTCTGGTTTAAGTGGAACTGTAGCCGCCCACCTGCAGAACCTCAATCTGCCCCCCTGTTCAGGCGGTCCGCCTCCCCAAACACCCCAGACGCCGGAAACGCCCCAAACGCCGCAGAATCCGACCACGCCCGAGGAAAGAGCGGCCCTTGTCGCCCTCTACCAGGCAACCGCCGGCGCCCGCTGGCGCAACAATGACAACTGGCTGAGCGATGAACCGGTCGCTGCCTGGCACGGCGTTGTCACCGACGACAATGGCCGCGTAACCGAGCTGCGCCTCCCCGTGAACGGGCTGTACGGGCCGTTCCCCGATCTGAGCGTTCTCACCAGCCTCACGATCCTGAACCTCCGCGGAAACCCGTTGAGCGGCCCAATCCCGGACCTGAGCGCTCTTTCCAATCTGACGAGCCTGGACCTCCGCGGCACCCTGTTGAGCGGCCCGATCCCGGACCTGAGCGCCCTCACCAACCTGACGTCCCTCAGCCTCAATTCCAACCGGCTGAGTGGCCCGATTCCGGACCTGAGCGCGCTCACCAATCTGACCGAGATGTCCCTCAGTTACAACCAGTTGAGCGGCTCGATACCGGACCTGAGCGCGCTCACCAATCTGACCGAGTTGTCCCTCAGTCACAACCAGTTGAGCGGATCAATCCCGGATCTGAGCGCGCTCACCAACCTGAGCGTGTTGTCCCTCAGTCACAACCAGTTGAGCGGGCCAGTCCCGGATCTGGGCGCACTCACCAATCTGACGCGCCTGTACCTCAATAACAACCTGTTGGAATCGATCACGCGCCTGGGCGCTCTCAACAAACTGACGGACCTGCACCTCAGTCACAATCAATTGAGCCAACCACTCCCGGATCTGAACGGTCTCACCAAACTGACCCGGCTGGACCTCAGTCAAAATCAGTTGGGTGGCACCGTCCCGAACATGGACGCCCTGACCAGCCTGACGAGCCTGTACCTCAACAACAACCAGTTCAGCGGCACTTTCCCCGACCTGAGCGCGCTCTCCAGTCTGTCAGTTCTGAACCTCGCGCACAACCAGCTCAGCGGCACAGTCCCGAATCTGAACGTCCCGACCAGCCTGCGGACGCTGTTACTCAGCACCAACCAGCTGACCGGACCTATCCCCGACCTGAGCGCACTCTCCAACTTGAGACATCTGGACCTCAGCGCCAACCTGTTGACCGGCACAATCCCTGACCTGAGCGCACTCTCCAACCTGACGGGGCTGATCCTCGCCCATAACCAGCTGACCGGCCCAATCCCCGACCTCAGCGCACTCTCCAACCTGCTCTGGCTCTACCTCAATCACAACCAGTTGACCGGCCCAATCCCCGACCTGAGTACACTCTCCAGCCTGTACCAGCTGGATCTCAGCGGCAATCTGCTCTGCCTCCCCGCAGGCACAACCTTATCCGGTCCCAATCAACGGGTCAACGCCCACCTGCAAAGCCTCAACCTGCCCCCCTGCCCCGACCCCTGACCAGCAGCGGTGCGAAGCCTCCCGCAAACCTGACGCCGTCTATCCCCTTCCGCAAGGCCGCAACACCTCGCTCCCTGCCCCCCGCAAACAAAAAGCGCCGGATACGGTCCAAATACCCGCATCCGGCGCCCCCGCCCACTTCCACCCCGGCCGGCTCACAATCCAATCTCCAGCACAGGAAACCGTGCCATTCTCTCCTTACTCCTCTTCACTCCCTCCTTGCCTTTGGGCGGTCGGGCCTATTCGGCCCTCCCTTGTGCGGGGGCTCCGCCCCCGCAACGCCCCCTCTCCTACAACCTCGCGCCGCAGCGGCTGTGTGGGCAATACGAAGTTGTCCGCCCGCGGCGGCCGTGATTCGCCCCATCCCCCGTCCCGCTCCCGTAGGTGCCGGCCTCGTGCCTGCCCATCTGGCCGATGGACAGCAAGCAATTTCAGCTACCGCAGTCATGTATTCCCCGCCAGACTGTTCCCACCCCAAATCTGGCATGCCTCCCTCTGGCCTCGCACTATTGATGCATCGATAAAGAACCGTTATGCTAGTGCATCATGACAACTACTATCTCCCTTGAAGACCAGCTTGCAAAGCAGGCGCGCCGCGCAGCCGAAGCCCGCGGCATCAGCGTCAGCCCCTTCATCGCCAAAACGCTGGATGACGCTCTGAAACGTCGCGAACCGACCGAGCCGCCTCTCTTCCAACTGGTGACCGTGTCCGGCGTTCACACCCGCCCGGGAATCAATCTCGACCAACCGAGGGCGCTCGACGCACAGATTGACGAAGCCCGGTTCGACCACGGCAGTCGGTAGACTTTAGTGCAAGCCTTTACACCAAGTCGACTACACACACTCTCTGCACAGATCTCAATTGCCTGTTGGGCGAACATGACTACCTTCAGATCAAGGAGCTGGCCTTTCCAACTGGCATAATGCTCCGTTAGGCAGTCCTTCCGTCAGGATATTCTCCTCTGCCGGCACGGCTTGGAAGCGTCTTTCACACCGCATCCTCCTGCTCAGCCTCGTGAAACAGTTCTAGATAACTTTGATAGATGAAAGCCCGGTTGCGGGCCTGGCCTGTGAACTCGCGCAGAATTCCGTACTCTACTAGTCGTGCAACTAGGCTGTTGGCTGTCGGGTAGGTTGTGCCGATAAGCTCCTGGACGTCGTCCACCGAGGCAACCGGATGGGAAAAGATATGCTCTAGAACGCGATGTCCGTTGCCGGCAGCGCGGCCGAAGTTGTCGTTAATTACGCGGCGGTGCCTTTCGCGCAGAGCGAGTATTCTCTGGATCGTGTCGGTCGACTGCTCGCTCACCGCCACTACGCCCCGCAGGAAGAACACAAGCCATTTCTCCCATGATCCGGCATCACGCACTGCTTGCAGTTCGTCGTAATACTGTTGGCGGTACCGCTTGAAAAAGTAGGACAGATAGAGAACCGGTTTCGTCAATATCTGTTGCTGGCAGAGAAGGAATGTGATAAGCAACCGCCCGACTCGGCCATTGCCGTCCTGAAACGGATGAATCGTCTCAAATTGAGCATGCACTAATCCGATTTTGATAAGCGGCGGTAGCTCGGTGTCGTAATGGATGAACCGCTCTAGGGACGACATCGCCTCAGCCAGCTCAGAGGGTGGAGGTGGGACGAAGCTGGCCTCAAGCAGCGTGCAGTCCTCGGGTCCGATCCAGTTCTGCGAAGTGCGCAGTTCGCCGGGCGTTAGATGGGAACCGCGAACGCCTCGTAGAAGCTCGCCGTGGATTTCACAGATCAGTCGCGTCGATACTGGCAGCGTAGACAGCCGCTCTAGGCCGTAATTCATGGCGCCGACATAGTTGATTACTTCAGCTGCATCCTTCGGACGGTTCGGCGTCAGAATTTCCGCCTCGGCTGCCAGCAGGTCTTGCAACGAACTTTGCGTCCCTTCGATCTGGCTCGATAACACCGCCTCATTGCGCACATACATATAGACGAACATTTCCGGGTCGGGCAGGATCTGGATCGAACCGTCCAGCCTGCCCAATGCGCGGTCGGCTTCGGACAACAGCTGCTGGAGTTCGTTCGTAAAGTGCACCGGCGGCGCTGGCGGCAATGCTTCTGGAATAAACGCCCTGTATCCGCTTGGCTGTCTGACGTATCTTCCGGCCCGGGTAGAGGACGCTTGATCGTTATACATAGGATTCCATCGCTTCTGCGTGACCGTGTAGCAAGCTTATATTAAAGGCTACCTTTAACATAACACACTTTTACTTCCATATTAAAGGCTACCTTTAATATGGAAGCATATTCTGGCCATGTTAAAAGCTACCGTTAATATAGCCGCTCCCGCACTGCCCTTCCTTCCCGCGCGCGATGTTAAACACCGCCGAATTCACCGCGCGGCAAGGATGACCACCATGATGAAACTTGCTTGAACAGTGGGGTGCCCTACTAAAGTTAAGGCCGCGAAACCTCAACACTGCGAGAACTACGCCGCTCCGAGCCGCCTCTCGCCCGCCTTCACGCCAACTCAGGCTCCGAATCCAGCAGCCGCACAACAACCTCGATCAACTCAGCCACCTCTTCATCGCTGAATCCGTTGACATCAAAACCATGAGCAATTGCATTCCTATACTTCATCATGTCGGTCAGATAGTCGTGGTCCTCGCGCGAAATGATGCCGTGCATGACCGCCATGTCGAGGACGTAAGACGCCGTGGTGACACGCGTGATGGAAATTTCCGCGGTCTCGATCAGATTCCGGATGGCGGCCTCACAAGCCGACCAGACCAACAGGTAAGCGGCTTCGCCCGAACCCTTCTCAAGAACCTCCTCCGCCTCGGCAAGTCGCCGGCGGATCTCCTCCTCCGCAAAAGGCTGCGAACCCTCAGGAGCCTCCAGTTTCTCCGGTTCGCCTACGAGCAACAGGTCATAGCTCCAGCCAGGCTTACTATAGAGAATCTCAGCAAGTTCATTCAGGCTCGGCGTCGCCGCTAAGGAAGTTCTGGACTTTACCTCGATCACCCGCACTTCGTCGCCTTTGCGCGCAACCAGATCTGCGCGGAAACCAGGCAGGAAATCCAGCGGACAGTCTTCCTCCACTTCATAGCCCCGGCTGCGGTACTTCGCTGCCGTCTTGGCAACGAACTTCCTTTCAAGAATCGCGATGTCCTCGATCAAAATATCACCTCCTGATCTGGCGCATCATCGACTTGGTCGAAGACAAAGAGCGCGTCGGAGTCTCTCTCGACACCCGCCGCGCGCTGGCCGCCGGCTACGACTTCCGCACGGCCAAACTCAAGGAAACTGTCGGTATCGACAGCGTCGGACGCTGGCACCTCAATCCACGTCTTCCACAACAGCCAATTGCGAAATCGAAGACCGACCGATCCGCGCAGCCCCGCAAAGAAATCCCGACACGCCTTTGGTGTTTCTTCGCGCCCCTTCGCGGATCGATCGGTTTCACTTGCCACAACATTCAACCCAGAAACATCCCGAACAGACCTGCAACCGTGCCATCCTTCTTGAATTCTGAACGAACTTCCCTAAATGTCCATGGAACTTAGTCACTGACCACTGACTACTGACTACTGACCACTGACCACTGCCCCTCACCACTCCACCCCCAACAACCTCACCAACTCCCCCGCACTCGTCGTCCCCCGCACCCTTACTCGCCGCAACTGGAACAGATCATCCGTCGAATGCGTAGCCCCCGCAATGATCGTCACACCGCCCCAGAACCCCGCACTCTCAAATATCCGGATCGTATTACTGTCGTAATGCCCAAAAGGATACGTAATGAAACGCGGCCGCACCCCCAGCTCATGCTCGATCGTCTCCGCGCTCCCCAGCGCCTGCCACACCAGGTAATCATCGTTCCGATTCCGCAAACTCGCGTGATTGCGCCCATGCGACTCGATGAACATCCCCGCCGCCTGCATCTCCCGCGCCATGTCCCACGACAGATACAGCGGGTTTCCCTCGTCCATGTAGTCCGATACCACAAAAAACATCCCCGTCATGCCGAACTCCGCCAAAAGCGGAAACGCGTTCTCGTAATTGTCGCGGTACCCATCGTCAAACGTGAGGATGACCGGCTTCTCCGGCAGCGGTGTACCCTGGTTCAGATGGTCCACCAGGTCATACATACTGATCGTCGTATACCCGGCCTCGGCCATCGCCTGTAGGTGACTCCGGAACAGTTCGGGAGACACCGACAGGTCCCGCCGGTACACGTCCGACCCGGACGGCGGCACGCTTACATAGTGATACATTAAAATCGGCACCTGCACCTTCCGCAGCAGTCCGTCAGGAAAGGGCGGCGGTTTCGGCGACACGACTGACTTCGGCTGCTCCTCCGGCCCATGATGAACCGCCGGCAGCATCAGAACGGCCGCCCCGCTGTGCACTGCCGGCAGCATGATCTCAAACTCCTCACGCTCCTTGGCCGTCTCCTCCAGGATGATCTGCGCCAGTATCCAGTCGTGGTAGTGGCTCACACGCGTATAAACGCCGTCAACCGCCGGCCGCGCACAGCCACTGCCAAAACTCACCAGCCCCGCCAGCTGCCAGCTGCCCTCCCCGTCTGGCACCACCAGCGGGCCGCCGCTGTCACCGTGGCACGCGTCCTTACCCCCTTCCCTGAATCCGGCGCACAGCATGTTCTCCGTGATCATCCTGCCCATCGAGCTCGTGCACTCTTCCTCCGACACGATCGGCAGCTCCACCTGCTGCAGGTCATAGGAGATCAAACCCGCATTGCCGTCCTCCGAAAGCGCCCCCCAGCCAATCACCGTCCCCAGCGTGCCCGGCCCGGCCAGCGCCAGGCTGTCTGCCCCCAGCAGCGTGACCAGCTCGGCGTCCGCCGGCTCTGCCAGATGCAGCAGCGCCAGGTCGTGCGCGAAGTCGTGGGCAAAGTCGAATCCGTAGCGAGGATGCACGACAATACGGTCAACCGACCTCTTCTGCCCCTGCCCGCTGTCCAGCCTGTGAGGGCCAACCGTCGCCACAATGTCGTCCGGCGACGCGTTCACGACGCAGTGGGCCGCCGTCAGCGCCCAGCTCGGCGCCACGAGAGACGCCCCGCAGAAAGTGTGGTAACCGGGCTCGGTGAAGGCCTGGATCGCAACCATCCACGGCCAGGCCCCCGGCGCCGCCTTCTCACCACCCACGATCTGCCCCTGCAGTCCCGCGGGCGGCGGCGTGGCTGTCGCGACCGGCGTAACGCTCGACTGCCCGTCCCCGACGGCCTCTGCTCTGACCGCAGGCCCGGAGAGTGCATCGCCATCGGGGCTAACCGTGTTGGACCGCACCGACAATGCCTGTTCGTTCCGCGCCAAATCGGCGCTCTCACCAGCTGCCGGTGCCTCCAGGGTCGGAGCTGCTTGAGGGGGCGCCTGCTCCGGCATGGTGGCACGATTCCACGACATCAGAATCACGACCGGTGCCAGAATGGATAGGATGCTGAGGCCGCCGTAAGACTGGATCGAGCGACGCCAAAAGGCAGATCTGCGTGCTCTCCTGCCTTGGACGCCAGTACAAAATGCGCCCCTGTTTGCGAGGGGCGCATTTGAAATGGAGTAACGAATAGACTGCCGGGGAAAGCGCAAATTCATGCCCGCATTCTAACAAATCGGGTATAAGAGCGCCAAAAAAGGTTGATAATTTCTCCTCGACGCGTATAATGAGGATGGGCCAAAAGCTGAGAGCGAGGAACCGAGGCCGCCGACCGTCCCAAACCCGCGGCGGGCCAGGAGAAACCCACCATGACGATCATGAAAATGTCCGCCGCGCTGCAACCCGCGGAAAAGATGAAATTTCTCTCTGAACTGATGGTCTTTCAGGACCTGACATCCAGAGAAATGGAAGAGTTGAACCGAATCACCACGATGAGCACCGTGCGCAAAGGACGGGTCTTCTACCGCCCGGAGGAGCCGGGCGAAGTCCTTTTCATCCTCAAGGAAGGCCGCGTACAGCTCTATCGCATCAGCCCTGAAGGCAAAAAGCTCGTCATCACAACCCTCGGCCCCCACACACTCTTCGGCGAAATGGCCCTG